>JBBQRU010000019.1:0-49832 GCA_038214545.1 Cyanophyceae cyanobacterium | reverse complement strand
AAACATTCGCCTGAAAGTCTTACAGGGTAGGGTTTTTGCTCTTAAATCAATCATCTTTCTGTTATTTCCGATAAAAGGCTTGCAGGGCAAGCCTTCCGGGGCTTTTAAATCCTGTTTTGCATAACGGGTGCGGTAGAACCGTTAAATCTAAGTAACCTATTAGCTAATAATCCACGGTAATTACAGGGTTATTGATAAATACTTGAGGATCGATGCTCTATTGGATAATTAAAGGGGACAAATATATGCAGTCAGAAAAACAGGTAAAAATTATGCAATGGCTCCGCACGCCCCAGACATCGCCCTTTGAAAAGACTGATAATAAAGACAACTGACGCTCAGGTACAAATAAAACGGGGCGATCGCACGCATGAATTTATAAAAACAGTATTTTTGTACTATTCACTGTAATCGTAATATATTGCCCAACGCCACATCAAGATCTAACCTAGATCTTAAAAAAAGTTACCGGAGCGTTCGAGCTATGTCCTCGACCCTGATCACTAATCTTTAGCGCGGGTGATGCATCTGCAATTAGTCGCAGCTGCTATTATTACCCCAAAGACTCTTGGCACGACAAGCCTTAAATTATTAAAAATGCAGCGACGGGAAATTAGTTGGTAACAGATCTAGTAACTTCTTTTAGGTTCTACGCGAATACGGCGCCTGTTTCTGTAGCAAGCACAGACGGAGCCGAGAGGCGATCGCTCAACGCCAGAGTTAACACTTACGCCCTATGGTCAACAATCAGCTCCTGTTCTGTGAGTAAAATAGATAGTGCGGAAATAATCCTGATCGCACTAGATCACGGCAACGCACAACCAACCAGCAGTACAAATATAAGCATTCAGCCAGAGAGGGAGATTTATCTTCTAGAATCCGCGTATATGACGATAATCGGCAGAAGTTGCACTTATCAGATGACGGATATATTGGCGGATTTGGTGTGAGATGGGGAGTGCGATCGCACTCAGTGATTAACCTTACAGATAATGAAAGCATAGAAAGTCTTACGATCGTAGATGAGCCACAAACGGCTTGATTTTTTAGTTTCTCTGTAAAAATAACAGATTTTTTAACCTCTACAGTGGGATACGATTTATTCCAGTATACTTCAAAACTTTTCCCAAAGTTAAAATCTCTTGCTTAATGTTATTATCAATCCAAAGTTCAGTATTAGGACTTTCTAATGCATTAAACTCTGAGTCATAAAAAATGATAACTTGTCGTTCATCAGAAGGTCTAACAACTATTTTCATAGGTAGATCATTTTTTGTTACTCCCTTGATTACAGTGAAATCTTCTTCAGCCCAACGATCGCAGTTGTAATCTGGATCAGTGCTTAAATACGTTTTTACATTCTTTTTAGCTCGTTCGATTAAATCCCGTACACAGCGGAAATACTCCACTGAGTTAGTTGAGATATGATGAAGTGATTCATATACTGCTGTGCCTGCCAGCAGTGTCTTAGCTTTTTCAAGATGTTCAAGTGAATAAATACCCAAACGAATTAATATTTGCTGTGGATTAGCTGAATCAAAAACTTCATCTTTTTCTAGAATACCTTTGTTTTCTGCTTGTTTCCAGCGCTCAAATTTTTGTAATTCCTCTTCAGGAATTTGAGTCAATTCAGCCCTTGGTGTATTAATTAACTGTAAAATTTCTTGCTCAGTATAATCATTTGCATTATTCAAGAGTGATTGTCTAAATTTAATGTCTGCAATAATCTCTTCGTCACTTCTTAATCGATGGCGTTTTTCGTATAAGTCACCAAAAATATCCTTCGCTAGAGGTTCATGTTCGTGAAACCATAGTAAAAGCTTTTCAAAAACTTGTTTAGTTGTCTCTTGTCTTGCTCCTATACCCTCATTTCTCAAAATATTCTGTACTCTTTCAACTATTTCGCTTGCTGCATTTTTTGGACTACGAGTTCTACCTTCAATATTTAGTATGATTTTAACCGCTAGTAATTCACTGCGATAATTGTAACCTAATTCTTCTAAAATATCTTTCAAAACATCATCTATTTTTTCGTCTAAGAATAGATTCTTTCTCTTAAATAAATCGCCATTTTGATTTGGTAAAATTGCATATTCATCAAAGTAGCTACATATTTTTTCTTCATTAAGGAAAATAATAAATTCGCTTAACCAGCCTAAAGACTCTTGTTTTAAATAAATTTCTAAGTTGAAAGTGTCTTTCTTGCTTTCAATGTCGCTGCATAGTTTATGGATAAACCATTTACGCGACTCTTCTCATATATTAGGTGTCCACTCGGTCAATATTTTCTTGTCAGGTACTAAATTATAAAAATCCTTTGCAAACTTCAAAAGTCGGTCGTCACTCGATTTATGATTACTAGAAAAGCAACTAATAAGTTCTAGAACAGCTTCTTTAAGGCTTGGATGTTGATTTTGCTTGATAATTTTATTTGTATGTTCAACAATATCGTTAATGGATTTTGCGATACTTAAATTGCAGCTAGTAATCTGATTATGCTTGAGCTTGTCGCGCCAATCTTCCTGCAATATTTTTAATGCATCTTTAAGCTCTTCTGGAATATTTGTATCTGTCCACAACTGCTCTCTCTTCTTAAACTCTCCATGCTGATTCGGAATAATAGCAAAATCTTTTAGTAAGTCTTGTTCTTCTGATAATACAAAGCCAATAAGTTTATTTAACCAATCCAGTGTTGAGCTTTCTGATTGACGGATGCGTTCTGCCAATCTAGTGACATTTAAAAAATCAGCTACACAAGAAACAAGTTTTTTTAAATTCAAATGTAAATCTTTTTCCCATGTGCTATCTATTATTTCATACCAATGTTCAAGATGTTCTTTTTTTGGTAAATGGTCACTCCAAAGTGAATTTGCAAAGTTCCAAATTTCAAATATTTTGGATTTTGACTTGCTATATGGAAAGAATGCTTTTTCGAGTTTAATTTTCGGGCATTCTGAATTATGAGTATAGACAATTTCACTCTGTAACAAACTATACCTTAAAGGTCGTTGTACGCTATTTTTGTACCAATTTATCGAAACCTACTCTTTTTCTTCGGGTAAACTTGTATTTGCTAATATATATAAATTTTGCCAATTATTACTTGTAGCATATTTTAAAAGAATTAAATATAAATCAATTGCTTCTTCTATAATTTGCTTGTTATTATTTATACTTGCTTCTTGCTTGTCTGTGATAAAAATGCCATCTCTTGGTTCTGTCGGCTCAAAAAATGAGTTATTTATAACAGTAGGAAAATTGAATTTCTCTGTTCCAATCAGAGGAAATCCTAAAAAAAGTTTAGGCAATTTATTATTAAAAGTATGAAGAGATACTTGATTCTCATTTTGTATAATTTGAATACTTATGCTAGTGTTGTTTTTTGATATGCAGGCAAAGTATAGCTTTTCAATTTTATCGTTTTTAATTTTATTAAATTCAACAAGCTTAATTTCATCTGTCAAGTCTAGAGATTCTTTTTTTTCATAAATTATGATATTTTGATCCCTTTCTATCTGAATAGATTTAATTCTATTAATAAAAATCAAAGTATAAGGAAGGGCATTTTCCAAATCATCTAACCCTATCTTTGCCACAGATATACTTCCGTTATCAAGCTCATATTGAAAGGTAGTGTTACAAACACTGGAATTTGGACTTCTAAGTTTAGGCGAATTATTTAATTTTGTGTTGGCTTCTTGGAAAGACTTAGAAATACTGTCAATAAGTTGTGGTAATTCTCTACCGCTCCTGTCGAGAGAAAAAGTAAATTGATGAAAAGCATTTTCTTCATGTTTAAATAAACCGCTTATTTTTACTTTTTCTGAAAGTAAATGCGTTGTTAAAAATCCCGTACCAAATCTCCCTATAGTTTTTGGCGTTTTGCTTTCATCGACTTGTCCCCAATCTTTGTCTTCAGAACTAATTTGACGAATTATTCCTTCAACATTTTTGTCTGTAAAATAACTATAATTATGCTTAAATTCTAAAGATGTTTGAGTAAGTTTTATAGAAACTGTAACTTGCTCATCTGGAAAATCAATTGCAGCTTTATCATGTGCATTTTGCAACAATTCCCAAATCCACCGTCTCTTAAAGTTTTCAGTTGACGACATCCTTAAATCTCTCATTTTTTCGAGAATCTTTTGCGCTGCAATACGATTTAAAGTTTTAACTGTATCCCTATCAAAACGAGACATGATGCAACCCTTGGTAGATGAATATTTGCAGAAAATAAATCTTTATCTTCTCTTTGATAATGGTAATGACAAGCTTGTCGCTGTGATTTGAATCACTCGCCATGCGATCGCAGTCAACAGCCCTACTCTCACTATATGCTTTAGCCCTATACCTTCCTCTCCAATACGACGCGTGTTTTGAGAATATTCGCCGATTTGGTGGTGCGCTCGCTTGTCTTCAGTAGAGCGTGATGCGATCGCTCTCCTCTCCCACCGACGATCGCTATTCTTCAGTAATCCTCCACATAAGATCCGTTTAGCCGTCATGCGTGAAGCAAAGCTATCCCGAAGGGAATCGCCGAGATATTAGCGGATTTGGTGTAGCGCGATAGGAGCTTAGTGCATAAGTCGATTTTAATAATCCCTATAAGAAAACAAATCTCGATTTACTTTTTTATCAGGAGACAAAACAATGGACACTAACATTGCATCTGAAACAGCACTTCAGTTTCTGACTGTAACTTATGCAGTTTCAACAATATTTATGCTGCTAGTTACTCAAGTTTGTTTAGCAGCAATCGAAATATTTGTGGATGATAATACTTTCTTTTGAGAATGAGCGCGATCATGCCAAGGCTTTTTATGCGTACTGGCTTCAGTAGAGTGTGATGCGATCGCCTCCCATCAACGTGCGAGTATAAAGTCATGAAATCCTCAACTTGAGCCAAATTTCACTCTTTATGTAAGTGTTATGGTCAGAACCTGTTCAGAGGGCAGTACTTACCAAAACTGGTATTCAAAATGTGAGTAATATTCAGCACTAAATGATAAAGCGTTACTTAATACTCTTCAATTTTGCTCATGCTAACTATTTTTTATCACAAGTGAGAAATCCGTGCTTTGTGGTTAATTACGTACCTTCTTGAACGGCGTCACATTTACTGGTGGATTAGGACTAATTTGAGGAACTTCCGAATTGATTATCGGTTGAATTTCTTTAATTGGCAATTCAGCCGGTATTGAAAGGCGATCGGAACTTACTTCTGGCTGATTAGCTTGATTCAGCTTAGATATGCGGTTATTCCATTGTTCAATTTGGCGATTTGCTTCTGAATAAAGAGAATGTCCGCTATTAATTGAATGCGCCTCACTAATAGCAGTTTTCAAAGATGCTACATCATTGTGACTTGCCAGATCCTGCGCTCGCTTGAGAGAGGCTTTATCTTCAGTGTTGTCCATTTGCTGTTGCCAGTTTGCAATCAGCTTTTGAGCTTCTTGATAGTGAGGTTGAGAAGCAACCATATATGCCTCACTAATTGCCTCTCGCAGATCGTCATTCTTGCCACTACTGGCTATTTTTTGAGCTTTCTGAAGTTGAGCTAGATCTTGGGCGTCTTGTTCCTGCTGCCATTTTTTCAGAGCCTGATCGGAAGAGTCTAGGTTAGAAATATTCGAGTCTGGTGTTGCAGCGGCTTGAGCTTTTAACTCAGCTGCCATTTTCTGCTGCTGCTCTTTTTTCTCTTTAGCATCCTGAACCAGATAGGCTAATTCCTGATATTTGGTTGTTCCCCAATAATTATTTCCTATATGCCATAACTTTTTAGCTTTGGTCAACGCCAGATACCACTTGTCTTTGTCATCACTTTCAATTTGAGCCGCAGAGTCTTTGTAAATTGTTTCCGATTTTGACCAGATAGACTGCCATTGTTTGCTACGCTCATTTGCTAACTGGTATATAGGAAGATGATCGGGAATCAGTTTCACCATATCTACTGCTTTACTTAAATCTCCCGCTTGAAAAGTATTTTCTGCTAAACGTAAGATTTTTTGTGACCACAACGAGATCAAGCGATCGCTATCACGGCGCAGCGGATGATCGGCTGGCAAAGTATTCACCAGTTCAATCGCTTGGTGTAATTTATCTGCATTTTGCTCATCAGCCAGCTTGTAAGCGCAGTAAAAACGTGCCGCAGCGGCATCTGATGACGTTTCTGATTCACAGTTAGGGAGCTCTGGTAGATAGAGTATCTGTATTACGCCCCATACACCTACGCCTGCGGGAAGGAACAAGATAAGTGGTATCAAGAATAACCACCATTGAAAGCGTTTAAAATTAAAGACAGAAACTAAATTTTTATGGGAATTCTGATTCATCCAGGTAATATCTGTACAAACTCATTCGCTGAGAGTGCTATGAGTTCCTCCTGGATTTAGTATTCCCATTGTCTAAGTTGAGCTAACGATGGGTGATAAAACTACGAGACTTTAGTAGCCGAGAGAGCATTTCTTGCTTAGGTTGGTTGACAGTTTTCCAATCATCGAGTAAAATGCCGCCAGTATCCGCACTATTCGGATTCCACGACCAATAAGCAAAACTTAACTTTTTACTAGCGATAAATTTAATAAACTCATTTTGCCAAATACCTTCTGGTGATTTGTCTACCCTTTTACCGCCAAATTCACCAATCAGAATTGGCGCAATTTCCTCGCGGGATATATAGTAAAATGCTTTTTCCCAAATATTCGCGAGATTTTTGGGGAAGGTGCGATCGCTAAACCAAGGTTGTTGATGAACTCCTGGCCCGTATTCATGGGTTGAGTAAACTAACTTATGTGGTTGAGATAAACGGACAGGGTAACGTCTTACACCTTCTAAATTTCCACCTTGCCAGTGGATAGGTAATTTTTGACCAGGGACATTCTTCTCCACTCCTTCTACCACAATCAGCCAATTCCGGTTAACTGAGAGAATCGCATTTCCAACTCGTTCAGCAGCCAATCGCCAGTCAGTCAAGCGATTACCAGTACCCCAGCTAGCTACACCGTGCGGTTCGTTTTTCAAATCTGCGCCGATCACATTCGGATGGCTTTTATACCTAGAGGCTAGCTGCATCCAAGTGTTGATCCAGTCAGCTTCGCGGAAACCGTCTCCGTACCATAATTCACCAATATGATGATCTTTTAAGCCGTGACAGTCGAGCAGAATTAATAATCCTTGCCGTTCAGCTTCTTTAACGATCGCGTCCATTACAAAGATCGGCATTTTATTTTGAAGCTCTTTGTTACTGCCAAGGAGAAAGTCAACGCCACTGATGTTAATTTGTTGCATTGCTTCCACAGAGAAAGGCAAGCGAACAAGGTTATATCCCAAGCCCTTGATCTGTGCCAGCATTTCTTTATAATCTCGCTTCCACAAACCGTGGGGAACGTGCAAATCTGTCTCCATCCCAAACCAGTTGACACCGAGGAGTACAACCTGTGTACCATGAGCATCAAGGATTTTAGCTCCACTAGTGGAAAGGGGTAAAGCGATTGTCTGTGCCGCATTCACTTGTTCAATTGGCAAGAAAGGTAATTTAGCCCAGATGCTCGCAAATAGCCATAAAGCTAGTAAATATGTGATTATTTGCCGATAAAAGTTGAATTTCGGCTTTTTTCGCCTTAGAAACAACCAATTTGCCGGAAGTTTGTGAGATCGGAATGAGTTAATTGCGTTGCTAAATTTATTATACATATCATTATATATTGAATACTCTTAGTCAAAGATCGACTTCAGTATTGTTGCGTATTTTAACAACAAAATCTTTACTATTTTATTCAGTAAATACCGAAATATCTATCTTGATAAAAAATTGTAAAGTTATTATTCAGTAGATATTGATAACTTTAAGAAAGGAAATGGTCAGCCAATACTTTCATGACTGATGGTAACTAGGATGCACTAAGTGTAGTACTTTGGTTTTGCACTGTGATTAGCAGGCAATCAAATAGCAACTTGACATAATAACTAAGATATACATATTCAATATCCGACTGCCTATGTATATAACATGGCGTTAGTAATGTATTATTCCTAAAGGCTCATTAAGCAGGAAAATCTCGAATATTGAGCGTAGTGTAGCCCCAATGTACTTCAGTGTTAGGTGGCTAGTTTTACCAAATCTTTAATTATTTTGCCAGTGTCTTTATGCGTTGTATATAGAAAAGAGAATAATTTGTATAAACCACAGCAAACACTAATGAGTGAATGGCATACATGCATATATTGACCAACTAAGGTCATTCGAGGTTCCGAAATCCGCTAGCTTTTTCCTTGTCAAACAACGCGATCCATTTACGTTCACAAATTTTAAATATGACCCTATCTCCCCTGACAAGAATTTTTCTACCTTCTGTTGTGGTTTCTGTCGCAGTTTTTTCAGCCATGAGCTTACCCCTAGCGGCAATCGGTTCTGAGCAGATTGTAATTAAACTCCATGAAGATCCGGTTTTTCAAGGCAAAGTCAGAGACGTGGCTTCGCCCTACTTAGCATTAGCGACTCTCTTAAGCGCTGTAGCCGGAATTGCGACAGCTAGCACTCTCGGCTGGCGGCAATCTTCACGGCAGTCAGATGAATATGAACAACAGGTATCTACTCTCCAGCAGCACCTAAAAGAAAAAGAACAAATACTGAAGGAAATCAAACTGTCACAGCCACGATTGCAGGCTTTTGGACTGGGTGCCTTTTTAGAAGATGAAAGCCTACCGCATGTTGGTAATCAAAACTTACCAGTACCTGTGTCTCAACCGGCGGTGATGCAAACACCAGTACCAGTAGAACCATTAACCTCAGCCTCGGCACTTCCAGTCTCACCAACAGTGCAAGCGGCGACGGCGGCATTTCCTTCGGCACAAACCTTCCACGCCTATGGTACCAGGCAACAATTACCCGCAACGACTGGGCAAGCAGCAGTCGCACCTGTGGAAGACATGCAAAAACAACTTCAAGAATTGATTGCTCAAATGCAAGCTATTCAAAACGCTTTGCAGGTAAACCAACCAACCCCGGCGATGACAGTGCCAGCAAGCTTCCACATTGAAGCAACATACCCTTCTGTTCATCAGGTGCAGTTTTTACGACAATCCCAGAAAATTGCTTTTTAATTCATGCTGTTTAGCCAGCAGCAATTGTACTTGCTGGCTTTAATGGCAGTTAAGCGCTGTTAATTACCGTAAAATCTCTGACGGTGAAATTACTGAATTAGTTGCACCCGCTTTGACTGGTTGTGCTGGCTGGGACAAATTCACTTGTTCTGACTCCGTAGAGCTATCCCGACTATTATTGATTTGTGAAACCTGTATTGGTGGTGTCTTTAAAGGCGGTGATGCCAAGTCTAAACCTTGACTAACTTGAAGGTAAGCTTCGCCATCTTCAGCAAATTTGACCAACTGACCTTTCAGTGTTGGCAATGGTAATGGTTCTTTTTGTCGAGGCTGGCTGGCAGCATCAAAAGTGGCGATAAAATTCACTTGATTCACTGGAGTTAATGCTAATGCGGTTGGCGATACGCTTTGCCAAGCTTCCTGATGACTACCATCTGGTGATGACTGCCACAAGTTTAAAGTAGTTTGCCATTTACCTTGATTAACTTCAGCACCTTGACGAGCCAAAATTGTGTATGTAATATTTGGCTGAGATGTTTCACTCGATGGTGAGCGTAAATATCGAACTGCGGCAATCGTAATTCTACTAGAGTTAGGCAAGTTGGTCATACCAGTAATCTGATAAGTGCCTGGACTTCCAGACTGCTGAACGCTATTAATTTTCAACTCCGTATCTGGTTCAACTGCACGATAACAACCGTAACTTAAAGCTAAAAGGACACAGGAACTGGCATATACACCGCGTAAAGATAAATTTCGCATTTTTTCTCACAAAATCATCAAAAAGATCAACGTGAAAATCAGTAAAGAGCGATTTTTCGCTTAATCTATAGTATGTAACTATAGCAATCCTATTTGAGATCCGCGCATTTTTGTCGGGTATGTAAGCAAAGCCTAACTTACCAAAATTATTAAGTTGGTACTTTACGTAATGTTTACGTATCTAACTTTAGTCAAAGGTACGTTACCAGCAACCTTTCATACCCAACAGGATGTTTAGCTCTCAATTGGGAATTGCGATATTAAGTTCAATTTACGTATATATTGGGTTGTCAAAGTTGCCGCCGATCGCCGATAAAAAAACCTGTACCCTAAAGGCGGAAAATATCACATTCTTTGCTAAAGTGGCGGCAGCTGACAAGATGATAATTTACGAGCATAAAAAAATAGGCTAATGGGCCAAAAAATATTTAATTGTCACAAATTCGTTTTCACCAATTTTCTGAGTACAGCAATCGCTGTTCCGATCCT
Organism: Cyanophyceae cyanobacterium; assembly: GCA_038214545.1. Classification (GTDB taxonomy): domain Bacteria; phylum Cyanobacteriota; class Cyanobacteriia; order Cyanobacteriales; family Nostocaceae; genus JBBQRU01. The sequence continues at coordinate 39,479 of JBBQRU010000019.1, read as the reverse complement.
TTGGGTACTTGGAGTAAGTGAAATTCCATCGGTTTTGGCTCAAGAAACGCCGACCTTTGGATCAGGAGTAACCGATAGACAAACAGGGCTTGCAAGTACAACAAATCCTTTGCCTGTACCCAATGCGCCGACTAGCCCCACTAGCGTACAAGCATTACCACCACCGCCAGATAACTCCAATCTTAGTATCAATACGGAAGTAACGAGTCCGATTCGAGTTCCACAAATTGTTCAATCAACCACCAAACCAGGTGATGTCAAGCAACTAGAAAATGCTTTCATTCACGAGATGACAAACGGAAGTGGTCGTCGTCATTCCCAACCGCAGCGAAGCATCAAGGTTCCAGCGCCCCAACATAGTGTCGCCGCAACGAATCTAGTTCCTTTACCGCCAATTGTGGGCACCAATGCTTCAACAACGCCAATTTCCATCGGTGGTGAGACAGAAGTCATTGGAGTACCCTCCCCATCGCCAACCACAGCCGGACTTCCTCCACTACCCAACGTCCCATATACACAAGATTTCACAGCCCCAAGCAGCTCTCAACCCCAGAAAACACCCTCGACGACCACACCATCAGCTACTGCCAGTGAAGCCGGTCGTCCATTGCGAACTCAAGCTTTGCGGCAACCAGTATTACACTTGCAAGGAGTTTATTTAACTCAAGGTAGTCAATCTGGCGGCAGAGCACGAGTATCAGGATTATACCCACTCACTCCGCAAGCAGTAGTTGGTGCGACATTGGACTTCACAAGTGCTGGCGGCATTTTTGCTGACTCCCGCAATCAGGGTGTGAACATCAATGAGTTATATTTGGCGACTTCGCTACCAAATTATCCCAATTTGCGCTTTGCGATCGGTCAATTAGATTTGACATCTTATTTTGATCGCAATAGCTTTGCCAAAGATGGGGCTAGTCAGTTTTTCAACCAACAATTCCAGACAAATCCGGCACTAGCAGCCACCGGCATTTCCTCGCGCCCCGGTTTATTAGTTAACTGGAGTGTGACAGACAATATTGAAGCTAAAGCCGCCATCTTTTCCTCGTCAGCCAAGGCTGGTGATTTTGCCTTAGATGGATTTGCCGGGGAAGTAGGTGTTCGTTACGGCAATGCGATTATTCGCGGTACCTATGCCACCGATCGCGATGCCGGATCGCGCGACAGTTTTCTTCAAAGTTACGGACTCTCGCGCAACTCAGCTAATACTATCTTCGGGCCACAAAAAGGAGATCGGGAAGAATCCTATGGAATTAACACCGAAGTTTTTATTCCCAATCTCAGCTTAGGGTTATTTGGACGCTACGGTCGCTATTTCAACCGCGATTTAAACAGAGGTGCGGCGGATACATATCTTCTGGGTGCTAGTGCCTTGGATGTATTTACGACCGATGACCGCATTGGTATTGCCTATGGACGCGGCTTATCCAACGAGGCTTTACGTTCTTCTCGTGATAAAACACCGGATGTCGTAGAACTCTTTTACGATTTCAAATTTCTCCCAACTTTGCGGTTGGGTTTTTCGGTTCAAGAACGCAGTGGCTTTTCTGATGCTGTTTTCGGAGTCAGAGTTAGAACTGATTTTGATGTATCTCCACAAGGGAGAATCACGCCATGAGTCAGCCGCAAACAAGAACTCGTCTGACAAGGGCAAGATGGACAAAGATCTTGTTTTTGCCTTTTTACTTTTTACTGTTGACCAACTTAGTCAGCCTACCTTTGTGGTTTAATGTTGGCGTTGCGACATCTGCTCAGTTACCTAGTGGCTTGAAAAAAGCATTTTCGTTATTAGGACAAGGAAATGTTAATCAAGCGATCGCGGTGTTCCAACAATACCTAAAAAGCGATCCACAATCATTAACCGCTAAATTAGGCTTAGGAATTAGCTATCGTCGCGCCGGACGGGATGCGGATGCTTGGGCGACCTACCAAAATGTCATCACCCAAGACCCCAGCAACCAACTCGCCTTAAAAACCCTCGGCTTTTTAGGTAGTTATCGTCCTCAGTGGCAAGCTAAAGGTATAGAGGCTTTAACAACTTTCTTAAGCTTGCAGCCGAATGACTCGGAAGCCCGTGCTCAACGTGCTTTACTTTACGGTTATCAGGGTAAATTTAGTGAGTCACTAGCAGATTACCAGCAGGTTCTGCAAGCGAATCCAACTGCCGATGTCGTCCTTGGTGCAGCCCAAATTTACACCTATAGCGGTGACTCTCAACAAGCACTCTCGTTGTTTAATCGCTACCGGGACACAGGCAAACCACTAACTGGATATGCAGCAGTCGCCTATGGGCGTACCTTACGCGAAACCGGCAACCCGTTGGCGGCGATTGAGTATTTGGAGAAGATTGTGCAACGGGCGAAAACCCTTAATGAAGTTTCCATCCTGGCGCGGGCGGAACTTTCGCAGGCGTATAGTGCCAATCAACAGTCAACTCAAGCCTTGGCACTGTTAGAACCATTACAAGGCAGAGCAGATGCAATTTTACCACTAGCGCGATCGCTAAATGCCATTCGCACTGCCACCAACGCTCCGAATCTCGCCCCGCAAATCGATAGTCTCTATCGTCAGGCACTCACAAATACACCCAATCCCTCACCCACCTTATTACGCGAAGTCGCTGACATTTACAGCGGTTTACCTCAAGGACAGCAAATCGCCTTGCCAATTTACCGGCAATTAGCCGCCCAAAACCCAAATGACAAAGCTTTATTGGTACAACAATTAGCCTTAGAAAGTCAGTTAGGTACAATTTCCAAAGCCGAGTTAAAACAACGTTTACTAACGGCACTACAACCATTGCCAACAGACCGCGTCCAAAGGCGAAAACTCGGTCAAGCTTTAGTCAAAGTCGATATACCTGAACCAGAATTACTCCCGGTATATCAAAATCTCTTGCAAGCAGGAGATAATGAACCATTTTTGAATTTCCGACTAGCACAAATTTTCATCCGGCGTCAAGATTTTGCGAATGCTAGACGCGCTTTAGCCGCTTATACAGCGACGCCTCAAGGCGCAAGAGATTTAGCACCACAATTGCTAGCCGCCGAGATTGAAAGACGGGAAGGCAACTTAGAAGCTAGTGCTCAACGTTATCTCGCCTTAATTGCCAATAATCCTGACAGCAACGATATTTCTAATGCCGCTTTGCGAGGACTGGCGGGAGTGCGTCTCCAGCAAAAACAACCAGATGCGGCTTTGGCTGTGTATGACCAATTAATTACTCGCAATCCTCAAGATTCGACAATTCAACTCGGACGAGCAAGTATTGCCTATCAAGCAAAACGTATTACACAAGCCCAAGCTGAAGCCATTTTAAATAACTGGTTAGCCACACAACCAGCATCCAGTACGCCACCAGAATTATACAGTTTGGTAGCGGCTTTGCCCCCAGATCCGGCTCGGGAGGCTTTATACACTGCACTCGTAGATGCTGACCCAAATAATGCCCAGGTGCAAGTACTGTTGGTCAAAGCGATCGCGCAGCGCAGTCCAACTTTAGCCCGAAAACGAGTTAAGCAGTTAATTTCTCGGATGTCTAACACTACCGACTCCGCCTTACTCCAAGGACAATTATCCCAAGCCATCGGCGATCTCAACCCAGCTAGCCGCGCTTACGAGCGAGTTTTGGCAAAAGACCCAGAGAATATTGATGCACTTTCCGCTTTGGGAGGAATTCGCTTTCAACAAAAACGGTTTGATTCTGCTCAACAAATTTATACCCAAGTGCTAGAAGTCAAGCCCGAAGATCGTGACACTCGCCGTGCTGTGGCAGGATTAAGAGCAATTTCTGACCAGCCATTATTGGCGCTAGAAGAGTTAGAAAAGTTACAAATGACCGAAATCGCTAAAGGAGGTGCCGATCCAGAAGTTACGCGTCAGATGCAGCAAATCCAGGAAGACTTTTTACTCCGTCGAGGTTTTCAACCCCCGTGGGAAGATTACCAACGCCGAGAAAGTCGGTAAGTCAATTAAGCCAACCATACAGGAGTGGTAATTGCCAATGGACTATTCTCATAGAGCCAAATTGCAGCTTCGCGTGATGATGCCGTACATCCGAACAATGGCAGCTATTACCATGATGGTTGCTTTGACTGGCTGTTCGCTCGGATATTTGATGGGTAAAGGAGAAACCAGCGTTGCCAAAATGGATACGAGTCCGGGTCACTATGTACTCGCCGCCAACATTCAAAACCGAGGTATTTTAAGTGAAAGTTGGGAAGCCTATCGGCATAAATTTATTCAAGCTGATGGGCGGGTAATTGATTATCAGGCTAGCGATCGCTCGACAAGTGAAGGTCAAGCCTACGCGATGTTGCGATCAGTATTGATTAATGACCCGGCAACTTTCGACTTAACACTTAAATGGTCAGAAAATAATTTACAACGCAAAGAAGGCGATCGCCAGACAGATCATTTGTGGTGTTGGAAATGGGGGCGAAATGAACTTGGGTGGGGACCAATTGATCGTAATTTTGCCACCGATGCCGATATTGATGCGACTACTGCTTTAATACTTGCCTCACGGCTTTGGCATCGTCCTGAATACCTGCAACTAGCCAAAATAAAGTTGCAAGATTTATGGAACTTATCAACAGCCGTCGGAGCAGTTAATAAGCGTTATTTACTTCCAGGACCAGCCGATGCCTTTACGACTGCATCTGCACTTCATCTGAATCCATCCTATCTTGCACCTTATGCCTTTCGCTTGTTTGCTCAGGTTGACAGCGACCATGATTGGTTAAGTCTAGTTGACACCAGTTATGAAGTCCTCGAAAATTCCTCGCGGCTTTCCACCGTAGGATTACCTAGTGATTGGGTATCTGTAGACAAAATATCTAATAAATATGAACCGTTGTCACAGCCAGACCAACCTGCTGCGCCGCAGTCATTGTACAGTTACGACGCTTATCGAGTGTGGTGGCGTGTATCTTTGGATGCTGCTTGGTTTCACTCACCACAAGCACAACGCTACTTAGAAACAGCCTCCCGGCATCTCCAAAATCTATGGCACTCACAATCACGTTTACCGGCAAGTATCGACCTGCAAGGAAAAGCATTAGTGAATTATGAAGCAACTTCTCAATATGCAATGCTTTACGCGGCAATGCGGTTAACTAACACTAGCTTAGCCAACGAACTGCTGCAAAAAAAGTTGCTACCTCAATATAAACAGGGTATTTGGGACGATCAATCAGCTTACTACACACAAAATTTAGCATGGTTAGGATTAGTCCCACCCTCAGTGATTCCTGCCGAAATATTGACTAGGAAATAGTTGTTCAAAGTTGCTGAATAGTTATGAGCAAATTACAGGTTATAGTTTGTTTCTGCAAATCCATAACCATGTTTTTAATAACTATATAGTTAATAAAAAATAACTAAAATAACCAGTAAATTCATCAATCTACCACTAAATCATGTCTCGTAGTCCCCGTAAAAAAAGCAAAAATATCCAGCTAACTCTTGCCGTCCTGTTTACTTGCAGCATATTAACTACTATTGCTCAAGCGCAAGACACACAACAGTCAGAAGAAACACGTTATAAATTACCAACAGCAACAAAGCCCCAAACCAGCGTCAAGGCTCAAACAGCGACGACAAAAACGAATAAAGCTGACGAATCACCGAATGCAGCCAAAACCCTCGCAACGGCGAAACCTAAAAATCAGTACATTTTAGAATTTAATCGCAGCCCGATAGTTGGCAATAGCTTCCACTTACAAGGGCAATTTGCTTCAGCCAGATTAGGATTTACACGTCCTCGCGACTGGGATCTGGATGCAGCGAAAATACTCATCCGCTATCAGCATTCGCCAGCACTATTAGCCAATGGTTCCAGCCTCACAGTGCTACTTAACGGTACAAGTATCGGCAGTGTCCCACTGAATCGCAAAGATGCCGAAGTTGGTCAAGCACTTTTTAACGTTCCTCCGAAACTGATTGGTGACTATAACGAAGTCACGATTGTCGCGCGACAATTAAACAGCCAAAATAGTTGTACCGACCCAAATGACCCCACATTGTGGACACAAGTTTTACCAGATTCCAAAATCTTGTTTGACTACCAACCACAATCCATACCTCTTAACTTCAGCAACTATCCTTATCCCTTCTTTGACAGACTTAGCCTCAACCCAAATCGGATTAATTATTTACTCCCAAGTGAAATTAGTTCCACCTGGTTGACTGCTGCATCTCGCTACCAATCATCAATCGGGAGATTGGCAGATTTCCGCCCAGTTGAGACACAAGTAGTCAAATCTATCACCAAAGTGCAGCCAAATCAGCGATTAGTAATCATTGGTACGCCAACAGAACAGCCGGCACTGGCGACATTAAAATTACCGATGTCAGCTACAGGTAGTAAATTCCTCGATGGCAATCAAAACCCCTTACCAGACAATGTTGGCGTATTGATGCTGACTACAGTCGGCACCAGTAAAATTCCCGTATTAGTAGCCTCAGGTAACGGTTCAGAAGGCGTGAAAAAAGCCGTACAGTTTTTGGTTCAACCAGACGCACGCAAAATCGGCACCGAAGCAGCAATCTTAGTCGATAAAGTTAGTAGCGTCTCGACTCCAGAAGCACGTCAATGGCCGAGATTCTTACCGGAAAAAAATTCCTTTAAACTCAGCGATATCAAAACGCTAGTTCTCAAAGGTCAGCTAGAATCTTTTGAAGACGTGACTGTCCGAGGTTCTAGTGCCCCACCAGTAGAAATTAACTTTCGCGCTTTACCAGATGACAGGTTTACTCGTGGTAGTTCGATGAACTTGGTTTACAGCTACGGCCCCCAAATCAATCCGCGAACCTCATCTGTCGAAGTGTTGCTGGATAAAACCTTTATTGGTGGTGCGCGATTAACATCAGAAGAGGGAGAAACACGCAAAACCCTCAACGTGAATTTACCGGAAAACTTACTCAAGCCTGATTCCAAAATTCAAGTATATTTTCGGATGCATCCCAAAGAAGCATTTGACAAAGATAGATGTCTTCAACCACCCGACCAACAATTAACCGGCACTGTGCATAATGATACAAATTTTGATGTGCGCCGGGAAAGTTCAGTAGATTTACCGAACTTGAAATTATTACAAGTTGGTTATCCCTTCGCTGCACCGCAGGATTTATCGACAACAGCAATTGTCGTCCCAGAAAATCCCAACGAAACTGATGTGGCGACAATGTTGGCATTCAGTGAACGTCTTGGACGTTTGAGTCAAGCTGATTCAGTCAAGCTAAATGTTTATACCAGCAAAACATTACCTCCAGAAGTAAAGAAATCTGATAACCTTGTCGGCATCGGCACCCGTGACAAGTTTCCGTTTCCGGAAGCTTTTCAACCCCCTGGCTTCCGCTTGAGTGACGCTTTTTCTCGTTCTTCACCGGCGGCGGCAATTCAAACTTTGGCAGATAACGGCGGGATGGTGAAAGAAATCATCTCTCCGTGGAATAGTTCCCGCGTCCTCTTAGCATTAAGTGGTCAAAGTGAAACCGGCTTAGATAGAGTGCGACAGGTATTAAGCAAAGATGCCTGGTTCTTGAAATTGCGGGACGATACAGTTTTAATTAGTAGCAACCAGCAAGACCCAGCCGGTTATGACCCAGATGCTTACAAGTTAGAATTTTTCCAAAATGCTCCTTCGACTCGTCGCCTCGAAGACAGCAATATCTTAAGCAAGATCTCGCGCTTTTTACAAGAAAACTGGCTGTTACTACCCTTAGGTCTTGTCGGCATATCGTTGTTGCTTTACGGCGTTGCCCAACTTTATATCAAGCGCATTGATGTAGAGCACAAAAAATAATTTTGCCTCTGCCTCACTCCCAGTCACAAGGGAGTACTAATTTCCCATCCCCAATTCAAAATTTAAGATGTCTTCCTCCTTAAACGTAGATCCCAAGCAACCTAGACGGCGACGTCCCGGCATTAGAAGTTGGCTAATCGAGATCACTCCTCAGTTTTTTGACCGGGCGCTAGCACGAGTAGGATTACAACATTTAAAGTGGGTGATATTACTCCTACTTGTAGTATCAATACCGCTAATCATCACACCTTTGGAAATTTGGCAACAAGCCTTTGTGGCGTTATTTCTCGTCATCATGGGTCAGTTAGTTGTCCAAGCTGAAGAGAAAGAAGACTCTGTCACAATCAGCGAGTACTACCACTTATTTGTAGTCTGGCTGAGCTTGGTGACAACTTTGCGTTACTTGTATTACCGCACAAGTTATACATTAAACTTTGATGGGTGGATCAACAGCATTTCCTGTTCGCTATTGTATGCCGCTGAGTTGTATGCAATTTTGACTTTGGCTTTGGCATATTTTCAAACTCTAAAAGTTCAAGAACGCGAACCCGTTGACCTGGCTGTTATTCCTCAGAAAGACTGGTTTAGCGTCGATATTTACATTCCCACCTACAACGAAGAAATCGAAATTGTTCGGAAAACAGTATTAGCCGCTTTAGCTTGTGATTATGCACCAGGGAAAAAAAAGGTTTATATCTTGGATGATGGTCGTCCCGAGAAATATCCTGTAGAAGATCCGCGCTATGAGGAGTTTCGCGGGAGACGCGCCCAGTTACAGCAAATGTGTCTTGACTTAGGGTGTACGTTAATGACACGAGACAGTAATGCCCATGCTAAGGCTGGTAATATTAATACTGCTTTTCACAAAACTCATGGCGACTTAGTATTAATTCTCGACTGCGATCACATTCCCTCGCGGAAAATACTGATGAATACGGTGGGATTTTTCATCGATCCAAAAGTATCTTTTGTGCAAACTCCGCACTGGTTTTATAATCCTGACCCTTTCGAGCGGAATTTGCGAACAGGTGGCAAAATTCCGGTTGGTAACGAACTATTTTATAAGGTACTACAAAAAGGCAATGATTTTTGGAATGCTGCCTTTTTCTGCGGTTCGGCGGCGGTAATTCGCAAAACTCATGCTTTGGAAGTCGGCGGAATCGCCGTGGAAACTGTCACGGAAGATTGTCACACAGCGTTACGCTTGCATTCGCGCGGTTACAAGTCGATTTATTACGACAAAATCATGGTGGCTGGTTTAGCACCAGAAAAGTTTTCTTCTTATGTCGGTCAGCAAGTCCGGTGGGCGCGAGGAATGGCGCAGATTCTTCGCCTAGAAAACCCCATGTTCAACCCCAAACTCAATCTGACAATTCCGCAGCGAATTTGTTATTTTAGTGCCACTTCCCACTTCTTTTATGGGTTGCCAAGGTTAGTGTATGCGATCGCCCCAACTTTATTCTTGTTATTCGGCGTCAACTCTATCCGAGGTTTAGGATTAGAAACCCTCGCCTACGCCGCCCCGCATATTCTCCTAGCCTTAAATGCTAACCACATCATCTACAAACACGTTAGATTTTCTTTCTGGAACGAAATTTTTGAATTTGTGATGTCTTTCCAGGCGGGATTCGTGACTTTGATGGCATTGATCAATCCCAAGTTAGGCTCATTCAACGTCACTGATAAAGGTCTATCTGTAACCAAGCGTAGCTTTGACTGGCAATCAATGCGAGGTTTAGCGATTGTCACCCTGATGGTACTCATAGCACTACTAGCTGTACCTTTCTGGTTAATTCTGCGACCAGAGGATACCCAAGCCGTCTTGGTTAACGCCATGTGGTGTTTAATCAACTTTATTTTGCTCGTAGCCGCATTGTTAGTCGCCTTTGAGCAACCACAAATCCGAACAGCTCACCGCTTAGAGCGTCACTTAAGCGTGACAATCTATAGTGGTGACGATATCTGTGTCGGTACCACCATAAATCTTTCGGAAACAGGTGCTTTAATCGCCCTTGACACCTGGCCCGATCTTTTAGATGAAGTGGAAATTCAGGTAACAGGAGATTATGGGGCGAAAGCATTACTCCCCGCCAAAGTAATTCGCGTCACACCCATCAACGACAACCAAACTCAGTTAGCGATTGACTTTGTCGAACCATCACGCGCTCAACTTGATGCCTTATTAGTAGTAATCTATTCGGATGTCAATGAATGGTATTCCCAAAAACGAGAATCTAGCGACAACCCATTTTCATCTTTTGGATTTTTGGCGACAAGTTTGGTGCGTTCATTCCGCGAGACACGATCGGATACTGTGCAAAAAATCCGCAAGCAAATACACGCAGGTGCCCAAATTTACTGGGATGGTGATTTCTTCGCTGGTGTAGCCACAGAAATGGGTGTCACGAGTATACGTCTTGAATTAGAGCGTCGCGCCGTATCCTCTGATAAAGTCCTCAACGAACAGGACTTGCAAAGTCTGCAACTTACCAAACCATTAGTAGGTTTACTCTTAATTGAAAAAATCCCAGATGCAACGCCAAGACGCTTTTTAGCAGAAATTTCCACAGTCGAATCTAGTAGCGATCGCGTTGTCGTTGAGTTAAACTTCCCCAACCAATTTAAACAACGTCAATCTGCCAAAATTAAACAATTCTTGAAGGCAGTTTCTTAACCACAAAGGACACAAAGAGAAGAAAGAAGAAAAGGAGTTTACGAATCGATTACCTTTACCTTTCTTCTCTTCCTTCTCTTCCTTCGTGTTCTTTGTGTCCTAACGCCTAACGCCTAACGCCTGACGGCTAACGCCAAGGGCTTCGCTGCGCTGACGCTTCGCTAACGGCTTCGCTTCGCTAATGCGGTTTAAGCAGCGTTTTTCAATTCTGCAGTTCGCACTGTTAACTGCTGAGTTTGATTTCCGCGTTGGACTTTGACTTGTAAGCCTTGACCGAGGCGGCTATTTTCGACTGTATTTTGCAACTCTTCTGCAGTGATGATGCCTTGTCCATCAATCTGGGTAATCACGTCTCCGCGCCGGATACCCGCAATGGCTGCAGGTGAGTTGGGGATGACTCGCACTACTAAGACGCCTTCAACTTCTGGGACTTGAATGGGCGAGTTTGGGTCGGTATTGTTTTGTCTAGCGATTTCTGGGGTTAATGAAAGCATTTGTACGCCTAGGTACGGATGGGCAACTTTTTGTCCGCGTTGCAATTGGAAGGCGATCGCTTTGGCTTTATCGATGGGGATCGCAAATCCAATTCCGGCTGCATCGGCGCGAATTGCGGTGTTAATGCCGATCACTTCACCTTGATCGTTGAGTAGTGGTCCGCCGGAGTTACCGGGGTTAATTGCTGCGTCTGTTTGAATGAAGTCAAGGCGTTTGTCAGGAATTCCGACTTGGGCGCTGGAACGTTTGAGGGTGCTGACAATTCCTAAGGTGACTGTGTTATCAAATCCTAAAGGATTGCCAACAGCGATCGCCCAATCTCCTACTTGTAAACTATCTGAAGAACCTAAAGGTGCGATCGGCAAGTCACTACCAGCATTAATTTTTACTACTGCTAAATCCGTAACTTCATCGACACCCTGGACTTTTCCTTCTAATGCGCGTCCGTCTTTGAGGCGGACTGTGACTTTGTCAGCTTTATCAACGACGTGGGCGTTGGTCAGGATTATACCTGTCTTATCAATAATGAAACCTGAGCCGAGACCGCGCAATTGTTCTGTTGGTAATTGTTGGGGAAACCCATCACCAAAAAAGCGCCGGAAAAATGGATCTTCTAGTGTCGGATCGAGACGCCGATTTACTGTCCGCTCTGTATCGATGCGTACTACTGCAGGACCTACGCGATTTGCTGCAGCCGCGACAAAGTTACTATGGGTGCTTGTAGCCGGTGCTAGCGGGGCTTTTAAGGCTACTGATGTGGATTCAGCTTGCGCGGGTAAAACATGTAAATTACCAAATATGAATGTGACAGCGAGTGCGATCGCTAAAATATAGTTACTGAGTTGTTTCATCAACCGAATTTTGGGAAGCATATCTACCTAATTTTTGATTTGTCGCCATAATCTATTTACTTATTGTTACAGTCTCAAACACTGTAGCGAAATGCTCGGTCTTTGATCTTAGTGTCGCAATTTCCGAACCTTGTTAATATAACTTTATAACGATACAAGTATGCCAAGTGTCAGTAATATAAGGAAATTATGATACACATAGCTTGCGAAGACGGTCCTTTTTGCAACTCTAGGCTAGGATCTTGTATGAGTCCCAAAATTCTTCACTCCATGAACAAATCGAATCAGTTAGCGCCAGAAAGCTTGACTATTAACGAGAAAGACCGCTCTCTAAATCAGGAAGATTATTCAGATTCTCATCATGGACACGACGAACAGTCGGTTCATCCTCATGTCCATAGTGAAGAATCTTTACGGCGAGTAGTGAATCGACTATCGCGGATGGAAGGGCATATTCGGGGTATAAAAACAATGGTGCAAGAGAATCGTCCTTGCCCAGAAGTTTTAATCCAAATTGCTGCAGTCCGTGGCGCTTTAGACCGTGTAGCTCGCATAGTTTTAGATGAGCACTTAAGTGAATGTATTACCAGAGCCGCTCAAGAAGGCAATATGGAAGTTGAGATCGAAAAGCTCAAGTCTGCCTTAGATCGTTTTTTGCCGTAATCCTCAAATCTGCTTTAAATCGTTTTGCCGTAATAAATATAAATACTTATAAGTAAATTAAAAAATATATATAGATTTGACTAAGTGTGTAATGCTTGGCAGAGAAGCAGGGGATCGCTGTGCCAAAATCTACATAGTTATCTCAGAGTTATGACCGATGGTTTGGACAGCCAAAAAGCAATTGCTGAAAGGAAAATACACCATAGAAGAAGTATTACCATCGAAGAGTGGTATTACCTATTTGGCTAAAAATCAAAGCGGTGTTCCGGCTGTCATCAAAACACTGAATGATGAACACCGACATGACAGCGACTTTCAACAGCTACAGCAAAATTTTGTGACCGAAGCCGGCAAATTAGCCAAATGCCAGCATCCTCATATTGTACGCTTGTTAGAAGAACCATTTTTAGAGGATGACTTGTGGTGTGTGGCAATGGAGTACATCGTTGGCATCGATTTAACCCAACGAGTGCGAGGTATTCTCCGCGAGGAAGAAGCACTGCATTACATTCAGCAAATTAGTGAGGGACTAAGCGTAGCCCATGAACATCATTTAGTACATCAAGAAGTCAATCCTGCCAATATCATAATTCGAGCCGGTGCCACAGCATTAATCAATTTTGCATTAATACCTAATGCCCAAACAAGACCAGAGACAGAAACTGGTTTTACTGCGCCAGAACTGTATGTGCGAACCGATAAAATCGCCGCTTATACAGATATATATTCTCTAGGCGCGACATTATATAACTTGTTGACCGGACAAATACCTGTTAGCGCCCAAGAACAAATAAATAATATACCTCTAAAGTCACCAAAAGAATTAAATCCCCTGATTAGCGATCGCGTTAGTCAAGGTATTCTCTGGGCAATGTTATTAGATCCGAAAAGACGACCACAATCTGTAAAAGAATGGTTAGCAGAAATTTGCGAGCCAAAAAGTAAATCGTTGCTATACGGGAGCGTTCGCGTATCCATTGTCAACGAAAAGGCAAATTCCCAATTAGTAAAACCATTAACCAATATTCGGAGTTTAGCTTTGTTAGTAGTTGCGGTATTAGGACTCATCGGCGTAATGTTTATAATTCCCCAGCAACCGCAATCAAACTTGATTACTCCAGTAGCTTCCCCAACAAAATAATTGGCTGAACCTACCAAACATCAATAAAGATACAGGATTAAATTTCGATAGTAAATCACTAATTAAAATCTAAGAAAACAGAGGTGAATTATGTCATTAAATTTATTTGATGCCAATTTCTACCGCGCTGCGAATTCGGACGTGATTGCAGCAGGTTTAACAACAGACGCCCAAGTGTTATCGCACTTCCAAAACTACGGACTTAAAGAAGGAAGAGCATTTTCGCCTTTTGTCGATCTCAACCTATATAAATCGAGTAATCCCGACTTAGCCGCCGCCGGCTTGACAACTAACAGCCAATTATTAGACCACTTACAAAATTATGGGGTCGCTGAAGGACGTCGGTTTTCGCCTTTTGTTGATATTAATTTTTATCTAGCGAACAATTCTGATGTAAATCTTGCCTTTCAAGGTAATCGTGAAGCCGGTTTGCGGCATTTGCAAACATACGGTCTAAGTGAAGGAAGACGCTTTTCGCAATTTTTCGCTCCCAACTATTACCAAGCCAGCAATCCCGACTTAGCAAACTTCAACTATTCGGCACTATTACAACATTTTGAACTGTATGGCTTAAAAGAGGGCAGGTTATTTTCCGTCCCTTTTGATGTGAATTACTATCGTCAAGTTAATCCTGATTTAATTTCAGCCGGATTAGACAACCAACAATTATACCAGCATTTTCAAACATATGGACTGACCGAAGGGCGTACCTCCTCACCCTTTTTCAGTATCTCATCTTACCGCGCCAATAATACCGATCTAACAAGCTTTAACAATCAACAAGCATATAACCACTATGTCACCTATGGTTTGCAAGAAGGACGTTTTGCGAGCTTAGTTACAAGCGGAGACTATGCTGGAAACACTCTCAATAGCAGCCGCAATATTAATATCAATAGCAAAGCTATTTTGAGAGACTTTGTTGGTAGTACCGACTCCAACGACTATTACCGTTTTAGCTTAGGCACTACAAGTAACTTTAACCTGACTTTAACTGGTTTGACTGCTAATACCAATATAGAGTTATTAAATAGTAGTGGTGTCAGTATCGCCACGAGCAATAGTCGCACAACAACACAATTAGGCGCGAATAATTTAGCTACTGGCACTTACTATATCCGCATCTCTACAGGCAATCAAAGCGCTAACACCTTTTATAATTTACAACTATCAGCTAATAGCGCTCACAAATTTCAAATTCAATTTGATTATAGATTTGATACCAATAACTTTTTTGCCGATCCTGCACGTAAAGCTGTTTTAGACGAAGCAGCCAGTATTTGGGAAAACTACATTCAAAATGACTTTCCTAATGTTCCTGCGGGTACTTCTTTCAGCCTACCAAATCCCCAAACTGGAAATCCAGAAAAAGTTAATTTAAATACTTCAATTGACGACTTACTAATTTTCGTTGGTGCTCAAAGTCTACCAGCCAGTCAAAAAACTCTGGCATTTGCCGGATATGATGGTACTGATGCTAACGACATAACTTTAAGAAATCGCTTAAGTGGTTCTAGGTTTGAACCGTGGGCAGGAACGATTACATTTAACTCTTCCCCGACATTCTTAAATGGAAGTTTAACCTCATGGTTTTTTGACCTAACACCGGATACATCGAACGATATACCCACAAATAGCACAGACTTTCTCAGCACAGCCTTGCATGAAATTGGTCATGTTTTAGGAATTGGTACAGCACCAATTTTTAGAACATTAGGCGCAGGAGGCTCATTTGTCGGTGCTAACGCCAAATCCGTAAATGGCGGAAACCCAATTCCCTTAGAAAGTGACCTAGGTCATATTAAAGCAGGTACTTTAAGCGAAGGTCGTCCAGTACTGCTAAATAGTAACAACCCCGGTGGTCGCCTGCTACCAACCAAAGTTGATCTAGGCATATTAGCAGATATTGGTTATAGCATTCAAGTTTCATCTCCAAGCTAAGTTGGCAACTAATATAGTTCTAGAGTATAATTTTTATTCTTTGGGAACTATGCCAATGCGATAACCTAATGCATCAAAAAACTCAATTAAAGCTAAAATTTCGTTACCGCCATTTTCTGCAAGCATTTTATCCAACTTTTCAAAATGCTGCTGTCCAAACTCGGAAAAATCACCCAATTGTTTCCTTGCTTCTACTACCTCAGACAGTGCCGATCTCAGCATCTTTGGGTCATATCCTTCTTCATCCAATTCCAACATCACGCTCATATAACCAGCAGCACGCTCCGGATTTTTCAAAGATTCAATTAAATATTCTTGATAATTCCTACTTCTTTGGGTTTTGACTTCGCTCATAATCTCTCCAATATTCCTTTGCTTTCTCAATATCTTTGTCCTGAGTGTTTTTGATGCCTCCACACAAAAGGAGTATAATTACATTTTTAATCTCATCATTTTAGTTCACATGCAAACAAGCTTTCAACTTGACTACTATTGGATAGGCGATCGCTATCAGCCACTAATTCTCTTTTTGCACGGCTTCATGGGAAATAGGCATGAATTCGACGTAGCGCAATCAATGCTAGGTAACGATTTCTCATACTTAACAGTTGACCTTCCCGGACATGGTATGCAAGTGTTTGATAGTAATGAATACTATGAAATGGAAAATACAGCCCAAGCATTAATAAATTTACTAAAGCACCTAAATATTAAACGCTGTTTCTTAATTGGTTATTCGCTAGGCGGAAGATTAGCCCTATACCTTAATCTGCATTTCCCCAAATACTTCAGCAAAGTTATCTTAGAATCAGCCTCTCCAGGTTTATTAACAGAGATGGAAAAATTAGAACGTATTAAACATGACGAACAAATAGCCAGAAAACTAGAAAGAAGCGATTTTAAAACTTTCCTAAACAACTGGTATAAACAACCAATTTTTGGCACAATACATCAACATCCCGAATTTGAACACCTAATAGCAAATAGATTACAAAATAATCCCAGAGAACTAGCCAAATCCCTACGATTCATGGGTACCGGCTACCAACCCTCTTTATGGGAAAAAATCAAACAAAACAAAAATCCCTTATTATTGCTAGTTGGTGAAAATGACAATAAATTTGTTGCAATAAATAAAAAAATCTTAAATTCATCTCCCCTAACACAGCTAACAATAATTAATAATTGCAGTCATAACATTCATTTTGAGCAGACAACAGCCTTTGTAACCCATATCCAAAACTTTCTCAGATCAACACCCCTAACTAACTAATAAACTCCTTCCTTCTTCCTTCTTCCTTCGTGTTCTAACGCCCTGTCGGGCTAACGCCTAACGCCTAACGCCTAACGGCTTCGCTTCGCTAACGGCTTCGCTTCGCTGGCGCTTCGCTTATGCGTCCTAACGCCTAACGGCTAACGCCAAGGGCTTCGCTGCGCTAGCGCTTCGCTAATGCGGTTAAATGAAACCTAATGCGCCGTCACCAATTCTTCCTGCAACACCTGCTGATAAATCTTCGGCAACCGTCCACTAACAGAATTAGTCTCAATCCCATACCCCAAACTAGTCCAAGTTCGCGAAAGCCTTTTCAAAACCTGACTAATTTTACCTTGATGCAGCAATTGAGAAATATCAACACCCCAAGCCTGCGGATCGCTTAACCAAGCATAAACAACTTTATCTTGATACTCCGGCTCAAAACTATAAGACATCCAAATCATCCACATTGGACGCGGATAGTAACGAGGCGCAAGTTCCGACCAAGTCGTATTGATTAGCTGATACCTCCCAGCCGCAGTAGAACAATTATTTCGATTCGGGCCATTCACAATTCGCACACAGATTTCCGGGTGACGACTAAAATCGCTGAAGTGCTGACCACCATACAATAAAGAATAAGGACGATCCTGATTCGCCTCACTAGCAGAGATAGTTCGCATCAAAGCGCGAATATAAGGATCACCACCCTGCATCACCAAAGGAGGCTGCTGTACACCAAAACTCGGATCGTAGGGCGGCTGCTGATAATACAACAACAAGAAACATCCCAAACCAAAAATCACCGCAATTATTCCCAGACGTTTAGAAATTGCACTGTGGATTTGAGATTTGAGATGTTGAATTTTGAACCATCGGGACATAGAATTATTGCCCTGTGTTAAGCAACCTGAGAAAATAGCTCATTGAGACTCTTAGCTGGCGCAGTCGGTTGAGCGACAATCTCGACAATTTTATTCCGAGAAGCTGGTTCAAACAGTGCTTCCACACATACTTGAGCAACTTTTTGGCGAGGAATGCTGCCTTCAAACAGACTATCAGCCTGAGACATCACAATCGCATCAGAGTTATCTTCATTCTTCAAACCACCCGGTCGGACAATAGTATAGGTCAGACCGCTGTTTTGGATATATTCTTCAGCTTGCTTCTTCCAAACCAGAATCAGCCAAAACAAGTTCAGCGGATGGAATAGTTGAGACGCGCACATCGAAGACACAAACACAAAATGCTCAATTCCCTGGGCTTTAGCCACATCGACGAGATTTTTAGTGCCTTCGTAGTCCACTTTATAAGGTGCAGTCGGGTCAAACCCTGGTTTCGCCCCAGTCGCACAAAATAAAACAGTACTATTTCCCAAAGCAGCCAAAAGATTGTCTTTGTGTAACACATCACCCACAACTAATTCCGCTGTAGATGGCAAAATAGTTTTGGCCACTTCGGGATCTCGAACCAAAGCCCGGACTGGAATCCCGCGCCCGATTAACTCTTGCACAATCCGCCGACCTGTTTGACCTGTTGCACCTGCTACAAATGCTTTCATAATAAACGCTATGCTAAAAAGCTATATGCCGGATTTGTCTGTTTCTATATTGTAGTTTTTATGAAGTTAATGGCAGGTTTTTGATCTTTCGGTCAAAATTGACTTGCAGTGCAACATCTTTACCCCAGCAGGGGAACCCTGAGTATAGGCAAGTAGCCAGCACGTATAAAAAAACATCTTATGTTGTCACAAAAGCACCAGTATCAATCCTTTGAATCCGAAGTAATTTTGCCTGTAACGCCAACTTCGGAAGTTGAGGATTCTTCAACCGAAGCAACATCGACAACCCCTAATCGATTTCACAGCCATCACAGTGACTGTATGGAAATGTCGGCGACCGCGCACCAGGTAGCTGAGTATCTCAACGCACACCAAAAATGGTTCGCGCCCTGCGCTCAACCAATGACGGTTGAACAGTTAGGAGAAAATGGCTATGCCTTAACTATTGGTCGTTTCGGCTCTTTCGGTTACGAGGTAGAGCCAAAAATTGGTTTAGAATTATTGCCCGCAGATGCAGGTATTTATCGTATCCGCACGATCCCCGTTCCTAACTACGTTGCGCCCGGTTATGACGTAGACTACCAAGCAGCTTTACATTTGGTCGAAGTTGCCAACGACGGTCAAGAGGTAATTACCAGAGTTGAGTGGGAATTAGATTTGACGGTTGATATTCATTTTCCCCGATTTATTCAGCGCTTACCCAAATCTTTAATTCAAACTACAGGCGATCGCTTGCTGAACCAAATAGTTCGCCAAGTCTCCCGGCGCTTAACATATAAGGTACAGCAAGATTTTCACCAATCTCAAGGAAAGCCATTTCCGCTTAAATGTAAAAAGCAGTGAGTCAAAAATGGGGTGTGAGGTATAGGGAACCCGACACCCTTTTCTGATTAAGCGTTACTGATGATTTTTTGCACAATTTGCACGCCGCTAATTGCCTGCCAGGTGAATAGCCCCAAAAGCACAAAATTCAAGAAAATATGCGTAAATCTTGCCCAATTTTGTCCTTTTTGCATAAAAGGTGACAAAGATGCCGAGACAGCAATCATGACTGTCATGCCTAGCCCTGCTAGTAAGTGAGGCCCGACAAACAGCTTACCGTTATTGAGGTAAGTCACCGCCATCGCCGCGACTGCACTAGTCACCATTAAAGCTAAGATTACAGAACCGATTTGATAATGCCTGACGTTAAATTTGCCTTTAATCAGTTCTTTTTTTAAGTCACCCTCAGCCTGTCTGGTACGTTGTACTTGTAAACCTAGATAGGCAGCATAAATTGTGGCGGCCAACAGCACCCACATGAGAACAGGGTGAACGAAATTAAGTCCATACTTTACCGATGCCGGAATTTCCCAAGTCATAGTTTTCTTGCCATTTCTGCAGAATCTTCATAAAAATTAGCATAGACTTCTCGCAAAAATCCTCTTATTGGCGCTTTTCTTTGCGTGTAACGGGCTAACGGCAATGTTCGCACTCTTTGCGGAGTTCCCAACACCCAACACCCTATCCCCACACCCTATTCTCAACTTCCACTAGCTTTAGCACTGGTTTTAAGGTAATTTCTAAACATGAATTCAAATGATGCTGTCCGGCTGTTAAATGCAGCTAAAAGCGGCGATATCCACAGGATAAGGGCACTTTTAGCTCAAGGAGTAAATGCGGATGCCACTGACCTCAATGGCACCACGGCTTTAATGTATGCGGCTACGTTAGGTTACACCGAAATTGTGCGATCGCTCATCGAGAGCAATGTCAATGTCAATCAGACTCGAAAAATTTACGGTTTGACAGCTTTGATGTTGGCGGCATCTGCTAATCATCGAGAAATCGTGGAACTTTTAGTCTCTGCTGGGGCTGATGTCAATGCGACGAATGAAGATGGCAGTACTGCCTTGATGGTAGCAGCAGCGAAAAATCATGCCGATATAGTGTCTGTGTTGCTAAATGCTGGGGCGCAAGTTAATGTCAAAGACCTTGATGGCGATACGGCGTTTAACTTGGCAATTCGCCAAGGACGGACGACTGTAGTTCAAGCTTTACTACAAGCTGGCGTAAAAGTCAATGCTTCTTATGAAGATGGTGAGACAGCTTTAATGATGGCGGCTGAATTGGGACATATAGAAGTTGTCCAAACTCTGCTGACGCGGGGTGCTGATATCAAAATGAAAAATCAGGACGGTGGTACGGCTTTGATCGCCACCGCCGCATCGGGACATAGTGCGATCGCTGCCTTACTACTTTCGCAAGGTGCCGAAGTTAATGCCCAAGACAACGATGGTGAAACAGCCTTGCATCTTGCCGTTGTTGAAGGATATGCCGAAGTAGTAGAAATTCTGCTCCAGCGGGGTGCTGACGTGCATTCTCGTAATCATCTCGGCGATACACCTTTATTAGTCGCCGCATTACAAGGACATAGCCAAATTGTCGCCGCACTGCTACGCCGAGGCGCAAACCCTAATGTGAGTAATCTGGGTGAAACACCTTTGACCCTCGCAGCATTACACGGACATGTGCAAATTTCCCAGTTATTGCTGGAACACGGTGCCGATCCTCACCAGCTCGCCGACGATGGTAAAACAGCCTTAATTAAAGCCGCACTCCACCACCAGATTGAGGTGATGCAGCAATTGCTTAACAAAGGTGCAAATGTAAATCAACAAGATTCCGCAGCCGCAACAGCTTTATTGTGGGCAGCTTCTCGGGGGGATCAAGAAGCTGTGGAATTACTCTTAAAGGCTGGAGCAGACCTGAATTTGCGGAATCGTGGTGGTTATACAGCTTTGATGATTGCTGAGTTCAATCAGTATCCGGCTGTGGTAAAGACGCTACGTAGCGCCGGCGCACAGTTATAGCAATTCGCAATTCGCAATTTCCTTGCCCCGCGCATAAATGCGGGGACTTGTAAACCTTATAAATCAATGGACAATTTTGTCCGGAATTGCGAATTGCTATTTCACTTTTTGCTTGACAAAGGTGATGACTTGAGCAAGCTGTTTCTTTAACCCATCGATTTCCGCTTGCATTTTCGTAATTTTTTCATTTAATCCTTGGATATCAGGAGTAGAAGCCGTGATAGTGGTGGGAGCAGAAGTTCCATTAGTCTTGTTCCCATTAGTTGTAGTCCCATTACTGGCGGCGGTTGCAGCCTGGGCTACGGGAGCAGTACGTGGTAATTTTGCCTTTGCCATTGCTGCCTTAATAGCGGCAATCAGTTGCTTTTGATCGAAAGGTTTGGGGAGAAATTCAAAATACTCGAAGGGTTCTGTGAGTTTTTCTGTGACTTCTTCCTTTCGACCAGACATCAGCACCAAAGGAATTTTCCGCAAATCGGGGTTTGCTTGAACTTCTAGGTAAACATCCCAGCCACTTTTCTTCGGCAACAGGAAGTCCAACATAATTAGGCTGGGTTTTTCCTGCTGGATCAGATTAAGTCCTTCTACACCATCTTTTGCTTCCAGTACTTGAAAGTTACCCGGAGGCAGCATTTCTTTGACTCTTAAGCGGACAACCGTAGTGTCATCAATAACGAGGATTTTATTAGTGGCCACAATCGACTCCTCTGACAGGGGCTATAAGTAGGGATGATGTATAATAACTTTCCCACTATAGCCGCAAACTTTTATTTGTGTAGGGTGATACAGGTCAATTTTGATGCACCAAAAGTATAGTCTTAGGGC
Source organism: Cyanophyceae cyanobacterium (assembly GCA_038214545.1). Taxonomy (GTDB): domain Bacteria; phylum Cyanobacteriota; class Cyanobacteriia; order Cyanobacteriales; family Nostocaceae; genus JBBQRU01. The sequence continues at coordinate 17,413 of JBBQRU010000019.1, read as the reverse complement.
ATCTCGTTGATTAACGAGCAAAAAATTTATGTCATGGTGAGATAAAAGCTGATTGCGGAAATCTTTATGAGCGATGTACACTCCCAACTCAGGACGGAAATTGCCGCCATGCCAATTTGGCTACGCCGTCCCATCGGTAAAGCCAGCGAACTCTCCACAGTCCAAAAAATTATCAAGCAGCGCCAAATCCACACCATCTGTGAAGAAGGACGTTGTCCTAACCGAGGAGAGTGCTATGCCCAAAAAACAGCAACTTTCTTGCTGATGGGACCTGTTTGCACCCGCGCTTGTGGTTTTTGTCAAGTTGATAAAGGTCATGCACCGATGCCTTTAGACCCCGCCGAGCCCCAAAAAGTCGCCGAGTCAGTGCAGTTGTTAGGTTTGCGTTATGTGGTATTGACTTCTGTCGCCCGCGATGATTTATCAGATCAGGGTGCTGGTTGGTTTGTACAGACAATGACCGCGATTCGGCAATTAAACCCAGAAACTCAAATTGAAGTGTTGACACCGGATTTTTATGGCGATCGCCAGCGCATCCAAATGATTGTCACAGCGAAACCGGCTTGTTATAATCACAATGTTGAGACAGTCCGGCGGTTAACTGGCCCAGTGCGTCGAGGTGCAAAATACGATCGCTCATTACAAGTACTGCAAATAGTCAAAGAAATCGACCCCACCATTCCGACTAAATCTGGTTTGATGCTGGGACTCGGTGAAACTGTCGCTGAAGTGATCGAGACAATGAGGGATCTCAAGTCAGTTGGTTGCGATCGCCTCACCTTAGGTCAGTATATGCGTCCTTCGTTAGATCATCTACCAGTCCAAAGATACTGGACACCAGCAGAATTTGACGAATTAGGAACCATCGCCCAAGAAATGGGATTTTCCCACGTCCGTTCTGGTCCCTTAGTTCGCAGTTCGTATCACGCTGGCGAGAATCCTCAAAAAAATATTTCTAACGAAATTAGCCAAGGGTGACATCTGTTTGGTATTTCTGTAAAAGTCCTGTTAATTTTGAGCAAATGATGACAACTAATCTGAAGAATCCGAAGAGTCCTACTGTTGACACTGGTAAGCCTCCTTATCCGTTTCGCACGATTGTTGCAATTTTGTTACTAGCTGGTAACGTTTTGGTAGCAGCTATCTACTTCCACGTTCTCAATCCTTAACGAGCGTGTAGAGACTTCGTATTCCGCTTGTCGTATAGAGCCGCGTGGTTCCCTACGGAGTGCAATACGAAGTTTCTACAATTACATCGTGCCTTTGAATAAACCTTTGGGACGGAATAAAAGTACTAGAATCATAATAAACAGGGCAACACCTTGTTTATACTGAGAGCCTAGCCAAGGTGTACTGAGTTCTTGAGCAACACCAATAATTAAAGCTGCAGCGATCGCGCCATAGGGATTACCAATCCCCCCTAAAATCACAGAAGCAAACAGCGGCAAAATTAAAAACCAGCCCATATTTGGACGCACGGCTGTGATCATGCCATACATACTACCGCCTAAAGAAGTCAGAGTTCCGGCAATTACCCAAGTCCAAATCACAACCTCGCCCACATTGATCCCCGATACTCGCGCTAGGTCAATATCATCCGCAACGGCTCGCATCGCCTTACCGATTTTTGTATTCTGAAGTAAATAATGCAGCGCAAAAATTGCCAATACTGCCATGATGACAACCAACAACTGGTCTTGGGGGATTTTTACACCGAAAATTTCTGGTGCTGAGGCGATCGGTAAATTGTAACGCTGATTTTCTCCACCCCAGACAAAAATAATGCCATTACGTAAAAACAATGCTAGTCCAATGGAAATAATCACCAGCGTTGTCGAATTAGCCCGCGCGGCTCGCATTTTCGACCAAAGTAGCTTTTCCGCCAACAGCATCGCCGCGACCGTCCCCACTATCCCCGCGACCATCGCCAACCAAATATTTACCCCGCTAGCATTTGCCAGGAATGTTAGGTAAGCGCCCAACGTCAGAAAGTCACCGTGGGCAAAGTTTGACAGTCGTAAAATACCATAAGTCAGCGTTAGTCCGACTGAGCCGAGAGCAATAATGCTCCCAACAGCGATCCCGTTAACAATTAATTGCGCTAGCTTTTCCGGGTGTTGAATTAAATCCATCAGCGGCGCTAGGAGTACTTCCATAAATTTAATATCCGTAGAAAAAGTAAAAGTTATCTGTTGATCGCCAACTACTCAGAGTTTTTGCGCTCAGTGGATATTAGCAGGATAGTTGGCTAGAATTAGCAACACTTTCCGCAAAAATATTCATTAAAATAGAATTTAGTAAGCTTGAATACAGTTGGGGGTGGATTGGTAAATGCTACTAACACAAAAACTTGAGCAACTCAAAAGTCTGTTTGCGGAGATGGAACAGGCTTTAATCGCCTACTCTGGCGGTGTTGATAGCACTTTGGTGGCGAAGATTGCTTATGATGTCTTAGGTGATCGCGCTTTGGCTGTGACTGCTGTTTCACCATCTTTATTGCCAGAAGAGCTAGAAGATGCTCAAATCCAAGCAGCGGAAATTGGGATTACGCACAAAGTTGTTGACACTCACGAGATGGACAATCCCAATTACACTTCTAATCCTGTGAACCGCTGCTATTTCTGCAAAAGTGAGTTACACGACACTTTGAAACCTTTAGCTACTCAGTTAGGTTATCCCTACGTTATAGACGGCGTAAATGCTGACGATTTACATGATTACCGTCCAGGAATTCAAGCTGCTAAAGAAAGAGGTGCGCGATCGCCTTTGGCTGAAGTTGGTGTCAGCAAAGCTGAAGTTCGTCAACTTTCGCAACAACTCGGCTTGTCTTGGTGGGATAAACCGGCTCAGCCTTGTCTCAGTTCTCGCTTTCCTTATGGTGAGGAGATTACTGTCGCTAAGTTACAGCGAGTTGGGAGAGGCGAAATTTATCTGCGGAAGTTGGGTTGGCAGAATTTACGCGTGCGATCGGAAGGTGATACCGCGCGGATTGAGTTACCGGCTGAGAAGATAAAAGATTTTGTCTTGACAATGGATTTGCAGGCGATCATTACTGCTTTTCAAGAGTTCGGCTTTCTCTACGTCACTGTCGATTTGGAAGGTTATCGCAGCGGTAAGTTAAATCAGGTATTAAATCGGGAAGTATTGAGAGTCACAGCTTAGAAGATATCTTTCAAGTAGAGATAATCTATAAAAAATCTCTACTTTCATTATTCCAACAAACGTTTCAATCTTTTGTACACATCATCATCGTTACGTTTGCCAACCAGAATTACTTCAACTAAATCATCTTGAGGAAGAAATTTGTAAACAATCCGATATTCCCTGCTATCAACTCGATAATAATCTTTGTAGCCCGATAAAGCCTTGCTATCAGTAGGTAAAGGCTCTATATTCAGAGCTAAGACTTTTTTTGCAATTTGAGCAGCGATTTTAGGCTGTAAACCTTTCAGAAAATCGAGAACAGTTGCTAACCCATCAAGCTTAGCCATTCGCTAAGTCTTCCAGTGTAGATACAAAAGTCTCTGTCCCAACCATTTTTGATTGACTTAGGGCGGTTTTAGCAACTTGACCCAAAACCATATCCTCTAATTCTGTCAGTCTCTCAATTAGTTGTTGGTAGTTCTCCGCTGACATAATTACATGGCTAGGGCGTGATTGCTTTGTGAGTAAAACTGGTTCAATCGCAGCTTTATCAAAAACTTCACCGTGCTTGTTACGTGCATCCGTCAGAGTGTAACTCTGCATAGTCATAATAGAAATTGACTCTTTTGTACATTTTGACTATAACATAAATATACCGCTTGCGATCGCCTCCTCGAATGGTTGCTCTGATCATGAATAAGTCGGTAAACTGTGAGATAGTTTTCTAGAGGTATAAAGATGAAAACCGACCAAGAAAGAAAAGACTTAATTGAAGCTATCAACGTACTGCTAAATCAGGCTTACGATAGTACCCTAGATGAAATTCACGCATTATTAGAGAAGATAGAAGCAGAAGAGGACAATAACGATTTAAGAGTCTATCATGCTGCTAAGAGCGATACTGATAATAATAGTTTGATCGCATGGGAAGATATTAAAAAGGAAATGAAGAACGAAAGAGAAAAGGATGTTGCGTGAGCTACGAAGTTAAATTTACAAAGGATGCTAGAAAACTCTCTTTTGACTTATGTTCAAAGAACGAATAGTTTGGGGTTATATGCAGTCCACAACCACCAATCCAGTTCGCTGGACAATTGCTGATCTGGCGATTTTTGAGGGCGATCGCACAAATCGCTATGAGATTGTTGATGGAGAATTATTTGTAACCAGAGCACCCGATTGGAAACATCAAGAGGTTTGCATTAACGTTGGTACCGTACTCAAACTTTGGTCAGATGAAAGTGGGTTGGGAAGAACGGCTGTTAACCCTGGCATTGTTTTTTCAGAATCGGATAATGTGATCCCTGATGTGGTTTGGGCAACTAATGAACGATCACGGTTGTTGGATGAAGCAGGACATCTAATTGGTGCTCCGGAACTAGTTGTTGAGGTGCTGTCTCCGGGGAAACTGAATTCTAGACGAGACAGAGAAGCCAAGTTGAAGTTGTATTCAGTTCAAGGGGTTCCTGAGTATTGGATTGTGAATTGGGTTGAACAAACCGTTGAAGTATATCGCCGTGAGAATGCGGCTTTGAAGCTAGTCGCAACCCTCTATCCCCAAGATGAAATAACCAGTCCAATTCTGCCGCGTTTTAGCTGTTTGGTAAGCAAGCTGTTCTAGTTTGGCGCTGATCTACGCCTATTTATAACCAATAGGACAAACGCCTTCATACAGTTATAGTATTTTAGTAGCTGTGGATTGAGGAATTTCAAAGGATAAGTCCCGTGTTTCTGTCCTCAAAATATTTGTCAAAACCATTCTAAAAATAGAATGAAATAGCCCTGGAAGTTGTCACTCAATGTTTGTCATTTTGCTTCGTAATTTTATCGAGTAAAGTTACTTCGATTTCTTCTAAGAAAGCCATTCTTTTATTGAGGTTCTTTTTTTCAGCCTGCACTTTTTCTAAATATCTCTGCAGGTATGTCCCGTCAATTAGCGATTGTACTCGATCAGTAAATTGTTCCTCTGTACCTTGGGGTCCTGTACAAGCATATTTCTCTAATTCATCAAGTTCTGACCATTGAGCAATTTCTGCTTCTGTAGCTTGATTGTTTGGTTGCGGCATAGTTAATGATTAATTTGAGCGTTCTGTTCGACGTTGTTGTTCGCCTAAAAAAAGACCTTTAACGAAAAAAAGACTCGAAAACAGGCTTATGATTTAGCACTAATTTGATAAATAACGTGAGTTCGGGTTAAGCAGAACAGAGCAAATTACTTTCCATAGCGATTCCTGGCTTCTTGGGTTGATGGCAATAAGCAATCAGCCCACAGAGAATGTTAACAAAGCAGTTAACAGGAGAGCGATGTCGGGAGTGCTCAATCTGCGAAATATTCTTCAACTGGTCAATAACTGTCTCAACAACAGCGCGTTTTCGTAACAGTAAGCGATCGCTTAAAGACATCAAACGTTGTTTCATATTGCGTTTGAGTTTAGTAACCACCTGTACACCAACGCTATTCATCAACTCCTCGAACATTTTTTGAGAGATGTAACCCTTGTCTGCAAACACTTTGCCAAAAAGATGTTGGAGCAAATCAGGTACAGGTTTGCGGTCGTCCACATTACCAGGCGTAACCTGAAAGTTAAGTAACTCGCCTTTGTCATTGATGACCAGATGTAATTTCAAGCCAAAGAACCAATCCACAGAGGTTTTGCCACGGGCAGCAATATCTTTAAATACTTTATGCTGGTTGATCCGACGATTGTGACAAACTTTCAGGCAAGTGGAATCCATGAAACTAATTCCGGTACAAGTCCCAAAACAAGAGCGCAGATAAGCGCACAAGGGGATTAAGGTATCAGGTATCCATTCAACAAAGCGGTTATAACTAACCAACTTGGAAAAATCTCCTTGCCATTGGGTGTTAACTTGTTCGAGGTAATAGCTTTTGAAATTCCGGTAGTAAGATTGGTGGAAACCAATCACAATGGTCATGACTTCACTCAAACATAAGCTGCGTTTGCGTTTTCGCACTTGCAAATCATGACTGAGCAATTGACTTTGCCACTGATGTTCAAAAACTTGGCAGAAATCATCGACGGAGCAGAACAGTTCTTCTACACTATGCATAAGGCAATTCAGTCTAGTCGGTTAGTTGGTACTTCCAGGCTACCTGTTTTACCTCTTTTTTGCTCCTTTCCTTATCCCGAACTCACGTTAAATAAATCGGCTACCCCCAGACTTCAACCCAACGCTAATCCAAATTGACAAAAATCGGGATCGCTTTGATCAGCTTAGTTACGACACATTATTCCCACTCACTATTCCCTCATTTACGAGGACACAACTCTTGCTGCGACTCTGGATGAGTGGCAAAGTATTCTTTGAGGTAGTTGCAACCTTGCGCTAGTAAATCATCTAAATCTAAACTCCACAACTTGATGGTATTGTCCGTACTTGCAGAAGCTAAAGTTTTACCGTCGGGACTAAATGCGACGCTGTTGACTACATCTTGATGCCCAGTCAAGGTAGAAATTTCTTTTCCGGTGTTGACATTCCACAGCTTGATAGTTTTGTCCGTACTTGCAGAAGCTAAAGTTTTGCCATCGGGACTAAATGCGACGCTGAAGACTACAGATTGATGCCCAGTCAAGGTAGAAATTTCTTTTCCGGTGTTGACATTCCACAACTTGATGGTATTGTCCGTACTTGCAGAAGCTAAAGTTTTGCCGTCGGGACTAAATGCGACGCTGATGACCTCACATTGATGCCCAGTCAAGGTAGAAATTTCTTTTCTGGTGTTGACATTCCACAACTTGATGGTTTGGTTCCAACTAACAGAAGCTAAAGTTTTGCCGTCGGGACTAAATGCGACGCTGTTGACTACATATTGATGCTCAGTCAAGGTAGAAATTTCTTTTCCGGTGTTGACATTCCACAACTTCATGGTTTTGTCCCAACTAACAGAAGCTAAAGTTTTGCCATCGGGACTAAATGCGACCCTGATGACCTCAGATTCATGCCCAGTCAAGGTAGAAATTTCTTTTCCGGTGTTGACATTCCACAACTTGATGGTTTTGTCCGTACTTGCAGAAGCTAAAGTTTTGCCATCGGGACTAAATGCGACGCTGCTGACTACATCTTGATCCCCCTGAAACTGATTGCGTTCACGGATATTTAACAAAATATTCTGTAAACTTAACACCGGACTATAAACAGGATAATCTGCGAATGATTGTTTGTCTTTCACCAACATTTTCAATTCTCGTCCAGTCCGTATAGCCTCCTTTAAACCCTTAATTTCTCCTCCCCAAAAAGGGTCTCGTAGCAAATTTGAGCCATTTTGTTCCAATCGCGTTGCGATGATGGCATCTTTAAGTTGTACTTTCGCTTCTTGTTCCAGTTTTTGCGCCTCCTGATTTTGTCGTTGTGCATCTTCTCTTTGTTTTAAAGCAATTTCACGCTCTTTATTCGCTATTTCTCTCTGTTTTAGCGCTTCTTTTTGTTGTTGCTTTGCTGTAGCTAATCCTTTTACAGCAGTTTGCCGTGCATTCTCTACTTGTTGACTTTGTTGTTGTGCTGACTGCGCTTCTTCTTGTGCTTTTTGCTGCTCGATTTTTGCTTTAGTTACTGATTCCTTTGCAGCCTGTTTCCTCTCGCTTGCTAGCTGTAATTCTTGTTTTTTCTGTTCCAAATCTTGCGTCTTTTGTTTTTCATCCTGGGTTACTTTTTGCAAATTAGCATTTGCAGTTTTAAAGTTAATTTCCGCTTGCTGAGCTTTTTGAGTTGCGCTTTGTTCTTTGCCTTCTGCTTTATGTTGTTTTTCTATCGCTTCTTTTGATGCAACCTCAGCTTCCTGCTTTTGGTTAGTTGCTTTATGTAGTTGTATAGTAGCTAAAGCCTGTTGTTGAATAGCTGTACGTGCTATTATCGACGCAGCTACAGCAGCAATTATAGACAGCCCCAAAACAAAAACTCCAATGCGAACTTGCCGCTGTGTTTTGCGTTGCGCTTCAGCCAAACCCTGATTTGCTTGTTTCTCTTGTGCTAGGGCTGTTTCTGCTTTTTGCTGCGCCTGAGTTAAAATCTGGTTTGCTTCCTGTTCCGCTTCCAAATTAAGTTGAATCTCGCGTTTATCAAAATCCTGACTAGCAATTAAATACTGATTATCTAGATTACTCAAACTTTTGTCGCTCGCCCACACTAATGCATCTTGCAATGCTTGTCCGCGCAGCAATCGCGACTCATCCTGATAGTTATTCTCAACCCAAACATTAAAATTTGCTGAATAAGGACGTAGTTTAGATAATTCTTTCTTAACCCAGCTTATATTAAAAATGGACCCATATATTTGGTTGTAAACCTGTAACTGTTCCTGCTGTTTAACCACCAAACCAGTCAAACGAAATCGCATTTGCTCCAGACTGTCATCAGCCGTAATCTCTCCAGCAAGCAAAATTTGCTGATACCAACCCAAAAAACGTCCAGCAACTTGCTCACCAACGATCATCCTATCTCGTATGGTCTTTAAGTGCTCCGGCTCATCATGGGATTCCCAATTTTCAATAATTTGACTTCTAATAACTTTCTCTACCCAGCTAAGAATTTTACCTCCTTCTTGGCTGCTTACATGCGGTGATGGGTTGAGGGTAGGATTCTGGATTAATAACCTACAAATCTTCTGCGTTAAAAACGGTTGTCCACCCGTCCAAGTTAAAACTTCTCGGATTAAATCTAGAGGATTTTCTACCTTTCCCTCAAACCCCTTTGCTAAAGGTTCAATCTCACTTTCTGTAAATCCATCGAGTTGAATTGCTCTACCAATATTAAACGGCGTCCGTCTTTTATCAGCAATTAAATCAGATGGTGTTGCTACCCCAACTAAAGCAAACGTCAACCGCTGATATTCTGAATTAAGATTACGTTTTTCATAACAACTTCTGATAAGCGCAAAAAAATCATCTGTCGAAAAACCCAGACTCAAAATACTATCAATTTCATCAATGAAAATAATTATATTGTTTTTAATAGAAGCCAATAAAATAATTTCAATAAATTCCTCTAGACGTTGCACGGGAGCAATTTCTCCCCTTTCTCGCCACCAATTCCGGAGAAATTCTGACGGATTACCAAGCTCAAAATTATTCAGCAGCTTGTAAACTATCCCTGCATACCACTGTTCGATTTTAATATCCCCACTACCTCGCACGGAAAAATCAAGGGAAGTACAGGCGAAGCCTTCTGCTTGCAGCTTTTTCATCGTGCGGACGATCAAGCTGGTTTTACCCATCTGTCGAGAGTTAAAAATATAACAAAACTCTCCCGCTTTTAAGCCGTGGTATAGGTCAGAATCAGCCTGTCTGACAACGTAACTAGGAGCATCCTCTCCTAGACTCCCGCCCACTTTATACTCATAATTCGCTGTCATGATTGAGTCACCGTACTTAGGAACTACTTAATGTAATACGTCAACTGACATACTTACCTAAATCAAAACATGACCAGATTCGAGTTAAACCACGAGAAATTCGAGTTATCTTCGACTTTTCATTTACTTTACCGAATAAATACGTATATTGTAAACTGAAGTTTTGTAGCGTTTTGCTCAGCAACTATGGCACGATCAGTTAGCCTGCGGAAAGATCGTCAAGAAAAAGTTCAGCAACGTCTGTATGGAGAATTTTTCAGCCAGCAGGATTTTGCTGAGGATTTAGGTATTGCAGCCTCGACGGTGAGTAATTTTCTTAATCTCAAACCAGTTGATCGCAGGTATTTTATTCAGATTTGCGAGAAATTAAGTCTAGATTGGCGAGAATATGTAGTTTCCCCTGTCCAATCAAATTCTAAAACTACTATATTAATACCTACAACGGAACCAGAAACCCCTAAATTAATACCTCCAACAGAACCAAAGCCAGAAAATTCTCCAATAACCCTCGAATATCCAGAGGGTCAGATGGATGTAAATTCTCCTTTTTATATCGATCGCCCACCAATTGAACAGCGCTGTTACGAAGAAATTAGTAAACCTGGCTCTCTGATTAGAATTAAAGCCCCTAGACAAATGGGCAAATCTTCCTTAATGACAAAAATTCTGTATCGAGCAGAACAACAGGAAGACGAAACCGTGTATTTAAGTTTACAGGCTGCAGCGCAAAGTTGTTTTAGCAATACCGATACATTTCTACAATGGTTCTGTGCCAGTGTCACTAGAGCTTTAAATTTACCCCTGAAGCTAGACGAATACTGGGATTTAGCCGCAATCATGGGTGCGAATTTGTGTTGTCAAAATTATTTTGAGCGCTACCTGCTACCGCAAATCGACAAACCTCTGACTTTGGGTTTAGATGAAGTCGATAGAGTATTTGAATACCCAGCAATCAGTGGAGATTTTTTTGGCTTACTGCGCGTACTCCACGAAGAAGGCAAGCAACGCACTATTTGGAAGCAACTGCGACTGGTAATTGTCCACTCTACAGAAGTTTATATACCTATAAATTTAAATCAATCACCTTTTAATGTTGGTTTACCTATAGATTTACCAGAATTGACACTCCTGCAAGTAAAAAATTTAGCACAACTTCACCAACTAAATTGGAGCGATCGCGAAGTTCTGCAACTGATGGAAATGGTAGGAGGACATCCGTTTTTAGTCAGACTAGCGCTGTATCATGTTGCCCGTCAAGATATCACGTTGACTCAACTTTTACAAACAGCACCCACGACAACGGGAATATACAGCCACTACTTACGGCGCATAGAGTCAATTTTGGAACAGTATCCTGAATTAGAAGCAGGGATGCAAGGGGTGATTACAACTAAATCTCAGACAAAATTAGATAAAAAGACTCGCTCGAAATTAAATGCCTTGGGGTTGGTCAAAATCCAAGATGCAGGTGTGGTGCCAAGCTGCGAGTTATATCGGCAATATTTCTCGAAAGAAGTCGTAGGCAAATAAAATCATACACAAATATCTCAAGCGGTTCTCATATAGCAGTGCTGTGTAATAGCATTATCGAATTCAAGGAATCACGAGATGCTACCACAAGTCCAGAAAAACCTACAAGCTTTACTACTTACCTCCGCTTTATTTACCACTTTACTGTCTGTTGCTCCTGCAAATTCTCAATTATCAAGGAGTTCACACGAACAGTTACAAATAAACTCCACTCAATCAGAAAAAATGTCAGCAAGCAACTTGCTAGCTGAAAATACCAAACCATCAGTAGTTCGGGTGGTGTTGGGATGCAAAGTCGAAGTATACTTACCTAAAAATGGCAAAATATACCGCCTGCAAGCAATGATTGGTCATGGTTCAGGCTTCTTCGTCAACTCCAATGGTTACATCGTGACTAATGCTCATGTCACAAATTTAACCGCAGAAGAATGCAAAGAATACCTGAAAGCAGAACTGGCTAGTAAATTGTCAGGTGATGGTGAGAATATAGATAATGTAGAGAAGCAATTGAAATGGATTGAAGCGAAACCAATCTACCAGGTAAACTTACCAAATGGAAAATCGCTTCCTGCCCAAATAATTGATTCTGGTAAGTCTTTTGATCAGGGTAAAGATGTTTCGATTATCAAAATTAATGTCAGTAATGCTCCTGTCCTCAAGCTAGCTGATTCCGAAAAAGTGCAACTATTGGATAAAGTAACCGTGGTTGGATATCCCGGATTAATCGAGATCCCAGACTTATTTGACGAGAAATCACTTGACGAAGCAACCTTTACCAGTGGGGAAGTATCCGCAAAGAAACAACTCAAAGGCAACATACCTGTTATCCAAGTGAGCGCACCTGCGGCTCCTGGTAACTCAGGTGGACCTGTACTCAATGAACAAGGTGAGGTTATTGGTATAGTAACTTTTGGTCCAGGTAACAATAATAATTACGTTTTTCTATTTACAAGCAATACAGTCAATGAGTTTCTGGCAAAAATGGGTATTGCAAACGAAGAAGGTTTAATCAACCAAAAATACCGGGAAGGACTGCAATTTTGCAATCAAGGAAAATACACGCAAGCATTACAAAAATTTCAGCTAGTAAAACACCTCTTCCCGTTGCACTCTGAAGTGGATAAATTTATTCAGCAAAGCGAGAATGCGATCGCTGCTAGTCACAGTTAATAAATACTAATATAGGATTACTATTTAATTTCTGAAAAAAATCAAATAGTAATCCCCCACTCCTCACCCACCGCTACCTCCCGCACAGCCGCCTTACTCCGACTTCCGCCAGATGAAAACACCTCATATTAAGATAGTATTTGATATGAACATTTTCTCCCATAACCCCTAAAGATACTTATGCTTACCATAGAACAAATACAACAGGATATTCAAGACTTACCAGAAGAAGCCCAAAGCCTACTAATAGATTTTATTGAAATCCTCAAAAAACGTTATCCAAAACCAACACCCAAAAATCAATTTCAAGAAAAAAGCCTATATGAAAAATTCGATGAAATTGGCTTAATTGGGTGTGTCTCAACCGAAGAAAATTTATCCACGACTTATAAACAGGTTCTTAGTGAAGGATTAAACACTAAATATGATCATCGTTGATACAGGGTTTTGGTTAGCTCTTGTAGATCAAAAAGATATCTACCATGAAGCAGCTAAACAAGCTCTCAAAAAATACAATGAACCCTTGATTACTACCTGGCCTGTGATTACAGAAACTTGTTATCTATTGCTAACTCGCAAAGGAGTTAAGGCTCAAGTAGCTTTTATTAATAGCCTCACTCAAGGATTATTCACAGTTTTTAATTTAGAAGCAGAGCATGGATTAAAGATTGGTCAATTGATGGAGAAATATGCAGATTTACCAATGGATCTAGCTGATGCTTCTCTGGTAATTTTGGCAGAACATCTAGGACATGGGCGCATTTTTTCAGTAGATCAACGGGACTTTAATACTTATCGTTGGAAACAAAGTAATCCTTTTGAAAATCTCCTGACTAAATAGTTGGCATCAAACGATCTCTCTCGGAAAATTACCCCACATTTCTTGACGTGTTTGGGCAATGTCTTCTTCGGTGATATCTACTTTTAAATCAGCACATAATCCTTTGAAACTTTGTAAAGGCAGTTTAGACGCTATGTATATTAAGGAAAACGGAGAGGGTGGGATTTGAACCCACGTTGACATTGCTGCCAAAACGCATTTCGAGTGCGTCACCATCAACCACTCGGACACCTCTCCAGGTTTTTATCTACAGCTTCGCTAGCTAGCTACAAAATCGAAGCATAACTAGTATAACATTCTCCACTAATTTTTCAGCAGGTGCTATTCTAGGTTTCTGCTCTTGCCCCTTTGTCATACTTTTCTTAATTTAAACGATCACAAGACTGAGGCTTTATTTTCGGTGGAGTCGATAATTGTCTCAAATTTGCCTTCCGGTGTCCATTGAATTGCGCCATCTCGACCTGTCCAGAACAGTTGTGTATTGAGTTCTCGCAGTTTAGACAGAGTTTCTGGGTCAGCGGTGGGGGAGGTAGCGATCGCAACTTCTGGTTTCAGCGCCTCAATCAGTTCAGCACTTAAAGTTTCACCAGACCACCACAAGACTTGCTGGTGAGGTAAGGTTCCGTTTTTGAGCATCTGTTTTTGCTCGTTAGATTTGATATCTCCCAGTAGCAGCCAGTTTTTACCTTGGATTTGGAATTGTAAGATTGGTGGTTCGTTGTTGAGGAGTTGCATGACGGCGGAGCCAGTATTTATTGTCTGACCTAGTGGTAATGTTTGATAATTTCCTTGAGTTTGTTGCATTACCCGTTGAATAGCTTGCGTTGTCACAACACCGTTAGCACTGTGGTAATAGTCGTAAAAGATTTTAATTGGTAAACGTTGTAGCAGTTCTATCCAGCCACTATTAGTGTCTATTTGCGACTTGGTTGAGATCGCTGCATCTATTTGATTAACGCCTTGTTGTTGTAAAAAAGGTAAAATCGCAAACCGAGCGGTGTTTTCATCGCCACTGTTAATTAGTGTGGTTTTGCCACGATCTTGAATCACTAGTACTTGGTCTTCACCTGCAGCTAGGACGGTAACGCGAAAAATGTTTTGAGTGTACCACATCGGGATAAACGCTAAACTTGCGGCAATTAAGCCACTCAACCACCAGCGACGTTGCCACAATGGGACTAGCCAAGTCAGTAGGTACACGGAATAGATGAGTACTACCTGCCAAATAGCCATACTACCAAGAGCAATTGAGTTTCCTGGAAGATGAAGTCCGAAGTCTACTATATTCAGGAGCCAATGTATTGGATAGTATACTGACCAGGCGATCGCACTCCCACCTGCAGGCCAAATCAAAGCGACAACAGCGCTGATGATCCCCACTATAGTAATGAAGGAAACTAAGGGAGTGACGAGGATATTTAGGAACAGGCTGTAAACTGGGATCGTGCTAAAGTAGTGCAAAACCAGCGGTAATGTCCAAATTGAAGCGGCGAGAGAAATTGCAATTGTTGAGGCGATCGCTGGTGGTAGCCAGTCTAAACGTTTAATTAGCGGTTGGGCGGTGACTAATAATCCAAAGGTAGCTAAAAAACTTAACTGAAATCCCAAATCCCAAATCCACAGGGGATTAAATAAGAGTAAGAGTGTGGCGACTAGCGGTAAGGCTCGGAGTTTTCGCAGTTTTCGATTTAAAAGTAGAGCTACTAAGGCTCCAAATCCCAGGATTACGGCTCGCAGAACTGAAGGGTAAAAGCCTGTTAAACAAGCATACACAATTAAGGCTGTGCTGCCTAAGGTAAATTGTGTGCTGCGGCTGAGAGAACGGGTACAGGTGAGGACTACACCCAAAATCAATGCTGTTTTAAACCCGGCTGAACCTAAAACATGCGCTAAGCCCACGCGGACAAATTCATCTTTAATTGCATAAGATAAATCTATAGTTCTACTGCCTAAAACTAAGGCGCTGATGACAGGACCTTCCGGGATACCTAGCCAACTGACTTGCGATCGCACGATCCGCCGGCGTAACTCCCACCAACCCCACTGATTTTTTTGGTGTTCGTCCAGCATCTCCACATGGCGACCGCTTAATCCCGCAAATGCGCCTTCTCGCTGAAGAAAATTTTGAAAGTCAAAAGCACCCGGATTCATTGCGGCTTTTGGTCGGTATAAGATCCCCGTGACAGCGATCGCTTGATTGGGATGCAGTCCAGTAGATTGTAATAAAGGTACGGTGACGTAGAGTTTACCTCTAACTCCTTTACTTACACCAATTTTATCGCCTTCACCTTTTATTTCATCTAATTGTGTCGCTTCTAACCATAATTGTCCTCGCTGGCTACGAGTCAAGCGAGGTATACTAGCTACTTTGCCACGCACAGTAAAAAGTTGTTCTTGGCTGCTTTCTTTAGGGATGAATTTACTGATGTCGTTGGTACTGGGTTGCGGTACGCGCATTTGTAAATAAAAGCTGGCTAATAATCCGATGACGCCAGCGATTAACCAGATTTGTCTTTTTGGCATTAATAGCCCTGGTTGCGTCGTCGTTTTTCCGGGAGGTGTCGCCGGATAGCGTCTTGAAAATACTAACGCTCCGACGACACCCAAAAGTAGTACTCCTAAGCCACCCCAAGGAATTACTGTAGACAATAAGCCTAAAATGTAAGCGAGACAAAGAATCAATCCATTGGTTTGCATCATTGCAGTGTTAGACCCAATTTCAATCCCAATGCAGCATGGAGCACTAGAATCAAAAGAGCAGTGCTGCCGGCATAGGCGTGAAAGGTGCGTAAGCTTGGTTTGCCACCAAATCCTGTCAAAGCAATTGTGCCATTAATCAGTAACAGTAATAAGGCAACTGAGCCAGTCCAAAAGTGCGGACTTTGGAAAATTGGCTGCTTTTGCATGACTAAGGATAAAACTCCGCCGGTGTAACCTGCTGCCATAAAGATGAATAGCCACGGGGAAAGTTGACGATGAGCGCTGCGATTTTTGAGCGCAATATCTTTATCTTCAGCTAATCTACCTCGCCAACCGGCAAATCCAACAAAGCTACCCATCACAAATATGACGATTGCCATCATCAGCGGATGTCCCCAATGCACAATCGGTTCGGGGATGCCTAGACTGCGGAACCAAGCAGCGATCGGTTCTAACGTTTGACTTAAATCCACCATTTTCTTTCTTAGAAATGTAAAGAACATTCCTAAAATGTTACGCTCTACACCGACCGATTGCTCAAACTACCACTTTTTTTAGCAAAGGAAAACCTAATTTTTCCCGTTGCTGTACATATAAATGAGCGACCTTACGCGCCAACTGGCGAATTCTGCCAATGTAGCGTACCCTCTCGGTGACTGAGATGACACCTCTGGCATCTAGCAAGTTGAAGGTGTGGGAACACTTGAGGACATAATCTAGACTGGGGAGAACTAGGGCGCGATCGCTTAATTGCTGAGCTTCTTGTTCATATAAGTTAAACAGTGTCAGCAGCATCTCCGGATTGGATGCTTCAAAGTTGTATGTACATTGCTCGATTTCGCTTTGGAGGAAAATATCTCCATAGGTAAGATCGTCTGTCCACTGAATCTTCATGATGGATTCTACTTCTTGCAGATACATCACTAACCGCTCCAGCCCGTAGGTCATCTCAATCGATACAGGACGACAATCAATCCCACCGCATTGCTGGAAGTAGGTAAATTGGGTAATCTCCATCCCATCTAGCCAAACTTCCCATCCCGTACCCCAGGCTCCGACTGTCGCATCTTCCCAGTTATCTTCGACAAAGCGAATATCGTGATCTTCGGGATGGATTCCTAAGGCTCTAAGGGAGTCGAGGTAAATCTCTTGAATATTTTCTGGCGAGGGTTTGATTAGAACTTGGTACTGGTAATAGTGTTGTACCCGATTTGGATTCTCTCCATAGCGTCCATCCGTTGGACGACGACAAGGCTCAACGTAAGCAACTGACCACGGTTCTGGTCCTAAAGCTCGCAGGAATGTTTGCGGATTCTTCGTACCTGCGCCTTTTTCGATGTCATAGGCTTGACCGATTAAACAGCCGCGATCGCCCCAAAACTGATGCAAAATAGCTATCACTGATTGAAAATTCACAATTTCTCTCCCTTACTTCTGCACAACTGATCATACATTGTGACCGAAAGTCGTTACACAGAGCAGCTTTTAGAGATTACAGAAAAAAATCAAAAAAAATGTCGTCAAAAGTGTTGACACGAATGGGGAATTTTGATAGATTAATTAAGCGCCGGAAGGGAAGCGAAGCAAACGCAACGCTGACACAAGGCAACTGAACCTTGAAAATATTATAGTTTAAAAGCCAAAGGAAAGCGTTAAGT
>JBBQRU010000018.1:0-49884 GCA_038214545.1 Cyanophyceae cyanobacterium | reverse complement strand
ATGAGTCAAATCTTTTATGTTTGATATTTTTTCTTGCTTCATCATATTAATTCAGTATTATTTTCTTAACTATCCTAACTTTTCGCTTTTATCTTGACTGTAATCTCTTTGTACTTCAATTTGAAGTGCGGAATGTGGGTTAAAACGCGGTACGCGCCACTACAACTCATCTGGTTTTAGTAGTTTAACTCTAGAAATCTTTTCCCAGTGATGAACATACCCCACGCCCGCAGACGTTGGGGTATTTGATAATCGACTACTCTGACCGATTAGCTTCCACCCAGTGAACCAAATCCTCAATCCCTGTAAAATCTAGTAGAGCTTCGCCAAGTGTCTCCAATTGAGTAACATTTAAAGATTGAACCGATGTGCTCAAGTCTTCTGGCAACGCTCCTACTCGTTTTTGTAGCAGTCGTAGAATAAGCCTCTTACCTTCTTCTACTTTGCCGCGCTCGTATCCAATGCGTTCACCTGTCGTAATATAAGTCATACTGCGCTCAATAGTCAAATGTTTTAAACTCTTGCCAGAACTCTGTTTCTAATGCTGATGGCAACAACATTAGCATGTTAAAGTCAAATATATGTACGCATTAACTGTGACCCAAATTTAAGGCTCCTATAGCGGTTCCTTGTTGAATGAGGTACATATGGCACAATGCTAGGCAAACGTTTGAGGTTCTAATTTGTACCTTACAGCAGATGGAAACGCTATATATAATTAAGAGTATTAGGAGAAAAACTATGCCACTAATCAAAATACCAAGACATTATCTTGTATCTCAGGATGAAGATTCGATTACGGTAGATGTACCAGAATCAATGCTATTACATTGGAAAAAGGACTATGAAAAAATTACTCAAGCCAAAGGAATTTTAAAGGATAAGTCTGAAGCAATTTTGGCTCATTTAAACACTCTTCGTGACTGAGTGGGACGAATGAGATATCTTTATGATACAAATATTTTTATTTACTATCTTGCCGATGAGCCAACAGTTAGCTCATGGTTCGCAGAATATTTTCTGAATTTACATGACATTTTGGTGTCACCAATTGTCCGCATTGAGTTGCTTAGTTTTTCCAGCTTATCGGACAAAGAGGAACAGTCAATTGAGGATTTACTATCACAGTTTAACTTGGTTCCTTTGTTGCGAGAGATTGAAGACAAGACGATTCAGTTAAAACGAAAGTATAAAATTAAGCAATCTGAAAATAAATCGCTGGATGGAAATGCTCCAAATATGGACTTTCAATTGTGATAGTTTCAAATCCTCGTTCGCGAAACTTTGCAACAGCTCCATATACCGCCTTCGCTACAGCAGAATTTACACCACGATAAGTATAATTTTGCACTATTCCTAACCGCAAACCTGCTGTGGAAACCGGATATCTCGTATCTCCACTTATCACTTACCAGAACATGGCGACATCTTCCACAGTATTTGCCATAACTCCTACAGTATCAAAACTCGGAGAGCGCGGAAAAACACTATCAGTACTCACTAATCCATGCGTCGGTCTTAATCCCACCACACCCGACCAACTAGCGGGAACCCGAATCGAACCGCCGGTATCTGTCCCAATTCCCCCTAAACAAAGCTGCGCCGCAACTGCAGTTGCTGTACCACTAGAAGATCCTCCCGGTGAACAGTCATAATTCCAAAAGTTGCGGAACATTGTCAAACTCAGCATCATATTCTGGAAATTACATTCCGCGATATGTGGGATCGTTTACCAGAGACAATGGCGGATCTTAATGACCCGATAGGCGACCCGTTAACAGTTCCCAATCTCCTACTAGGAAAGCTGGCGCGAGAAAGTGTCGAGGTAGTACTCAACGGAGAAGGTGGCGATCCTTGTTTTAGTGGTCCTAAAAATCAGCCAATGTTAATGAATAGCTTGTATGGTGCAGTTAATAATCAAGACACACTCCAAGCATTTCTGATTTCCGGCTCTACCGCTCCCTTTATGCAAAATCCAGTTCAAAATCATTGAAAGCTTTATCCTGTAAGCATTTCATCTAAAATAAGAGCGTAATCTCTTATAAGTCTTACCCTGTAAAGGTTTCGGCATAATCAGTGGTCAATTACCATAAGGGGAACGGTAGAACCTGATTTCCTTCCAAAAGTGTGCTACCGATTTACCGCAACTCCTCAAGCCGGAAATCTGGAATGCAGTGCAAACAGCACCTTCTGTATATTCTGCCGATCTTAACTCAGATGCTAGTTACTTAAATCGCTTAATGGCACTGAATATCAAGTTTAAAGGAGCCGACCAAATTTTAACAAAAGTTAGTAATCTGACACAAGCCGCTGGAATTCATGGGCGATCGCCACTTTTTGACCAGCGAGTAGTAGACTTGAGTATGCAAATTCCTCCAGAGTACAAGCTTTCGGGAGTAGAAGAAAAAGCGGTGCTTAAGCAAGCGGTTGCCGATATCTTACCACCGGCGATTATTCACCGTCCTAAAAGTGGGATGATGGTGCCAGTGCAACTTGGATTTCGCAAATATTGGCAGCGAGAAGGTAAAGATTTGTTGTTGAATCGGAAGAGTGCGATCGCGCCTTATCTGCAAGAGCCAATTATCCGTGACTGGCTCAACTACCGGGGTGATACTTGGAGTCGTTATGGTGTCAAACTGTGGTTATTGACCAGTTTAGAGATTTGGCTGCAAGTGAATCAGAAATAAGATGTTGAATCCAAATTAACAGCGATCGCTATTTTACCCACTGTACGTTCGCTTTCACTATACAGGTGAGCAGCAGCTAATTCTTTTAAAGGATAGGTGCGGTCAATTATCGAGCGAATTTTACCTGCTTCAATCAACTCCTTAAGATAAAGCAAATCCCTACTGTTAGGCTGATACAAGATGAATTTAGCTTTTTTACCTGGTAGGAATGCTGTGAATGCTACTTGAATCAGATTTTCTGGAGTGGGTAGGGTGGAAATGTATACTCCTTCAGATTTCAGAACTTTCTTACAATTTTCAAAGGAACTGCGATCAACTGCATCAAAAATGATGTCGTATAATGTTGCATCTTGAGTGAAATCTTGTTGCTTGTAATCAATAAGACGATCTACTCCCAAAGATTTCACCAATTCCAAATTTTTACCACTGCATACAGCTGTCACTTCTGCACCTAATGCCTTCGCAATTTGAACGGCAAAAGTACCCACACCACCAGAAGCACCATTAATCAACACGGCTTGCCCTGACTGAATATTACCTAAATTCACTAGCGCTTGCAGGGCAGTAAGTGCTGCTAGAGGCACAACGGCTGCTTCTTCATAAGTCATATTCGTAGGTTTCATCGCCGCAGTTTTTTCGGGAACAGCGCAATATTCTGCATAAGTTCCCCCTGATAAGGCATGACTAGCATAGATTCGATCTCCTGGACTAAAGCGCTGGACTTGACTGCCAACTTGTACTACTTCCCCTGAGACATCAAACCCCAATATTTGAGGAAATTTTTCGCCGGTAATCAACCTCAACATTCCCTGGCGAATTTTCCAATCGACTGGGTTGACGCTACAAGCATAAACTTTGACAAGCAATTGATCTGGTTGAATTTTTGGCAGATCTACATCTTCATACTGTAGAACCTCAGCCGAGCCATATTGACGGATAACCATTGCTTTCATAATTTTCCTTTTTGAATCCAAGTGCATAAGTTAATTTTACTCTCCACTATTAATAATCAGAAAGCTGAAGCTCATTTAAAGACTTCAGAATCACTGTTAAAACAATTTCATTGGAGAATATAAGTCATGTACACTGAAACAGCCACTTACAAACTACCCGCTTGCTCTTTCTTACCCGTTCTGCGCCGTGACGACTATGCACCTGCATCTGAAAGTGTAGAGTCCTTGCAAGAACGCCTGAATTATTTTGGTTTTTATTTGAAAGTTGATGGGTTCTTTGGTAAAAATACAGAACAAGCAGTTCTTGATTTCCAGTCCAGAAGTGAAGATGATTCATTCCCTGTTGATGGAATCGTCGGTCCACTAACTTGGGCGGCATTAGGATCTTGCAAATCATAGATAAATATAAAATACAACTTGGCGAAATCTCGCGATCGCTGCGTTTTCCCCCTAAAAGCAGATTTCTCTGGCAATAAATTTCACACTGGCACGAATCCCTAAATAGTTCAATTTCTGAGTAGTGAGAAATCAATCATTTGACTGACGGAATTGTTTTCTAAGTTCTCTCAACATTTGGCTGGTTCCTCCCTCAATCGCTTGCTGTACTAGTTGAGGAATCAACGTTGTAATAAGTAAGTCAGGAAATGTAGGACTGGTGGAAACTTCAATATAATGATTGTCAACGAGCAGATTGATTTTCAAAGTATGATTGCGATAAACCCAAATTTCGGGAACACCCATTGCTTGATAAGCACTGACAGCAGTGATTGATGTAACGTCTGACTCAATCGCCAGATCAGGAGGAGGATAGCTGTTGAGGTCGAGATTAGTACAACCTTGTACGCGAGCAACATTTTCAATGTAAAGACAGGTATCGGGTTCAACTCCAGCAACTTCAGGTCGTTTGAGCGTTGTGGAACCGAAATCTTCCCAGTCTCTTCCTTGAGCATCAAGCAGGACTTTTACGATGTCGGCAATGATACGGTGAGGGCGTATGCCCGTTGGGCAGGCTTCGCCAACATGAATAGCAAGCGGGGACATAATCTCTAAAGTACCTCGATAATACGCAATACGGGTGTTTCGTTTTTCACCTAAATCGGTAAGAAGGGTTTCAAAGTCCTGCCAAGATAGATTGTGAATGCTGACCGTGCTGCCGGGAGAGAGTTTGAGGACGTTAAGGGCAATAGTAAGCATGATGTAAACCAGTTTTCTAGCTGTAGGTTTTGAAAATTGGCGCTCGTATACGATTATTAACGAGAATCAGATTTTTGTCATTGACTAGTGGATAATGAGATATGATCGCCACACCTCCATATCTTAACAGAGGACAGAAATTTTATGGAGCCACGACTACAAAATTGGAATAACTTCTGCCGATACTATTCAGATGATTTGTATGGAACTTAGAGTAGATATTCAGCAGAGGGAGAATTAGTAGACTCTTTTGAATGTATCAGAAGCTTTCGCATGCTTCATGATGGTAGCGAAATCTCTCATCAGAATCACTATATTTATGCTGATGGTAAAACAGAGTCGAAAATTTTTAACTCTTACAAGAAACCGATAACACAAGGCTTATTTTTAGATAATTGCTTTTCTTGGGGAAGTGCAAAAGTCGAAATCGGTACTCCATTCTTTTTTGATACATGTTTAAGGAATGAAGATTACCGTGCAAGTGCGATCGCTCCATCAAATTATCACTCCTGCGATTAATACCCTCTGGAATCAACAGCCAAAATGGCTTACCCGGAATCTAAATACAACTACAAGCCAAATTTCTGAAATTCCCGATAGCGGAAACATGATCAGTGTATTCTCGTACCCAAAATCTACAAAGAGTCTTTTTATACCATTTTTACCTTTGACCGCATCAAGCTAGCACAACTTTTTGACATCAGCCAGAGGAGAGCCGCTATTCCCGAACCAGGTATGTAAACATACTTAAAGCATTGTCAGTTCCCATTTCTGCAATAATTTAAGTCAGTGGGCAAAAAATATGACGCAAAAACTTTTAATTACAGGTGCCAGTGGTTTTTTAGGATACAATCTCTGCCAACTCGCCAAGCCAGAATGGGAAATTTACGGCACCCACCTTTCTCATCCCTTAGAAATTCCTGACGTCACCACAATCAAGTTGGATTTAACAAACTTTCAAGAACTCCAACGCCTATTCGCGGAAATCAAACCCACCGCAGTCATTCATACAGCAGCGCAATCTAGCCCCAACTTCTGCCAAACCCACCCCGAAGAATCATCCACAATCAATGTCACAGCCTCCTGTAACATCGCCGGACTTTGCGCCGATTACTCTATCCCTTGTGTATTCACTTCCACCGACCTCGTCTTTGACGGTTTAAATCCACCCTACTGCGAAACAGACCCCGTATCCCCAGTAAATTATTACGGAGAGCAAAAAGTCCGCGCTGAGTTAGGAATGTTAGACCGTTATCCCCTCACCACAATTTGCCGCATGCCGCTAATGTTTGGCACCGCAACAGAAACAGCCACCAGCTTTATGCAGCCATTTATCCAAACCTTAAAAGAAGGAAAAGACCTAAATTTATTTATAGACGAATTCCGTACACCCGTAAGTGGAACTTCTGCTGCTAAAGGGCTATTGTTAGCATTAGAACAACAAGGGTATATTCACTTAGGCGGCAAAGAACGGATATCGCGCTATGATTTTGGTCGCCTGTTGGTAGAAGTTTTTCAACTTCCTGCCGTTGGTCTAAAATCATGCCGACAACAAGATGTCAAAATGGCTGCACCTCGACCAGTTGATGTGTCTTTAGATAGTTCTAAAGCTTTTGCGTTGGGATATAGACCAATGTCTTTAAAAGAAGAATTAGAGGAATTAAAAAAACGCAGAGGACGCTGAGGTAACGCCGAGGTACGCGGAGTTCTCTGCGCTACTCTGCGCCACCTCCGCGTCTCTCTGCATTTAAAAAAGATCTTATTGATTTTTTTAAGTATATTCATAGATGCGGTTGTCTAATAAGAACGTGTATACTGAGGAAGTAAGGCGCTTAGTCTCCTAAATGATACGTAGTAAAAATTTTAATAAAGAGCAGCTAAAAGCCATTCAGACCAGCGTTTTTAGCTACTTTGCATATTGATTATGAAAATTACAACTATGAGATGA
Source organism: Cyanophyceae cyanobacterium (assembly GCA_038214545.1). Lineage (GTDB taxonomy): Bacteria > Cyanobacteriota > Cyanobacteriia > Cyanobacteriales > Nostocaceae > JBBQRU01. Next base: position 43,102 of record JBBQRU010000018.1, on the reverse strand, counting down.
TTTATTATGTATAGTTCCTTACTCGGAATTTTACTGACAACTTTCTTGATTTCGCCAACTCCGACTACAACTATGGCAAGTTTGACAAAAACACAAAAAGATCTTGCCAAGAATTATAAAATGGAGGAGGTTTTATTCAGTTCTCGCCAAGTATTACCACTCAGATGGATAGATGTTAACCTGTCCAAACAACGCTTATCTGCAATGCAAGGCACAAAAGTTGCTTATTCATTTCTGGTATCCACTGGTAAGTCTTCAACCCCGACACCTAAGGGTAAATATTTGATTAATTCTAAGCAACGCCATAGTCGGATGCGAGGTGTTGGCTACGACGTTGCTGATGTGCCTTACACAATGTATTTTTATGAAGGATATGCAATACATGGTGCTTACTGGCACGATAATTTTGGTACTCCAGTCAGTCATGGTTGCGTAAATGTACCAGTCAAATTAGCTTCTAAAGTCTTTCAATGGGCTTCAGTCGGAACGCTAGTCGTAGTACATAAGTAGAAAGTAACTTATAAAAATTATATACAAAGTATTTCAAAAAGTTTTTAAAAAACCCAGAGTTTCTCCGCAGAGGTTGCGCGCAGGGACGCTGAGAACTCGGCGGTACTCCGCGCCACCTCCGCGTCCTCTGCGTTAAAAAAAGATTTTATTGATAATCCTCCATCGGCAAACAAGAACAAACAAAATTCCTGTCCCCAAAAGCACTATCAATCCTCCCCACCGCCGGCCAGAACTTGTGTTCCCGAGTCCAAGGTGCTGGATAAGCCGCCTGTTCACGAGAATACCTATGATTCCACTCACCAACGATTAAGCTTTCCGCAGTATGCGGTGCATTCTTCAAAACATTATCTTGCATGCTGACATTACCTGATTCAATTTCCGCGATTTCCTGGCGAATAGCAATCATTGCTTCGCAAAAGCGGTCAAGTTCAGCTAAAGATTCGCTTTCGGTGGGTTCTACCATAATTGTCCCAGCGACGGGCCAAGAGACTGTTGGCGCGTGGAAGCCATAGTCCATTAGGCGTTTAGCAACATCATCGATTTCGATTGACGCGGATTTTTTGAGCGATCGCAAGTCTAAGATACATTCATGGGCAACTAAACCATTTTTCCCTTGATATAAAACTGGATAATAAGCTTCCAGTTTCCGGGCAATATAGTTAGCATTAAGAATGGCGACTTTGGTAGCTGCTGTCAAACCCGCTGCACCCATCATCACAATATACATCCAAGAAATCGTCAAAATACTAGCGCTACCCCAAGGCGCGGCGGCTACAGCCCCGATAGATTCGCTCCTTTCGTTTGAGACAACAGGGTGTCCAGGGAGGAAAGGAACAAGATGAGATGCAACACCGATGGGACCAATACCAGGACCACCGCCACCGTGAGGGATGCAAAAGGTTTTGTGTAGGTTTAGATGACAGACATCAGCACCGAAATCCCCTGGACGACAAATCCCGACTTGGGCATTCATATTTGCCCCATCCATGTAAACTTGTCCACCATTTTCATGGACAACAGCGCAGATTTCTTTAATTTGTTCCTCGAACACACCATGAGTTGAAGGATAAGTTACCATCAATGCGGCGAGTTCGTGACTGTGCTTTTCTGCTTTCGCTTTGAGGTCATCTAAATCAACGTTACCTTGATTGTCGCAGGCAACAGCGACTACTTTCATCCCACACATCACCGCACTCGCGGGGTTTGTACCGTGGGCTGATTGCGGAATTAGACAGACATGGCGATGAGTGTCACCACGACTTTCATGATATTGCCGAATTACCAACAACCCTGTATATTCACCTTGGGAACCGGCATTTGGTTGCAGAGAAATTCCCGCAAATCCAGTAATTTCGCCTAACCACTCTTCAAGTTGTTGAAATAGCAGTTGATAACCTTGGGTTTGCGACAATGGTGCAAATGGATGAATGTTCCCAAATTCAGCCCAGGTGACAGGGATCATTTCCGATGTCGCATTTAGCTTCATGGTGCAGGAACCTAAAGGTATCATTGAGGTTGTCAATGATAAATCTTTCGCTTCTAGTCGATGCATGTAGCGTAATAACTCAGTTTCTGAATGATAAGAGTTAAAGACCGGATGGGTAAGATAGGGGCTTTTGCGCGGGGTGAAGGAGGAGGGGGAAGATAATTCTTCTATGGTGAAGGGTAGAGAAGCGCCAAGGGCGAAAATTTCCCATAGGTCGGTTAAGTCTTTGAAAGTCGTGGTTTCGTCGAGAGAGATGCCGATTTTGGTTGCATCGGTAGTCCGCAAGTTAATTTTTTTAGCTTCGGCAGCTTGAATAATTTCGTCTTTGCTGCGCGATCCTAATTCTACCTGAAGAGTGTCAAAATAATTTTCTGAGACAATGTTATAACCTAAGCGTTTTAATCCGGCGGCTAACATCACTGTCTGCTGATGGATATTTTCAGCGATATGTTTGAGTCCAGCCGAACCATGATAAACGGCATACATCCCTGCCATCACAGCTAACAACACCTGGGCAGTACAAATATTGCTGGTGGCTTTATCGCGGCGGATATGTTGTTCACGGGTTTGTAGTGCTAGACGTAATGCAGGCTTACCGTGAACATCTTTAGAGACACCAACAATCCGTCCGGGAACCTGGCGCTTGTACTCTTCTTTGGTGGCAAAGTAAGCTGCATGCGGGCCACCATATCCCATCGGGATACCAAAGCGCTGGGTGCTACCTACAGCAATATCCGCGCCAAATTCACCTGGTGGTGTCAACAGAGTCAAACTTAAAGGATCTGCTGCTACTGTCACCAAAGCACCAACTGCATGGGCTTGATTGCAAAAACCGCTGTAGTCGTAGATTGTGCCATTACTGGCGGGGTATTGGAGAATTGCGCCAAAAATTGGCTCTTTAAAGTCAAAAATTTGATGGTTCCCGAGAATAATCTCGATTCCCAGGGGTTTAGCACGGGTTCGCAAAACGTCAATGGTTTGGGGATGGCAATCTTGAGAGACAAAAAAGGCTTGTGCTTTGGTCTTACACAGACCATAACTCATTGTCATGGCTTCGGCAGCGGCTGTAGCTTCATCAAGTAAGGAAGCATTGGCAATTTCTAAACCTGTTAAATCAATGATGACAGTTTGGAAATTCAGCAGTGCTTCTAATCGTCCTTGGGCAATTTCCGGCTGGTAGGGGGTGTAGGCGGTGTACCAGCCAGGATTTTCTAAGATATTGCGCTGGATGACAGATGGGGTAATGCAGTTGTGATACCCCATACCGATGAATGACCGAAAAACCTGATTTTTTGCGGCAATTTCTTTTAATTTGGCAAGTGCAGCCAACTCAGTCTGGGCTGGTTCCAGATGTAGTGGTTGAGATAGCCGGATTGAGCTTGGGACTGTGCGATCAATCATTGCTTCGAGGTCACAAAAGCCCAAAACCTCAAGCATTCGCTGTATTTGGTCAGCACTAGGTCCAATATGCCGTTGTGTAAAAGAATTAAATTGACTGACCTCGGTCAGCATCTCCTGATGGCTTGACTCAATAGCGGCAGATACTACCACAGACTGCTCTCCCGACGCGATGATTCCATATTCTTAATATCTTGCAACAAATATTCCTATATAGTCAGAGGTAAGTTATGGAATTTATCAAAAATTTATATTGGATATCGCGCTCACTCTATCTCGAAAGCATGCGATTTAATTTTGCCGCGTTTTTACGTGATTATTGGTTTTTTAATGTATATAGTTACACACAAAATCTGTGCTTAAATCGTCATCATCTGAAGGTATGCTCGGCGATCGCAAAGTGCCGAGCATGCGATCTAAATTTGCTTTACAGGCATTCTATATCTTTGACTATAGATTTTACTTGTATCGGATAGGGATAGGTAGGGCGCTTTGTATAGATTTTGGGTGCGATCGCATCTTCACCGTTATGCGAGTGCCCTAGCCAATTTCTCATCGTCAGGTTAAACTGATTTCTTTACTAGTTAACCTGCTCGTTAACCTCATCTTTGCTAATTACCCCTAAGCCATAACTCACTGATGAATACCACGATTGGTAGTCTGAGTGCAGGAGTTGCTCTTGTGGTCATCCCGATTACTAACGATCAACCTCCTTATTCTCTATTCGAGAAACTGAGAGCGAACCGGCGCTTACGCTTAGGTAACCGCAACCGTTGCATCACATCTGCTGCGGGGAAACAGCACCAAGTTTGCCGATAGGTTAAACGTGCGTCATCGCAACTACAAACCTTTAGACATCTCCGAAAACTATCAAAGCTTTACTGTGGATAGTTTACAGGATGCAAATGCGAGCAACACAAACTAGCTAGTCAAGACGATAAAATAGGGCTTTGAGATATTTAGTGATAGTAACAAGACAAAAAATGTAGGTATATGCATTCATTTTACCCTGATAAGATAGGATGTATTTCTACTGGTAAAATAAGTGCTCCAATTCGGAATCTTACTAATCCACAAATCGTGAAAATTACTTGTTGATACTTCTTGGGATTTAACCTAAATCTTTCTTGAACAACTCGAAATATTTTGAGCGAGCGGATTCGATGTTCAACAAATACTCGATTGGATGAAAACTCTTGATTCGCTTTTTTCTGTTCACTTGTTAACGTCCCTTTTGTTGGCTTTTTAATTGGAGTCTCAATTAAGTCAAGTCCAAGGTATCCTAAATCTCCTTGAAATTTTTGCTTGACATCAAAGTTATGTCTATTTTCCCTAAACAGATTTATATCGCTTTTTGGACCAGGGAGACCTGGTACAACATCGACAATATCTTTGCCATTAGGTAAGACAATTATTTGAGTTTTAAATGTATGACTTTTCTTCTTACCAGAATAATATTTTTCTTGCTCATTATAGTCTCCTGGCCTCTCTCTGACTTGTTCATAGCTATCTACAATTAATTCATAATCTGTAAGTATTTCTTGAACTGCCATCAAGTCAAATTCTTTTTTTTTAACTTGTTCTATTAAACTAGATGGTAGCAAATCTCTCAGAATTGGCAGCCAATAATTGAATGTATCATTGGCTGTTGACTCACTCACTCCAAACTGGATACCCAGGAGTTGAAATGTGGTCATGTGTCGGAAATAAACCAATGTCATAATTATTTGGAGTGGAATCGATAATTTAGGTTTACGACCACCTCCACCTGTAATGATTCTTGTTTTATTTGATTCTACTAAGGCTTGTTTTTCAGAATGTAATCTTTCGGCATTTTGAATTAATTGTTGCAAATGTTCATATTCTAGACCAATCAGTCGCTTTGTTTGTTTAGGATTCTCTTCAATATAATTCAGTATGTCACTCATGTTTTCGGAGCCAAAAGTCATCTTTATATGATTTTATCAGAAGGTATTACTATTTTGGAGATGTCTATTAGCTTCCCCAGCGAGTGGGGACTTCAGCGGTGCTCATGCTGAGCGAGGCAGTGGTCGAAGTTTCCAATCTATTAGCTTCCCCAGCGAGTGGGGACCAACAGAGTGAGGGCATACACCGAAGAACAGTTGAGTTTCCAATCTATTAGCTTCCCCAGCGAGTGGGGACTCAACAAATGCAAGCCTTAGCCGCTATGCTCTCATCTGGTCAACAAAGTTTCCAATCTATTAGCTTCCCCAGCGAGTGGGGACTTTGCTGACCTCAGCGCTAACCGCACAGAAATACGTGTTTCCAATCTATTAGCTTCCCCAGCGAGTGGGGACCTACTCGTTTTTGCAAAGAGTGGTAAACGATCAAGACGGTATATCGGAAAAGTTTCCAATCTATTAGCTTCCCCAGCGAGTGGGGACTGGCTATCAATGTGTACTTCTTTGCGTTCCACAAGTTTCCAATCTATTAGCTTCCCCAGCGAGTGGGGACAAAAAGTCAGGAGAAGATACATGAATATTAAAGAAATGAGTTTCCAATCTATTAGCTTCCCCAGCGAGTGGGGACACCATCCAGTCCTTTAATGTCATCAGCATTAAAGAAGTTTCCAATCTATTAGCTTCCCCAGCAAGTGGGGACCTGAATCAAACCTACATAGTCAAAGTTGTATATAGGTTTCCAATCTATTAGCTTCCCCAGCGAGTGGGGACTCGGACGCCTTTCCTAAAGATTGGCCAGATAGAAAGCAGGTGTTTCCAATCTATTAGCTTCCCCAGCGAGTGGGGACGAAAATCATGCGAATGGTTCCTTCTATGATGGAACGTTTCCAATCTATTAGCTTCCCCAGCGAGTGGGGACCTCCATGAATGGTGCTAAGTCAGTTACACTTCCAGGGGGTTTCCAATCTATTAGCTTCCCCAGCGAGTGGGGACCTCGTAGCTATACTCGCTACACTGCACCACCCCTCCACCGTCCGGTTTCCAATCTATTAGCTTCCCCAGCGAGTGGGGACCTCCAATCGGCGGTGAGACGAATCCCACTTAAATCCCAGTTTCCAATCTATTAGCTTCCCCAGCGAGTGGGGACCTTCTGGCTCTGGCGTCACCTCCTGCCAAACTATTACTGGTTCGTTTCCAATCTATTAGCTTCCCCAGCGAGTGGGGACTCCATCTTAAATGATGGCAATGAGGTAGTCCATGAAAATGGATGTTTCCAATCTATTAGCTTCCCCAGCGAGTGGGGACTTAGTAGTTGTAGATTAGTCGTTACCGTTCTTCAACTCGTTTCCAATCTATTAGCTTCCCCAGCGAGTGGGGACGAACATCATGGTTGCATATTTAATTGGTTCACCAAACGAGTTTCCAATCTATTAGCTTCCCCAGCGAGTGGGGACGTGTTAACCTCCTTCTTGGTACTCCCTACTTTCTCTTGTTTCCAATCTATTAGCTTCCCCAGCGAGTGGGGACAAATAATCCCCAGAGACAAAATCCATTACCCCTTGAGTTTCCAATCTATTAGCTTCCCCAGCGAGTGGGGACAAAGGTGGCTGTGAGGATAGGGCTTGACTTAATATATGGTTTCCAATCTATTAGCTTCCCCAGCGAGTGGGGACTTCCGACGTTGTGGTCAAGGGATCTTCGGCAAAAACGTGTTTCCAATCTATTAGCTTCCCCAGCGAGTGGGGACATGGGTCAAGGAGCAGTTCCGGTTCCTAGTGAAGTTTCCAATCTATTAGCTTCCCCAGCGAGTGGGGACTCATTATTGCACCATAGGTCTGAGAGAAGAGGCGCTTGCATCTGTAAGTTTCCAATCTATTAGCTTCCCCAGCGAGTGGGGACCTATGCAATCTATAGAGGTTCCCCTCCATAAACCAGTAGTCTTTGAGTTTCCAATCTATTAGCTTCCCCAGCGAGTGGGGACACCTCATCTTTTTGTAAGGATGAGCAGAGTACGTAAGTTTCCAATCTATTAGCTTCCCCAGCGAGTGGGGACCTAGTTTAATCTTGTGTGCAACCTTACGAGCTAAGTTGTTTCCAATCTATTAGCTTCCCCAGCGAGTGGGGACCTACTGATGCCTGCAATAATGAGGAGGCCGATGTGGTTTCCAATCTATTAGCTTCCCCAGCGAGTGGGGACTGGAGGGGCAGTGAAGAAGAAAGACAATGGAAATCAACAGTTTCCAATCTATTAGCTTCCCCAGCGAGTGGGGACTTGACAGTAAGTTCTCCTATACTGAGAACATCGTACTGGTTTCCAATCTATTAGCTTCCCCAGCGAGTGGGGACTTGCTATAGGTACTGAGGAGCGATTACCTTACTTCAAACTGGAAAACAACAATAAGTTTCCAATCTATTAGCTTCCCCAGCGAGTGGGGACGGGAAACAAGGTTGTGGGTTTGTGGCATTAGACTACTGCGTTTCCAATCTATTAGCTTCCCCAGCGAGTGGGGACGCCAATCGTGGGAATATGGGTGGGAGATATATATATATCGTTTCCAATCTATTAGCTTCCCCAGCGAGTGGGGACTAGACAAAATATAACGGAGACATCTCATGCATTTAGTTTCCAATCTATTAGCTTCCCCAGCGAGTGGGGACAAGTGGCAAGATTTCTCGCCAAGTACACCGGATTTGGTTTCCAATCTATTAGCTTCCCCAGCGAGTGGGGACTTCCTAACATCGACTAATACTTCTGCCCTACCCTCAATAAGTTTCCAATCTATTAGCTTCCCCAGCGAGTGGGGACTACTAGGTAAATCTACTCTGTTCTAATCCACTCAAATCTAGTTTCCAATCTATTAGCTTCCCCAGCGAGTGGGGACTCATTGGTATATATAATGGCTCCACTAGCAGCGCTCGGATAGGTTTCCAATCTATTAGCTTCCCCAGCGAGTGGGGACTATTTAAGGAGACTCTCATAATGTATTCACAGTACGTTTCCAATCTATTAGCTTCCCCAGCGAGTGGGGACCAACTGCGTTCATGGGTAAGTGCTGGTGCTATTAAAGTTTCCAATCTATTAGCTTCCCCAGCGAGTGGGGACTACTCAGTACATAAACTTCTCGTCGATTTGCAAGCTGTTTCCAATCTATTAGCTTCCCCAGCGAGTGGGGACCTACACTAGCCGCTATCTCTACCATCTCAGTATTAGGTTTCCAATCTATTAGCTTCCCCAGCGAGTGGGGACGATGCTATCAATGAGTTTGCAGAAGGCAAGGGTCGATCCATCTGGTTTCCAATCTATTAGCTTCCCCAGCGAGTGGGGACTTGAAGTAAATCATACAAGTCTTGACGAATTACATCATAGTTTCCAATCTATTAGCTTCCCCAGCGAGTGGGGACTGCTAAACAAACTGCGACTGTTGCTTAATCACTACTAACTAGTTTCCAATCTATTAGCTTCCCCAGCGAGTGGGGACGTCCTATCCTCTGGTGCAAAACCCTCGGCAATGTCAGCTTGTTTCCAATCTATTAGCTTCCCCAGCGAGTGGGGACTCTGGAAGCTGCAAAGCAATTACTCAGTACCTAAACTGTTTCCAATCTATTAGCTTCCCCAGCGAGTGGGGACTTCCGCCGATGTAGAGGTTTTGATCGAGCGTTTACGTTTCCAATCTATTATCTTACCCAGCGAGTGGGGACCTAGCCCGATTGAAAGCCTCCTGTGCATCTGCGAGGAGTTTCCAATCTATTAGCTTCCCCAGCGAGTGGGGACACAAGGGCTGTGGAGTCAGGGTTCCATGTCTAAGTTTTAAAGTTTCCAATCTATTAGCTTCCCCAGCGAGTGGGGACTTCAATGGCTTAAAGGTTGGAGTAAAACCTTTAAAGTGTTACCAAACTATTAGCTTCCCCAGCGAGTGGGGACACGTTTGCCAGACATGGAAAGCGAGTTGCGCGTTAGAAAGTTTCCAATCTATTAGCTTCCCCAGCGAGTGGGGACCTTGAGATTCATCCAGAACTGGTATTGGATCTTTTCATGTTTCCAATCTATTAGCTTCCCCAGCGAGTGGGGACCTTTCTACTTATACTGTGTAGCTTATCACGAGGAGGGTTTCCAATCTATTAGCTTCCCCAGCGAGTGGGGACTTCTATCCAGGCAAAGTTAGCTACTCCTGTAGGTAAGTTTCCAATCTATTAGCTTCCCCAGCGAGTGGGGACCAGATGAACAAGTCGGGTAGGCTAACGGATCGGCAAAGCGCGTTTCCAATCTATTAGCTTCCCCAGCGAGTGGGGACTCTAAGCTGCACACTCAAACCATGAGCCTCTAACGCTTTCAGAATTTCCAATCTATTAGCTTCACCAGCGAGTGGGGACACATAACGCTATTGCTGTAATGATACAACAATGGAATTTCCAATCTATTAGCTTCCCCAGCGAGTGGGGACAACAGGTTACTCAGTACATCAACTTTGGGAGCATTTGCATTTCCAATCTATTAGCTTCCCCAGCGAGTGGGGACGGAGTTGACCACCTCCACTGAGAACTTAGCAGAGCAGATCATAGAATTTCCAATCTATTAGCTTCCCCAGCGAGTGGGGACAATTGGGCTGAAAAACATCACCCCTTTGCCTCTTTGCAAATTTCCAATCTATTAGCTTCCCCAGCGAGTGGGGACAAAAGGTTTATCGGAGTGGCTGGAACTACCTCTTAGTTTCCAATCTATTAGCTTCCCCAGCGAGTGGGGACTGCTAACTGAGTCGAATACAAACAACGGCATGATAAGTTTCCAATCTATTAGCTTCCCCAGCGAGTGGGGACCCCTCTTATTAAAACCCTTATATTGGCTGATGTCCAGAGGGACTTTGCGAGGGGGTGGGATTTTAGGGGGTAGAGAAAGTGGGAAGGGAATTGTGGAAATAGCTGGAATCCTTGTGGGGAAGGGTAGCGAGGGGGTGTACGCAATAATCGGTGTTTCCGGTATTTCTCTACCTCCTCGTTTGCAGGTGCTAAATGATGATGGAGGTGGGGGGACTGGTGAGTGGTAGACCGCCCCAGGCTTCGATTTTTCCTTGGGTGTGTTTTGATAGGGGGTAGAAACGGATACTGTCTTCTGGTAGCTTGGCTTTTTTCTTGAGCCGAGAACGTAATTCGTCGTGTTGAGGTTGGGTTAGTTGACACTCGAATACTGAATACTGGACTCGGGTACCGTAGCCTTCTAAAAGATCGGATATTTTTTTGCGCCGTTTGTCAGATGGGATGTCGTAAACTACTACGTACAAGAGCATGGTTTGTGTTGGGTTCGGAGTGGCGATGAGTTAGTTAAAAGGCAACTACGAATATTTGGTGAGTGCGCTAAAGCGCAACTACGAACTTGTTGGCGGATTTGGTCGCTTTTTGAGATGGGAAATGGTAGGTCATGAGAGCATGGAAGTTGTTACTACGAGTTTGTTAGCGGATTTGGTAGGGTTTGTATTGTTGGATTGGGTTGTAGACGAATTGTTTGTAGGCTTTTACTTGGGTTGTGAGTGTGTGCCATCGGGGTTGTTTCTCGGTGGAATCGGTTTGGAGTTGTTCTTCCATGCGTTGTAAGAAGGCTTTGAAGTATTTTTTGCGTCCGGTGTCGTTGAGAAAGCAACCGCCGTCTCGGTAGTCGAAGTCATTCTGAGCATCTACGACTTTACTGTTAATTAACCACAGTACTAAGGAATCGACTATGGGGGCGCGAAATTCTTCGATTAAGTCGGAGGCTAGGGCTGCATGACTTTCTGTTCCTTGGTGGAGACAGGCATAATAAGGATCTAGTCCTTGGAGTTCAATTAGCGATAAGAGATGATTCCAGAGTACTTGATAGCCGAAACTTAACATCGCATTTACGGGATTTCCCGGAGGGCGACGGGTACGGGCGGTAAACACAAAGTCTGGGTTGGTTAAACATTCGCCGTAAGCTGAAAAGTATTGCGCTGCGCCTGCGCCTTCAAAACCCATCAAGCGATCGCAACTCTCAGCTTCAGCTGCTTGAGATGCAAGATAATCTAAAGTCTGCAGTACTCGTTCTAGTAATGGTGAATCCAATCGGCGTCGCTGTCGGCGCAATAGGACGCGGCTGTTTTTCAGCTTTGCTTGTACAATCGCTCTGGCGGTAATTAGTCTTTCTACAGGTAATAACTGTTGTTGATAGCGCGATAATTGACGATAACCTCGCTCGATGGGGATGATACGTCCGTAGCAATAACCCATGCGCGAGAGATAGGCGATGCGGATGTCTCGCCACAAACATGCGCGAATGGCTTGGGTGGTGATTTGGGATTTGCCAAAAATGAGGATTTGTTCTAACAGCGGTAGTTGGACTTCGCCGTGAATTGTCTCGCCTTGCTTGACAAGTAGTGTTTCTTGGTGTAAGCAAACATAGCAGTTTTGTTGGGAAACGTAGAGGGTTTGCATTACCGGCGATCCCAATCTCGGAAGTCAGGACGACGTAAAGATTGCTTACCTGATGAAGATAATTCTGCTTGCTGTGATGTGCTTGACAGCCATTTGATAATGCGATCGCTCGCTGTCCCAACTGCATAAGTAGCGACTGTGATTAATATAGTGTTGATAATCACCGCTGCTAATCCTAACGGGGCGATGAGGAGAATAACTAGAGTGATTGTGCCATTAGCAACTGCGAGAGAGATATTACGGAATAAGGCAATGCGTGAGGAGATATACATAGTTGCTGGCTATAAAGTGGATATTTTTAGGATACGGTTTTGATTCTCCTGAGTATAATAAAAAGAAAATATTGATTAAGTTTATTTTTACAGCTATAAAGCCTGTTTCAATTAGCTGTCTAGGTTATAAATCCTTGCAAGTTAATATTTTTTATTTCTTGCACTTTTGGGTTTTGTCGCAGGGTGGGGGTATATTCGGGAAGGAGTTTTGAGGTTCTGAGATAGTTGGTATTTTTTAGGATAAGGTAGATGGTTAGAAAGATTGTGGGTCATACTTATGCTGACCGGGCGAGCTTTGAGCGGATGATGTTGTTGGTGGCGACGTTGTTGCAATATCCTGGGGTGGGGTGTGCTGATGTGATGGCGTCTCCAACGGATGAGCATCATAATGCTTTAGAGGAAGTGCGAAGTCGGTTGCAGCAGGTGGCGCGTGATTGTGGGGTGGTGATTCCTGATTATGCTGTGGCGACTTTACGCAAAGATTTAGAAACGTTGCGACGTTATGGAATTTTGGATCGGCGGATGTATCGCTGGGGTTATTATTTGGGTACTGGGGTGATGACTCGGCAGGAATTACAAGTTGCAATTAATGCTCTTGCGAGTCAGGCAAAATATCAAGGCGATTCACAAACGAGACTGATTTATCAAGCACTGACTAAACGCTTGCGCGGATTAGATTTGGAACTCGCAGGTCACTTTTTTTACCCAGTCCGCAGCTATCTCAACCGCGCTATTAATCATACCGACCCGGAAGAAATGATGGCGAAAGGGCAACACCGAGATACGCTGTTTCACCAATTAGAAGTAGTGGAACAGGCGATTTATCAAGGACAGACAATTGAAATTTCTCGCGGTACTAATCTTTATGGCACCCGTTTGGGAGTTATGCAAATCGTGCCTTTGCAACTAGTTTATCATGATATTGCTTGGTATCTAATTTATGAATGTGATAACGGACTTTTAGCGGTAGGACGGGTGAATCGTTTTAAAGATTACTGTAAAATTATCACACATGTAGGGCGAGGTTTACAGGCACAACAGTTGAGTCTGGATAATGCTCATAAATTATTGCGAAATGGTTGGGGTTTGAATTTAGGCGATATGGAACAACAACAACTTGAACTGCAAGGACGCCTGAGTAAAGAAACAGTCAAGGTGCGCTTTTTTCCGCCTGTGTCTGCTTTTATTTTAGAAGGGGAACTGCGACATCCTCAGCAAAAAGTTATTGCTGGTAATGTGGATGAGACGACGGGTAAGCCTGTTTATGTAGATTATATTATTAAGTTGCCAGCGCGATCGCTAGATGAATTTAGCTTTTGGGTTTACCGCTATATGGATAAGGCTGTAGTGCTTTCTCCTTCAGCTTTAGTAGAGAAGCACCGCCAAGCAGCTCAAGCCTTAGTAACTCAATATACAAACTTTTCCTCCTAAACTGAGTAACCTGATGCTTTGCGTGCATACCCAGCGAATGCATCTAATAAGCGATCGCGCCAGTGATAAACTGGATCATCTGGAGAAAGTAATTGGATAGGACAGACTGATCTTGCCCATTGAAATTGAGCAAATACGATATAGTCAGCAAAATAAGGATGAGCGCCGCTGAGATAGGGTTGACGTTCTAAGACTGCTCTTAGAGGCGATAGGGCGGTTCGTAATGTATTGATGGTTGCTTCATTCGGGGCGGCAATTTCTTCCAGCGTCATGCCAATCATCTTTTCTCGACTCTCACGAAAGTACGCTTTGTCTTTTTCGTGCAGATGCTGAAATAAGTCTGGAAGAATAATCTGAAAAATGGGTGGATTAAGAGCTTGCATACACCAAATCTTGATGAATAAAGCTCCTACTTCATCCATTGTCCCACCAAATAGACTTGGGCGATCACTATAAGTTGCTTCCAGGTAACGGACAATTTCCCAACTATCCGTCACAGTTCGAGTGCCATCTACCAAAACCGGAACTTTGCCTTGTCCAGAAAATGCGATCGCGTCTTTCTCTGTAAACCGCCAAGGAATTTCTTCGACATCCAACCCTTTGTGCTTCAGAGCCATCTTCACCTGCCAGCACGGAGGGCTAAAGCGGCGATTGTCCTCTGCTCCAGCTAAATCGTAAAGTTTAATCGGCATAGGTTTTACTCCGCATAAAGACGGTTTGATAAAGTACAAGATATGCAGCCTTACAATCAAAACGAGTATAGCTTGAGATGGCTTCTGCTTCATGACCAACCTGCTTTCTGAATACAAAGAGTTTGCCCCTAAGAGCGCTATGGCTCAACTTGTTGGTGGCTTTTGGAGATTCTCTACGCCTGACGCGATTGTATGCAACAGTCTCATTCAGCATCGGGTGTTACCTGATGGCTGCATGGATCTGATTTTTCAGTACCAGCGATCGCCTAACGGTGAAATTTGCAATCCACAGTTGACAATCTACGGTTCGAGCGATCGCTTCAACTTGTTTGATATCAAATCCTCTACAGAATTCGTTGGCGTCCGCTTCAATCCGGGAATGGCTGGACGATTCCTGAAAGTGAATCCAATTGAGTTATTTCAGCAGCATGTTAAAGCGCAAGACTGTTCTCAAGAGTTTGGCAAGGTCTTCGATCGACTTTGTGAATGCAATTCGGCTGAACAAGCTTTAAGTGGACTACAGACAAGCCTATTAGAATTGCAAAGAGTGGATTGTAGAGATGGCATTCCCGTACCGATTCGTGAAGCGCTGAAGCTGATTGCTACGAGTCATGGAAGAATGCCAGTATCCCATATCGCGGTAGCCATTGGAGTAAGTGAAAGGACTTTACGAAGAGGAGTGACAACGGCAGTGGGACTGTCGCCAAAAGTACTTGCACGAATTCTGCGATTTCAGAACACGATGTCACACTTGCGATCGCCGGAACCTACCGACTTGTGCCACATTGCATTCGAGTGTGGCTATGCTGACCAAGCGCATATGGGACGAGAATTTCAGCAACTCTCAGGACTGACCCCAACAGCATTAAATCAGGACTATAAGCAGAAAGATATTAATGTCCGGTAAATTCTTTTCAATTTTCGCCCTCAATGTTGGGTTTCCCCGGTGCATAAACGCGAATTATCACCCCTAATCAATAAATGTGGCTAGTACAACCTGCTCTTTCATAAGAGCCAGAAGCCGGATAAGTCCTACGAAATCTGGATTATAACCCTCTCTAACTCGTAAAAGTTTTCGGGGATATTAGCCTCACGACCTGCCAAAATCAATTCTAGTCTTAGGTAGAATGTTTTATGAATCGACAATTCGTTAAATACTTCAGTGCATTCACAACAATTTTATCTGCATTTACGATTCTACCTGTACTTGCAAATCCTATACCTGATAGTTTAAAAGTACCGAATCAACAAGTTGTGTTGCTCGATGCCCAAGCAAAGGGGGTACAAATTTACGTTTGTAAAGCAACTAAAACTACAAATGAATATGAATGGACACTAAAAGCACCCAACGCAATTTTATTTAATGCTAAAGATGGTACTCAAATTGGTAAACATTATGGTGGACCAACATGGGAAGCAAACGATGGTAGTAAAGTTGTCGGTGCAATAAAAACTCGCGTTAATTCACCTAGTCAGGATACTATTCCTTGGTTATTGCTTGCAGCTAAATCACATATTGGTAATGGTATACTGAGCAAAGTAAATTATATTCAAAGAGTTAATACAACTGGAGGGAAAGCACCTAGTGACGGTTGCGATTCAAATCATACAGGTATCGAAACGCAGGTAAATTACACTGCTACTTATTACTTTTACGGTGCAGTACAATCTTCATTACGTGACGGTCTGCACACCTGTCCGATTTCTTCAAGACAAAGCGAGCAGTTTGAGAAATAATCAAGATTACTTCTGTTCAACGCTCACTGCCATGAAATTTGCCTATACAATTCTTTACGTCCAAGATGTTGCCCAATCTGTGGCGTTTTATGAACGTGCCTTTGGTTTGAAACAACGATTTATCCATGAGAGCGGTCAGTATGCGGAGATGGAAACAGGTGGAACCTTGCTTGCCTTTGCCTCTAATGAACTAGCACACTCTAATCTGCCGCAGGGATTTCAAGAAAACAACTTATCGAATGTACCTGCGGGAATTGAAGTTGGTTTTGTTGCAGAGGATGTAACTGCTGCTTTTTCATTGGCTGTAGAAGCAGGTGCGATCGCTGTTATCAATCCTAAAACAAAGCCTTGGGGACAAATGGTTGCTTATGTTCGTGATTTAGATGGCATCCTGATTGAACTTTGTAGCGCAATGTAACTATGGTATCACTTGTTACTCACACCTCTTGTTTTATAGATAGCTATTGACTCAAATTTTCATGCATTTTGCATGATTACGCTGCGCTTGGCGATTAGAGTAGTTTTGATTTCTTCGAGTTGCTGTATTTTTTCAGCGATTTCTTCTAGCTTGCAATCAATAATTCTTATCTTTTCAGTCGTTGGCATTGCATCGCTTCCCCAAGCCTGAATCAGATGCTTAATTTCCTTGAGAGTAAAACCCATAGATTTGCCTTTAGCAATGAGCATCAACTGCTCGAAGGTTTCTGATCTAAATTCTTTGTATGCTCTTGTGCCTGCCCGACGCTCATCAGCATTGATTAATCCCATTTTCTCGTAAAAGCGAATCGTATCCTTTGACAAGCCTGTTTTTTCAGATAGTTGACCGATCAGCATGATAGTAATTTCAACCAAACACTTGACTGTGGAGTATGGTCTACAGTTTACGCTGGTGACTACAGATAGTTAAAAATTCTGAGGGTTGACAAAAATGGCTAAGACTGTATTGATTACTGGAGCTTCGAGCGGTATTGGTAAAGCAACCGCAGAATATTTTTTATCAAAGGGCTGGAATGTTGCAGCCACAATGAGGTCGCCAGAAAAAATTGAGGATTCGGCATTAGATGCAGCGATGATTTATCTGCGTCTTGATGTGACAGATCCAGAGACAATTAAGTCAGCGCTTTCTCAGACTTTAGAAAAGTTTGGGCGGATTGATGTTCTGGTCAATAATGCTGGCTATGGGCTAACTGGGGCGATTGAGTCACTCTCGATGGAGCAAATTAAGCGGCAATATGACACCAACGTTTTTGGGCTGATTGCAGTAACGCAAGCGGTTTTACCGACTATGCGATCGCAGCGATCAGGAGCGATCGTCAACATCTCATCGATTGGTGGTCGTATTGGCTTTCCATTCATTTCTGCTTATCACAGCACCAAGTGGGCAGTGGAAGGGTTTAGTGAGTCTCTTCGGTTCGAGTTGCGTCCGTTTGGGATTGAGGTGAAAATCATCGAGCCGGGTGGTATCCGAACTGACTTTGGCACACGGAGTATGGAAGCTGTATTGAAGCCACCTTACGATGTCATGGCCAACAGAATGCTCAAGATGTATGAAGACCGAGGGAACAAACTGCCTGGACCGGAGGGTGTTGCTCGCACAATCTTTAAAGCTGCAACGGATCGGTCTGGAAAGCTGCGATACCCAATCCATGATTGGCCGTATCTGACAATGCGACAAGTTTTGCCAGACTTTCTATGGCGACGTTTGTTGGGTTCGATAGTTGATCCTCCAGCCGAATTAGAGGATTGAGTTGTTAACAAACGATTTGCCCAGATTGGTTAAGTTTTCTTTATCTTGAAATATTTTCTCACAACAATCGTTCTCAAGCGTACAATCATGAGAATTTTCTGAGAGAAGCCTAAAGATTTTCTTATGAGTTTCTCAGTCTCAACTCAACCAGTAACTATTAAACATTTATACATTGTTACAAGAGTGTAATTTCGGTTGAAACCGTTACCGAACGGTTCAAATTATGGCGCAATTTTTTGAATTGACTGAGCGCTAAAGTCCTATTAATACTGGGCTTTTTGTGAAGTCAACAATTTTTTGCAACGCAATCGTCACGATCTCAATTTTTTCTAACACTTGATTACAGGAGTAATGTAAATGTTTAATAGTTCTCACGATCGCCGTAGCTTCGCAGATACAATAAAAACGGGCAGTCTATCTAACGAAATCAGCACTTATCGTCAGAATGGCGGACTAACCATTAATCATCACACTTATGGGTTATCTGGCAGTTCAGATTATCAAGGGCTGCATAGCAACCACTCACAGCCTTCAATTGATGGACAGAACAAAGCCTACCCGGATGTAAGTAAAACCTCATACAACTATGATCTTTCAGGCATTGGTGTTAACTACGGTGACAATTTTTACGAGTCTAAAGGAAATACGGACGGTAGCAGTAGCAGTTCTCCAGGCTTTGTCTATGTGCAAACTAATGCAGCAGATGGAAATCAAATCGTCGTTTATCAACGAGCGGATGATGGAAAACTCAGTTATTTGGAAAAGGTTTCAACTGGTGGTCGCGGGTCTGGTGGTGGTATAGACCCTTTACAATCGGAGTCGTCTCTCGTCTTAAGTGAAGACCAGCACTTCTTGTTTGCTGTCAACTCGGGTAGTGGAACTATCACCTCATTTGCGACAACACCCAAAGGGCTTGTACGTGTTGACCAAGAGTCAACTGATGGAGCCTTTCCAACTAGTATCGCTGTTCATGGCGATCTCCTTTACACGCTCAATGCTTCGGGAAATCGAAACATTACCGGCTTCCACATTCTGAAAAATGGACATCTTGAGCATCTCAATAACTCAACGCGCGGGGTAGATGGCAATAATTTCGATGTCGGAGCATCAACTATTGGGTTTAGCCCTGATGGAAAGTTTATTGTTGTTTCTGAACGTCTGGCGAACAAATTCAGCGTCTATAAAGTTAATTCAGATGGAACTACGGATCAGCCTGTCACTAGTCCTTCAGTTGCGAATAATCCATTTGGTCTTTACTTCACACCACAAGGTACTCTGCTTTCATCTGAAGCTAATACCCCACAAGCAACGGTCTCATCCTATTCCATCAATTCTGATGGCTCGCTCAAGCCGATTAGTAGTTCCGTACCTACTTTCGCTGGCGGTACTTGCTGGGTTGTAACTACCGGAGACGGTCACATTGCCATCTCTTCAAATACTCCGAGTAATTCGCTATCGAGTTTTCTGGTTTCTCCATCCGGTGAATTGAATTACGCTAGTACAACATCACTACCGTCTGGAGCAACTCCATTGGATATAACGACAACGCATAACTCGCCTTATCTTTATACCTTGAACGCAGCCGCCGGTTCCGTCAGTGCTTTTCGGGTGGAAGATAATGGACAGATAAATTTAATTGACACAATTTCCGAAGGACTTCAAGGAACTAGCGGATTACAAGGCATCTCTGCAGCGTAAGATGTAAGTATAAAATGTCGATTACATCTACCACAATGAGAGCGGTAAGTGTTCAAGAAAGCTGATTGATTAGAATTGAGTTGATAAGTAAGTTGGGCGTGATAGTCTTGCTTTTTACGAAATATACTTCACGTCCTTTATTTCACATTTTGCGTCAATATGGTAATCTCACCTATATTTGAAAGTGATTCCATTCTGGGAATAACGTGAGCGCCTCATTCATGTCATGCTGATTTGTTTTTTCTAGTTTTTACGGTTAGATGCAAGATATAAGCTACTAAAACCTGATAACATTGTTTTATTTGAAATCAACCTAGCATTTGGCTTTTTCTGTTTTAAGTTCAATGCTGTCTCTACACCAGTCATCGCTCTTATACAGTGAAGATTAAATTAATATTTTTTAATAATATCAACCAGGGAGTGCTGATAGTTCGCTAATTCCTTGTCGTAGAAAGCTTTGGCAAACTCTAATAACTTATCAGCCATATAGTCAACCAGTTGAGCTTCCATTTTTGCTTGAATTTTGATCATGAGCTGTTTGTCAGCTACGAACTGATATGTGTCATAGGCGGTGTCGAGATTGGTCTGAGTATAGTGGACACATAATGAGTCTACCTTCGTAGTCTTGAGATTCATCTGAAACTTGATAATTCGAGAACTGATTTCAGTTTTGTTGTAGGCGGCGATGACCCCAAAGTAGTTGAACTTTCGATCAGTACCTTCATAACTACTTAGGTTGCCACCAGACTTTTTCAGAGCAGCAACTACCGCGTCCTTTAGTCCATTGAGGTTTTTAATGTTTACAATACTCTCTACGATATTTAAATCAGTCTTAAGTGAAAAATCCTTTTTACGGTAAATATCACTTTGCGTATCTTTAAAAGTGAAGAATGGAAACGGGAAATCCACATATCCCTGCACCCAAGCATTCATGTTCTTGAGTGCATCGACGGAGGCTATACCCGCCATTTTTGCTGCATCTGTAATTGATTTCTGAATCATGTTCTGACACACAGCCATGACCATAGAACATGCCTTGTAGTCATCGGCACTCATTGTGCCATTCACGTCAACCTCAATCGGTTTTGGGATGCTCATATTGCCTGCAACCTTGTCATTGGTGCCTGTCGTGGGGATATCTTCCGCCCCTACGATCCGCGTGTTATGGGTTCTTGCCTTTTCATCCATAGCCTCAACAAGGAAAGATAGATCTTCTTTAGTAAACGAATTGTTCATAAAAAACTCCTTTATTGCCTCCATTCATATTTGTCAAGCATTTAAAAGATTTTCAGCCCCTCAGAGCCGAATATGCAAAGATATTGACTCAAATGCAATCTTATCCATTTCAATAACGGATAGTTCGATCAGTAGGATACATTTGAGCGCTTTAGGCAGGACTGTGCCTTCATACAATTTTTTTACGCTAAGAAAAAACTTAAAAGGAGTTAAAAAAATTATGCAATAAGTTCAAGCAATACTTACGAATGATTTCAGATGTAAAATATTTTACTATTATTTAAAAACAAAATATTAGAACAGCAAATATAACAACTCAGGAAAAGTCTAAACATTCTGTATATTTCGTTGCATTATCTCAATTATGAAACAATCATTACCACCACAAAAGCCTGATTCTATTGCCCAAACAAAACGTGGGAAATTTCTTTGGCTTCATCGCTTAGCAGCACAAAATCCGCTCTTTGTCACCCCTTTAGTTCTGCTTTGGACTATCGTTGGCGTTGTGAGTGGTGTCTTCGCTGGGTTGTACTGGTGTGTTCTCGACCGCATGACTCGCGTATTGCAAGTGTATCAAGGTGTTAGTCTACTGATAGTAATGCCGCTAGCCGGTTTGGTAGTCGGCTTGGTGATTCATTTTTTGGGAAATCCTGGTGAAATTGCCACGATTGTCGATAATATCCACTGTCGCGGTGGTCGCCTCGATCCGCGTAAAAACCTATCAATGATTCTGGCTTCCCTCGCAGGTATCTCCGCTGGCGGAAGTGCAGGACCAGAAGCTCCCCTTGTTCAGGTTACAGGCTCTTTTGGCACTTGGTTAGCCGATCGCCTGTCGATGAAGGGCGAAAATATTAGATCTATGAGTATTGCGGGTATGGCGGCAGGCTTCACAGCCCTGTTTGGCTCACCTCTGGGAGGTGCGATATTTGCTTTGGAAATTTTGCACCACAATCACGTTTTGGAGTACTATGAAGCCTTTATGCCAGCGATTGTTTCGAGTTGTGCTGGCTATCTAGTTTTTGTACTCATTACCCATTTGGGAGTTGCGCCAACCTGGCATTTTCCTCAATACCATTCAGACAACATTAATGACCTTGCTTTGGCTGTTCTATTTGGGATTGTCGGCGCTGTAGCCGGATGGATCTTTATCGGTATTTTTCGAGCTTGCGATCGCTTGTTTCTCAGTATTCCCGGACCTATCTATTTAAGAACAACATTAGCCGGATTAGTACTGGGTAGCATCGCCGCTTTATTGCCTTTAACTCGCTATTTTAGTAACGAACAGTTAAACGAAATCATTTCTCACAACTTTTCTGCAGTTCTTCTGTTAACGATTGCTGGTGCTAAATTGGTGACGATCAGCTTTACCCTTGCAGGTGGATGGCGGGGAGGGTTTATTATCCCGTTGTTTTTTACTGGCGCGTGTGTGGGTAAAGCGATCGCTATTTCAATTCCCGGACTAAATCCTGTCCTTGCCATGATTTGTACGATGGCAGCTATTAATGCGGCAGTGACGCGAACACCTGTAAGTACAACTTTGCTTTTGGCAAAACTGACCGGATTCAGTCCTTTAACGCCAATCCTTTTTGCTAGTTTGATTGGATTTTTTCTCGCACCATCAGCTCCTTTGATTAAGTCTCAGCTTAAGTCTCAAGAGGAAGAACTTGCTGCCGAATAAACATTATATCAAGTCGTACATTGGCGTTGACACAGAAATAATCCAAACCAAGCTTGTGGATCAGCCCAGATCTGGAGCGGTTGAAGTGAGTGTTTCTCAAGTTCAATGGCGAGTGTTGGTAGATGAAATTTACGAGAGATTTCTGTGCAAATTGTTTCTCCGGCTTGCAGTGTTACTTGATGTGAAATTGATTTGAGATCGATGGTTTGGGTAATGAGACTTGAAGCGTGCATTTCAATTTGATGATCGACAGGATTGTAGAATGCAAGATGAGTAAATTGATTTAGATCGAAATTGCCTTGGAAAAGCTGATTAAGATGCTGCAAAATGTTCAGATTGAATGCCGCAGTAATCCCTTGAGCATCGTTGTAGGCAGCTTCAACTATGTCGATTGGCTTTTGCAAATCAACACCTAATAAAAAGAACTCTCCGGGTTGCAATGCTTGTTGAATTTGAGTTAGAAAGCGATCGCACGAGATCTCATCCAAGTTGCCTAATGTACTGCCGAGAAAAATCAGCATTCGATTTTCTAACACAGGTGGTGGAAGTTTGGCCAATGCTTGCTCGTAGGTTCCGGCTATACCGCAGAGTTGTAAGGTTGGATACTGAGTTAGCAAATCTAACGCGGTACTTTTGAGGATACCGGCACTGACATCAATCGGGTAGTAATGTAGATCGTGGCTCAGTTGTTGGTAGGCGTCAATCAGCAGGCGGGTTTTACGCGAACTACCGCTACCTAATTCGACTAATTCGCAAGTCCCTGTCAATTGAGCAATTTCTAGGGCGTAGGTTTCTAGAATTGCTTGCTCGGTGCGCGTGGGATAGTATTCTGGCAAATCACAAATCTGTTCAAATAATTCAGAACCACGATCGTCGTATAAATAGCGACTGGACAAGGTTTTTTGAGGAAGACTTAGCCCTTGAATCACATCTTGACCAACAGTAGCAGACTCTGTAGATGAGCTAAATGCAATCCAGCGCAAACGATTGTCTTGGAGTTGTTCACTCTTAACTTGGGAAATTTTCATGTGTTTTTCCGAGATGATTAATTTAAGGTTTAACTTTGAGTAACAGCGATCGCATGAATTCGCGTCTGACGATCAAAAATCACTCGTGGTCTTAACAAGATTCGGAACAATAACCATACTGAGCGTAATTCTCCAGGTGCAGATCGACTTTTCCACTGTCCTGGACGGCAAAACAACAGTTCAATTAAGCGGCGTTGTTGACTTAAGTCCAGCGTATCAAAAGTCACTCGCAATGTCAGAAACTCGCTTTGTTGCTCGTTGGTCACATAACCTTGAATTTGTAAGTTTTCTTCCATTAGCTCAATCTCAACGGGTAGCGAATCAAGCAGGGGAAAGTCTTTCTGAGTGAGAACGATTTCTGCACCCACTTCGGAAATAACCGTCGTGATGCCCCAAAATTGGCGCTGATTGATTTGCAAGCGAACGATACGCCGCAATTGAAACCATTCATAACGCGACGGACGCGGTGCATCAATCAAAATGAGCAAAGAAATGCTCAAGATCAGCAAGTTATAAACACTCCAAAATAAGCCTAAACTGAGACCCTTGAACTGCTCTACAATGTTAAAGGGAACATTCGGGTGTGCCATGCCGCTCATCGTATAAATGCCTAGATTCATCCACAAACTGAAGGCACTAGCACAAAACATCACAATTAACGGCAACGCTAACTGCCAATTGAAAGTAAAGCGATCGCTTGTGGCTCCTTTAGGAGTGACGTTGAATCCTTTGGAAAAGGGATTTAACAATGTCTGGATTACCGTGAGTGCTAATGGAAAGCACAACACGAGAGAATAAATATCTCCCAGGATTGCTGAGCGCGATCGGTGATTGAGCCAAGCAGTAGTTGTAATCTGGACTAAATAATAAGGAACAAAATAATATAAAGCTTCAGCAGTCGTGGCGCGAATGGGAATTACACCTAAAAATGCATATGCTAAAGGAATTAATAGAAAGCCAAGACGCGAAATACTTGTAAACCAATGCAGCAGTCCTTCTAAATGCGCGAGTCGTTGGATTGGACGTAATCCGCGAATCGTTAAAGGGTTTGCTTGAATAAAAAATGCTTGCAATGTTCCTTGCGCCCAGCGAATTCGTTGTAGTGCCTGGTCTGACATGTTTTGAGCTGCCAATCCGGCACTCAGTTTCTCATCTAAATACACTAATCGGTAGCCATTTGCCGTCAAGCGAATTCCGGTAAAGTAATCTTCGCTGAGAGATTCCGTGAAGAAATCGCCGATTTCTGCCAAAGCTTGTCGTCGCACTACAAATGAGGTTCCTGAACAAATGACGCCTCCTGCAGCATCCCGAAACGGCTGAATCTGACGATAAAAAACTTCTTCTTCTGGGGTGAGAATGTCTTCTAATCCTAAGTTATAGGCGATTGGATCGGGGTTATAAAACGTCTGCGGCGTTTGCACCAGCGCAGTTTGCGAATCTTGAAAAAAGCCAACAGTACGGGTGAGAAAGTTATTGGTCGGTACAAAGTCAGCATCGAAAACAACAATCAATTCGCCATGAGTGTGAGCGATCGCATGATTCAAATTTCCGGCTTTTGCATGGCGATTGTCAGGGCGAGTGATGTATTCACATCCTAATTCTGTTGCTAATGCTTCCACTGGCGATCGCCGCGTGTCATCTAGTAGATAAATCCGTTTATGCGGATAGTCTAACGCCTGACAGCCAATAACTGTACGTTTTAAAATAAAGGTTGGTTCGTTGTATGTAGGAATTAAAATGTCAACGGTAGGTGTAAAGGTGCCATCTTGAACATTGATTGAATATTGATCGGCTTCTCGGCAGCGATCTCGCACGCGCAATAAAAGTATGAGTTGAATAATGCTACCGGCTAACATCAGTAATTCTAGAAAAAACAATCCCAAGCTAAATGTGCCATTTAATGGTGTGCTAAGATTTAGCGTCGCCAGAGTTCGCCAAACTAAATATCGAATCGTTAACACTAACAAAAATCCCACGACTAATAGCCGCGACCAAGGCTGAGGGCGCGGTGAGATTTTTGTAATTAGTAGCACTCCTAGCAGCAATAATACCGTCCAAAATAATAGGTAGTGCCCGATCATCATCGGCGCTTCAATCCACATCGGCGGTCTTTCTTGCAGTGTATTTAGCTGCTTAAAAATTGTACTAATTGTGCCTTGTCCAGCGAACCACGCTGCGGCGATCGCCCCCGATACTATGACAATGCTCAACATGAGCAATGTGGCAACTTGAGGATATGCTATCCGCTGCCAACGAGAAATGGAGAAAACCTGCTTGAAATATTGTGACATAAGTAAGATAACCCTAATGTAGACAAGCTTTTTACTTGTAGATATTTAAATGTAACCAGCATTGGCTTGGCTATTTTATATTTCCAGATTAAGCAATTTTCTGGTATAAAGATGAGTTTTTGCTGAGTTAAGCTAAAGTATAATCTGAGAAAAAATAGCAAGTTGCGCTCGCACTCTCAGGCTCATTGAGTTGAATGCACAATTACCTGAGAAAACGCTGAGTTTTATATGCGAACCTTCAATCTTTAAATTCAGGAAATCTATAGATTGAATTCAGAAAAACTTCAGTCACAGTCAGTATGCTTATAGTTAGTAACAAGCTTGTTCAGTCAGGCAATTTACTCGTCGATCGCTCAAGTTCAACTCACAACAAAGATGGTAAAAATAATGATGAACGGAAAAATTATTGGTTTAGTCGCTAGTTTGGTTTTGGTTGGTAGTCTCGCCGCTTGCTCTAGTACTCCTACAGCCGATAATCAAGCTACACCTGCTCCGAATGCTGCCAGTACACCCGATGCTGCAATGAAGCAGGGTGATGCCATGAAACAGGGTGATGCCATGAAAAAAGATGGTGATGCGATGAAGCCGGGTGATGCCATGAAAAAAGATGGCGCAGCGATGAAGCCGGGTGATGCCATGAAAAAAGAAACACCTGCTACACCTTAATTTATCTTGGGTTTATTGCTGACTTATGGATGTGGGGCAACGTTATCACTCCTGCCTATAATAGACGTAAACTCAGCCAACGATTGCTCGGTTTGCGTCGTCATAGTGCAGAGACAGCAAAAAGTTGGAGGTGCGATTGTGATTTTAACGACACTTTCAATTCTACTAGGTTGGGATGTTCAAATCCAGCTTTGGCTTGCTCCATTCTTTCTTTGGTTTTCGATTTAAAATCAGGAACTTTAATCATGACTTCTGCAACGCCCGCGAAACGTCCAAAATCTCCGCCGATTCCGACTCAATCACTTTTGGCAAAAATATTTCACTGGACGAATCTCATCAGTCTGTTTGTGATGCTTTTTAGTGGATTGCAAATCTATAACGCGAATCCAGTGTTCGGCGGACGCGAAGGTTGGCATTTTCCTGACTTCCTCACCCTAGGCGGATGGTTGGGAGGCGGACGCGGCTGGCATTTTGCCGCGATGTGGTTTTATGCATTGAACTTGTTATGGTATGGGTTGTATGTACTGATTTCTCGCCGTTGGCAGAAACGATTTGTCAATGGAAGTGATGTTAAGGCGTTGCGAGTGAGCCAGAATGCTAAGCGCAAAAATTACGCCCTCCATCGACTGATTTACACAGCAATTATCCCGATTTTAGTATTGTCGATCGCTTCTGGTTTAGCAATGTACAAACCCGCTCAATTCTATTGGTTGTCCAGCTTATATGTAAACTGGCAGACACTGCGTACAGTTCATTTTATTGCTGTTCCTATTGTGATATTATTTACATTTATCCACTCGTTATTTGCCTTACGAGTCGGTAGTATTCGCCTCATACAATCTATGTTTGTCTAAGGATTACTCAAAGATGTCTCAGCCAATTTCTCGTCGTCAATTGTTGCAGTGGTCGGGATTTTCTGGTGCCAGTTTACTACTCAGTAGTTGTGGTACAAGTTTAGGGTCGAGCGAAGTTGGAAAAATATTTGAGCCACTCAATCAAGCAACGCAAGCTCTGTTGCTCAGTCAGAAACCTGTGCCTGAGTTTCCGGTCAGTGCAATCGAGCCAGATAAACTACTAATTAACACGTTTGATCAAACTCCGCAAATTGATCAGACTAAATATCGCTTACAGATAGAAGGTGAAGTCAACCACCCTATGCAGTTAAGTCTGACAGACCTTCAGGAATTTCCGTTGGCGTCAATGGTGATTCAGCATGTTTGTGTTGAAGGATGGGCAGCGATCGTGCAATGGGGTGGGGTTCGACTGCGCGAATTACTTCAATTAGCCCAGCCCAAATCAAGTGCCCGCTATGTTTACTTCAAATCTGCCGATGGTTATTACGAAAGTTGGGATTTAGCATCGGCAATGCATCCGCAAACGCTGATGGCATACCAGAAAAATGGGCAGCCTTTGTCGATTGATAACGGTGCGCCTCTGCGTCTCGCTTCCCCGATAAAATTAGGCTACAAACAAAGCAAATGGGTGACTCAAATTATGCTAACTAATCAGTTGATGCCAAGCAAAGGATACTGGGAAGATCAAGGTTATGAATGGTTTGGCGGATTATAAACGCTACTTTCATCCAGAAGCGTCAAGCTATTTTGAGGATTTCCGATTAGTCTCGATCTAAAGTTTATCAACAAGGATAACTATGGAAACAGTAGATGTAATTGTGATTGGAAGCGGTCAGGGCGGAGTTCCATTCGCGGCTGACTTTGCTAAAGCAGGGCACAAGGTCTTTCTATTTGAGCGCGATGCGTTGGGCGGTAGTTGCGTAAACTATGGCTGTACTCCTTCTAAAGCATTTTTAGCAGCGGCTCATGCCGCAGGTCGAGCGCGACAAGCACAAAAACTCGGCGTACACGCGCAAATTGAAGTAGATTTCCCCAAGGTGATGGAGCGCGTGCGCTCAATTCGTAGCCAGTTTAACCAGGGTGTTAAAGAGCGATTAGAAGCAGCAGGGGTGAGAGTCGTGTGTGCTGAAGGCACTTTCACTGGAGAGCGAACTGTGAGTGGCGGTGGTGTGACAGTACAAGCGCCGATCGTGATTATTAATACAGGCACATCCTCTACCCCGGCTGACTTCCCAGGCTTAGCGGGAACGCCTTATCTCACAAACCGTAATTTCTTTGATTTGCAGCAGATTCCACCTCGCTTACTCGTCATTGGCGGTGGTTATATTGCACTAGAATTAGGGCAAGGAATAGCAAGGTTAGGAAGCCAGACCGAGTTGATTGTGCGCGGCGATCGCTTACTTGCTCAGGAGGAATCTGATGTTAGTGCTGTGCTTTTAAAGGCATTTAAGCAAGACGGAATCGGATTGAATTTTAACGTGACTGTTCGTGCCGTTGCTCATACTAACGGTGTATTTACTCTCAATCTCAGCAACGGCAAAATACTAGAAGGTGAGGCATTATTGGTTGCGATCGGACGCTCGCCGAATACTCAAGCGTTGAATTGTGCTTTGAGCGGCGTTGAATTAGACGCAAAAGGCTTTATTAAAATCAACGACCAATTTCACACCACCTGCACAGGAGTTTACGCAATTGGCGATGTTGCTTCTCAACCTGCTTTCACTCATGTTTCTTGGGAAGACTATCGCCGATTGAAAGCGATTTTGTGTGGCGAAAACCGGACGCGCAACGATCGCGTTTTAGGCTATGCCGTTTACACAGAGCCTCAAGTCGGTCGGGTCGGAATGACATTAGAGCAGGCTCAGAAACAGGGTATTCCTGCCCGCGAAGTTACCATGCCAATGGGTCATATTGCTCGTGCTATCGAGTGGGGACATGATCTAGGATTTTACCGCATGGTGATCAATACCGACACAAATCTGATTTTAGGAGCGACGCTAGTTGGATACGAAACGGCTGAGTTAGTGCATGTATTTTTGGCGCTGATGGAAGCAGGCGCAACATGGCAGGTACTCGAACAATCGGTTCACATTCATCCAACTTATGGTGAAGCATTACCCAGTCTTGCGAGACTGCTAATTAAAGATGATATGCCAAGTTGTCCGAATATGTAAGCCAGGAGTAAATTATGACTACTAACTTGAATGTCGGCGATCGCTTTCCGGATATTGAACTCCCGAACCAGGAAAAAGAACCGATCAAACTTTCTACACTCACGCAACCAAGTTTGATGGATCGGTATCTAGGATTCAATGATGGCTATCCGCTCATTCTCGTATTTTATCGCGGCTTTTTTTGTCCGCGCGATCGTCAGCAGCTTCCACAGTTAGTTCAGTTTCAAAGCGAACTTACGGTGAACTATGGCAAACTGGTAAGCATTGGAGTTGATCCACCTTTAGTGCAAGCTGCCTTTCGAGCCGGTCTAGGCGCACAGTGGCACTTTTTATGCGATGAACAGCGAGACTTGATCAAGCAAATTAATATTTTGGATGAAACCGAAGGTGAGTATGCTTTGCGTGCTCAACCTTATACCTTTGTGCTGCGTCCTGACCTCAGTATTCACAAAATCTACAATGGCTGGTTTTTTGTCGGGCGACCGACGATCGAGGAGTTGCGGCAGGATTTACGGGCGCTGATGGAGATGCGATCGGACTATCTCTATGAGGCTTACAACACATCAGAGGTGAAGCAAATTCGCATTCCGCAACAAACATGGATAGAGGGTGTGCCTAATTTAGGAGCAAATGGTTTACCTGTGCTACAAGGTGTTGTGCGTTGCTTTGATCTGAAAGCAGGGAGTGGCATGATTGCTAGAGACGATAATGGTGATGATGTTTTCTTTAACTTTACGGCGATTCCTGGTGAAGGATACCGCACTCTGCAAGCGGGAACACAGGTCAAATTTGAGTTGGTCAAGGGTCGATTTGGGATGACTGCTCGAAATGTTCAGGCACAATTACGCTCGAAATGAATCATAACTTGGGATTTAAAGAGTGTAAAATACAGGTCAAGGCGAGAGATTGAGTGGTACTTCACAGACTTTCAATGAACTCCTCGACAGAGATGTGCGCCTGCTTGAGAATACCGCTCAACGTACCAACCTTCAATTCCCGATGCACAGGAACAACACAACCAATTTCGCCCTCTTCGGTCTTCTTCTTCATGACAACATGACTACCTGTTTGACGAACTTGCTCGAATCCTAAACGCTCCAATGCCCGAATTACTTCTCTGCTTGAGAGTCGTGGCATTTTAGGCATAGCTGACCTCAATGCTAGTCACAAATCTAGGAGATGTTTCTGGTAGAGGAAATTCTTCTAAATATAATCGTGTAGCCTCTTTCAAACCGGCGATCGCCTGCTCGATAGTTTCTCCTTGATCGACTGTACCAACCTCTGGACATTCAGCAATGTAAACATCATCTTCTTTATATAGAATGACTGTAAAGCTACGACTTTTCATTGTGTTTTGTCCTCAAAACCTTTTCTAGTAAGCATAACATTTCTCTTCTCCAAAGATTGTCGCCCAATGGATGCTGGAGCAATTACATTAGCAAAATTTATTATACAAAGTATAAGAGAGCCGAAAAGTTAATAGTATATCTGGCAAATTAATCCTGAGAAGAAGATGAGAATTTGATTTGAATTTAGGTAGGGCAAATTTCAGCTAACTAAAGGATATATTTTATTCACATCTCATGATGATTGCAGGTCATTAGTCAATAATACAAAGCATACGGTTTGTGCGGAGGTTCACCACACTTCCACCGCAATATACATCTTTTATCGGACTAATACAATGGTTGCAAGCTTAAAAGGAATTCAGAATCCAGTTATCAGAAGCTTAACAGCAGCAGCGATCGCTGGTTCAATTATCACTATGGCTTCTGCTGTGATCCTTGGCGTTACGAATTCTAAACAAGAGTCCGCTTATAAAGTCGGTGTATATTCGACACTGCTTGGCACAGGCTGTGGTGCGCTTCTGGGCTTGGTTGGTGTCGGTGCAAGTGAGAGGAAATCGGCTCAATCGGGATCGTCGCGCTCTGATAATCAGTCAATTGAGACCCGCCCGGACAATGCTTGGCGTAATTTTACCGTGGTTCGCAAAGTAAAAGAAAGTCAGGAAATCACTTCCTTTTACTTGCAACTGGAAAGCGGTAAACTTTCTAATTTCCAACCAGGTCAGTATCTGACGATTAAGCTTGATATCCCTGGACAAGCCAAGCCTGTGATTCGCACTTATTCACTATCAGATTACAACGAGCCTTGCGAATACTATCGCCTTTCAATTAAGCGTGAAGAAATGCCCAACGGATTAGAAGTACCGCCGGGGATTGCGTCAAATTTTATGCACGATTCTATTCAGGAAGGTTCGGTAATTGCTGCCAAGCCACCAAGTGGTAAGTTTGTTCTGGATGTGCAAAAGTCTCTACCTGTAGTGCTGATTAGTAACGGAGTAGGAATTACACCGATGATTAGTATGGCAAAGGCTTGTAGTCGTCTGAATACAGAGCGCTCGATTTGGTTTGTGCATGGTGCGCGAAATGGTGAATTTCACGCCTTTCGAGACGAGGTAGAGGCTCTAGCATCTGAAAATCCTCACTTACACGTTCATTTTACCTATAGCCGTCCGCTTGCTGAAGATGAAGGTCATTATCACAATGTTGGCTATGTAGATACAGCCCTGATTCAGCAACTGGTTGGACACGAGGCAGAGTATTTCTTGTGTGGTTCTCCACCGTTTATGCAGTCACTACAAGAAGGTCTAAAAGCCGCAGAAGTCAGCGAAAATCAAATCTTCTCGGAAAGCTTTACTAATAGAATCCCACCAGCTATCGACCCTGTGGATTCTACTCCCAGTACCGATGCTGTTGAGAGTGCGGAAATTGTGTTTGCAAAATCTGGTAAAACTTTTACATGGCACAAGGATGATGGCAGCATTCTAGAATTTGCCGAAGCAAATGATTTAGAGCCTGCTTACAGTTGTCGTCAAGGTATTTGCGGCACCTGTATGTGTAAAATTAGTGAAGGGGAAGTGAATTATCAGGAAACGCCATCGGCGACGATTGATGTTGGCTCAGTGCTAATTTGCATTTCACAACCCAAGACCTCAAGAGTTGTTCTGGATTTGTGATGCAATTTGAATTACAAGTACTACAAATTGTTGAGATACTACTAATAAGAGCACTTTTTTACTAGGTATGGATTTCTCTGATTTTGCCCAACTTCCTGCTAATTTACAAGCAGCAGTCACTTATCAAGAACTGTCAACCCAACAACCTTTGTTTCACCAGCAAGAACCTTCAACCGCTATTTTTGCCGTAAAAACTGGACGAATTCGACTTCTGCACTACACCGAGAGCGGACAAGCAATAGAGCACTATCTTGTGAATGCGGGGGAAGTTTTTGCCGAAGTTGTGCTTTTTACTGATGTGTATGTTTGTAGTGCGATCGCTCCTGAGCCAACGTGTGTCATGGTATTTCCTAAACAGGAGTTTTGGAAAGCACTGCAACAAAGTTTTAGCCTATCAGCCGCGTTTATGGAACAATTAGCGACCCGATTACACATGAATAAAGTGATGTTGGAGTTGCGAGGTATTCGTTCAGCTCGCGAGCGAGTCTTGCATTATCTCCGTTTTGCGGCTCATCCTGCGGAAAGAACAGTGTTACTGGATGTACCGCTCAAAAATATTGCCCAGAATTTAGGCATTAGCCCGGAAGTGTTATCCCGAACATTAACTCAATTGGAAGCAGAAGGCGCGATCGCTCGTAATAAGCGCAGAATTCAACTAATCAACGAATAATTGGCAAATATTTGCTTAAAATATTCTAAAGAATCGTCAAACTTGATTTCAATCAAGGACAACGCAGAAATAGCCACCTAATCTCAGAGAGAAACATGGAGTGGCAGAATGAAAAACTATGGAGCCGACGTACTTGCAATCTGAGCAATGTCAAGTTATCCTTGGAGTCCTGTCGGCACTCAGTTATCGATCGCATAGTCTCAGCAGCTATCTCCATGAAATTACGTGTGGAGTGAATCGGTTGCTGAATTCAGATTCAACAATCGTCACTCTTTGTGAGGGCGAAACGGGGCAAGTGATTGCCAGCAATTCCCAAATGGAAAATGCCACTTCCCGATTCGCAATGCATAAATCGGTAGCAAAGACAGTCGTTCAGAATGGACAGGCGTTAATGATTGAAGATGCCAGCCAATCTCCACACAGAGAGCAACTCAATGGATACTTGTGCTACTTAGGAGTACCCCTGCGGACTTTAGCGGGAGAAATACTAGGGACAATTTGTTCTTTTAGTCACCTGCCTCGACAATACACACCAGAAGCGATCGCTACAGTTGAACTCCTTGGTGAACTAGCGGCGACTGCTATAGATAATTATCATCTCTACCAACAGCAGCAGCAGTTTAATGAAACATTAGAGGCTGAAGTAGGCAAGCGCAGTCTGGAATTGCAAGCGGCGCAGTCAAAATTAATTGAGCAGGAACGATTCCCACTTACATTCTGCCTCAATTAACTCAACCCTTTTACTCTACAAAGTCTGAAGGTACTGGATTAGGGTTAGCGATTGTGAAACGCATTGTTGAGGCTCATTGTGGAGAATTAATTATTGAATCTTCGTCACATGGTACCACCGTTAGCGTACATTTGCCGCTGCTACAAAGTTAATGGGGGGAAGAAAGGTGCTAGCAATAGTTGGATCTGAACATCCCAACCGAGTAAAATAGCGATCGCAGTTATAATCACGATCACACCACCAATTTTTTGTAATAAAACACTACTACTGCGTAAACCGAGTAATTTTTGGCTCAGTCGGCGTCCGCCATAAGCCAGCGCAATTAACGGTAACGCCGCCCCTAAACCATAAGCAATCAGTAAACCAAAAGCACTCAAAACTTGATGTTTGACTGCGGCTAACACCAAGATGCTACCGAGAATGGGTCCCGCACATGGTGTCCATAATAAACCCAACTGAGTTCCTAAGTAGAACTCTCCCCAAAGTCCAATCCGAGGTTGCTCTTTTGTCCAGCGAGCGATCGGTAAGTAGCCAAACAAGCGGTAACTCCAATTCGGAAACAGTGCCAGTATACCGAGGGCAAATAGAAGGGCTAAAGCACCATACCGTAAAAAATTTGTCAACCCCGATAACCAGCTAGCACCGATACCTAGTACACTACCCGCAACAGCAAATCCGCTGACCAAACCGATCCCCAAAGCAACAGGACCATAACGATGAGATTGTAGTGAGCGACCAATCAACAAAGGTAAAATCGGTAACACACAAGGTGATAAGGCGGTTAAAGTACCAGCAAGAATAGCCAGCTCGATGGAAATGGCAGACATAATTATTAAAAGGGAATAGTTCCTTTGAGTGCGTACCGTGAGGCGTGCTGTGCTATCGCGAAACGTCTTGTTCAGCTTTCTTTTAATAACTGGCGGATGGTTTGTTCTGTTGTTTCATAAGCACCTTCGCCAATATGGTCATAGCGCATTACGCCTCTGCGGTCTGCTAAAAACAAGTGCGGCCAATACTCGTTGTTGTAAGCTTTCCATGTTTTAAATTCGTTATCGATTGGCACCGGATAGGTAATTTGGTGCTGTTGCAACGCTCGTTTAACGTTATCCACCTGTCGTTCATAGCCAAATTCTGGAGTATGAATACCAACTACTTTTAATCCCTGTGCGGCATACTGGCGGTGCCATTTAGTTATGTAGGGTAGTGTCCGTTGGCAGTTGATGCAGGCAAATGTCCAAAATTGGATTAAAACTACGCTACCTTTAAGATCTGCGATCGTTAAGGGATTTGAGTTCAACCACTGTTGAATCCCTTGAAAATCTGGTAACTTATTTTCTGTAGCTGCTACAACAGTTTGTGGTTTGAGTGTAGCGGGAGACGTTACAGGAAGTGGCGCAATAGTTGCAGTTGGATTTGTTTTTCTAGTCCCCAAACCAACGGCGGCTGTTGCACCTAATACGCCTAAGCCTGAATAGAGTAGTAGTTGTCGGCGAGAAATTTTATTCATCGAATTTTAACCACAAAGGACACGTTAGCGAAGCGAAGGCGTTAGCCGTTAGAACACAAAGAGAGAAAGAAAGAAAGAAAGAAAGAAAGAAAGAAAGAAAGAAAGAAAGAAAGAAAGAAAGAAAGAAAGGTGGGAAGAAATAAAGGTGGGAAGAAATAGGTAGTCTTGTAATCAAAAAGGGAAGTAACTTAAGTTAGGATTACTTTGCTGGCTTTAGTTGGGATGATATTGGTGGGGCTTGGATTGTGCAGGGTTTGTCTTTACAGTTTTGTTTGTAGAGTTGCTCGATGTAGGGATCTTGCCAACTTAGGGGACTCTCTAATAAGTCTCGCACTCCGGTTAGCCCTTGTCCAACGAAAAGTAATAGGGCAACACTGTTTAAAACAGCATGGATAATGCGCCAACGATTTGATCTGTCCTTGTAGATTTCGGGAACAATTGCTAAAGAGAATATCATTAACATTGCAGCCGCAAGACCAATATAGTAGTGGGATACAAACCATTCATCTGTGCGGCGAAAGACTGCAGGTTGACACCCTAGTAAGACTAATCCCATACCTGTTAAGGTTGCAAAGATGCCACGCCAAATCTTCTGCTGTGCTTTGTTGAGAAATACTAGGGAGGCAATGGTAGCCGGAAATAGTAGTATAAAAAAGATGACTTGGAATGGTTGTTTGCTCCAAAGGTGGTCAGTCAAAATAGCTTTGACGGGATCGTGAGCCAATCCGATTAAAGCCAATCCGACGACAGCCGCTGTGAGCCATCTGCCTAGTTGCTGATGTTCTTTCCCTGATGCGGGAATTTTGCTTTTACCCTCAGCTGCTATTTGTAATCGTCGCTGGCGTGTTTGCCATGCTAGATTGACAACAAGACTAATGAGTGGTACTACAAAAAGTACAGCCAACGCTGGATGCAGTAAGGTGAAAGCATCGTTGAGTTCTACCATAATAAAACCTCTTGATTAAAAAAGAATTGAATATTCAGAATGCAGACAGATAAATTTCACTTCTGCACTCTGAATTCAGGCGGCTTTTTATTTGACTTCGCTAGGGGAGAATTTTGTTACTTTGCCTTGTTTAACAGCGACAACCACATCGTAAGTCGCGCAGTAAGAAAAGGTAACATTATTGGCTTTGTTGTAAAGGTTGACGACCATACCTGCGCCACCTGGTTGAACCCCAATTGGTTCTAAATCACCGAAAAAGTACCGACGCAGTTCATCGCCACCGCCAAACTGACCTTTGTGTTGGGTGACTTTGGCAATCTTCTGTTCAATTGTTAGACCTGTAGTGTCTTTCATTTCTTGAGCAGATGCTTGAGCAATTTGAGTTACTTTAGTTTCTGGTTCATATCCATGACGCCGATTTCCTTGCACCGACATCGCACTAGATTCTTTGGTGACTACTTGACTTGGTTGTGCGAAAGCAATTGACATCCCGCCGACTGTAATTAAACTGGTCAAAGCGGCAGTAGAAGCTAATGTTTTGAAGTTCATAGTCGTGTCCTTTTGTAAAAGTTATGTGGTTAATTAACGAGTCAGAGCGTTTGTTGATTTCTGCGCTTCTGCTGCGGTGTCATAAGTATCATGGCTTGAGAATTTAGATAAAAAATGAGTTTTATCTGAGAGTTTGGTTAAATCTGCTGAATTTTAATTTAGGTATTATATAGATGATTTTGGCAGAAAATATATATCAGATGTAATTATTAAAAATAGCTGAGAAAGACATGAGGATTTTTAGACTAACCTCTTAATCTAATTTCATTCTGCTCCCACTATAGACGCTTAACATTGTGAGACATAGATGTTTTTGCAGCAATTGGATTATGACTATGACTTCTTCCCCTCGTTCCACTCAGTCACTCGCCCTGGATCTTGTGAATACTATAAATCCAGTCGAGATAATACCGCAGCGGATCGCAAGTCACATGAATGGTAAATCATCCTCAGATCCCCTAAATGAACCGATGGAGGAGGCTGTGCGAACACTGTTATTAGGTGTCGGCGAAGACCCGGAACGTGAAGGACTTCTGAAAACGCCTCATCGAGTGGCGGAGTCTATGCGGTTTCTTACCAGTGGTTACAATCAGTCTCTAGAAGAAATTGTCAATGATGCTATCTTTGATGAGGGGCATAATGAGATGGTACTTGTCAGGGATATTAATGTTTTTAGCCTCTGCGAACATCATATGCTGCCGTTTGTCGGTAAGGTTCACGTTGCCTATATTCCGAATGACAGAGTCGTGGGACTGAGTAAACTGGCTCGGATTGTTGAGATGTATTCTCGTCGCTTACAGGTGCAAGAAAGGTTGACTCGCCAGATTGCTGACGCGATCGCGTCTATCTTGAATCCGCAAGGAGTTGCTGTGGTAATGGAAGCTAGCCATATGTGTATGACGATGCGTGGCGTGCAAAAAGCAGGTTCTTGGACAATTACTAGTGCAATGGTGGGTGTGTTTATGGACGAGCAAAAGACTCGGGAGGAGTTCTTGAGCCTAATTCGTCATCATCCGACTTTCTCTTAATTCATGTCTAAGTTAGCGATTACCTGATTGAGCAGCAGTTTGAATGAAATTCCTTAACAGTCTAGTCAAATCAATCAGTTTTGACCCGTATTCGCTGCGGATGCGCCTGAGTGTTGGCATTGCTGCCATTTCCGCTGTAGGATTGGGTAGTGTTGCCATGTGGACGAGTTGGCAAATGCAGCAAATTCTGATTGATTCTCACAAGCAAAATATCCTCGCTGTTGCTCTCCGCTTACCTCATGATGTGGAGGTGTATAGCGAAATGTTGCCTGTGGAGACTGGGTTGCTGAAGGCGGTTGATAACTTGACGACTAGCCACACTCTGTTATGGGTGAAAAATCCTCAGGGAAAAATACTAGCAGAATCTGTATTTTTGAAAACACATAATGACCGTACACCTGCTGAGTTAATGTCGCTTGCCCAAATGCCATTGCGACCGCAGGTTTATCCAGTCAATGGTGGTTATTTTGTCTTATGTACTACAGAATTATCAGTTAAGGGTAAAATTCTCGGACAGTTGTTTGTTGCTCAAGATATTACCCGCGACCAAACTATGTTTTTGGCAGTGGTGCAGAGTTTAGCGATCGCTACTCTATTATCAATTTTAGCGATTACGCTGGCGATCGCTCTTTATGTCTGGCGCTCGTTACGACCTTTGCGGCAAATGAGTCAGTTAGCTGGTAGTATTTCTCCGGAGAACCTCGGGGCAGCTGAGTTGCAATTAGCTCATGCACCTAGCGAGGTCAAGGAATTAGCGCAAATGTTGGAGATGATGTTGTCGCGTTTATCTGAAGCTTGGGAACAACAACGGCAATTTACTAGCAATGCTTCTCATGAGTTACGCACACCGTTAACAATCGTCCACGGTTACTTGCATAGTGTATTGCGACGGGAGACTAACCTTACTGAAACTCAGCGCGAAGCTTTATCTACAGCTGCTGCGGAAGCCGACCGGACTGTCCAAATGTTGCAGGATTTACTCGATTTAGCACGTACTGATACGGATATGCAGCAACGGTCGCCCATAGTGTTAAACGAATTATTGCTTGAGGTCGCAGGAATGGCGGAGCAATATAGTAATCGTCCGATCGCTATTGAGGCTAAAATTGGTTTGGTTGAGGTGAAAGCCAACCGTAATCGCCTGAAACAAGTGTTACTTAACTTGATTGATAATGCGATAAAATATTCTGAATCTAGTCAGCCTGTGACTGTGAAATTAAATCAATTGGGCAAGCAAGCAACTATCCAGGTTTGCGATCGCGGTTGTGGCATCCCTCTACCAGAGCAATCCCGCATTTTTGAACGTTTTTATCGCTTGGATGAAGCCCGCGCCCGTTCTACTGGTGGCTACGGTTTAGGTTTAGCAATTGTCAAAACCTCGATCGAGAGTATGGGTGGCAAGATTGCAGTGCATTCTAAACTTGGTGAAGGCAGCACCTTTACTATTACCTTACCCGCTGATTGATTTAACTATGACTACACACATATTACTTGTAGAAGATGAGATCAAATTGGCTAAGTTCATTGAACTGGAACTCAGCTATGAAGGGTATCGTCTGACTGTGGTTCATGATGGACAAGCGGGACTGACTGCGGCGCGGGAGTCTAAACCGGATTTGGTGATTTTGGACTGGATGTTACCCAATTTGTCCGGTATAGAAGTTTGCCGTCGATTGCGTAGTACTGGTGATAAAGTGCCAATCATGTTATTAACGGCTAAAGATGAAATTAGCGATCGCGTGGTTGGGTTAGATGCTGGTGCTGATGATTATTTGGTGAAGCCGTTTAGTATTGAGGAATTGCTAGCTAGAGTACGGGCGCATCTTCGCCGGACGCAGGAAGTAGATGCTGATGTTTTGCAATTTGAGGATCTCAGTTTGAATCGTCGCACGCGGGAAGTTCGGCGCGGCTTACGTTTGATTGAGTTAACTGCTAAAGAGTTTGATTTATTAGAATATTTGCTTGCTCATCCTCGACAGGTGATTACCCGCGATCGCATTTTGGAGCAAGTGTGGGGTTACGATTTTATGGGTGATTCAAATATTATTGAAGTTTATATTCGCTATTTACGTCTGAAGCTAGAAGCGAACAACGAAAAGCGCTTGTTGCAAACGGTGCGTAGTGTGGGTTATGTATTGCGCGATTAGGATTATAATCCTGGTAAAGACGGCTTCATGGACGTTGTATGTGGTTTAAAGAATCTCGTGGCTTGCAGCAACCGCAGATGCTAAAAATTTTATCTGGTCTTAGCTATCGGACGGGCGAATTGAGTGCGTATTTGCAAGAGATTGCTTGTGGTGTCAGCAGCTTAATTAGCGTGGATTGGTCGGTAGTTACTTTGTGCTGCGAGGAAGGATTTGATCGAATATTGGCAAGTAATATCGACTTGGGTGAGGGAGAGCAGATTTATGCACTTCACGGCACTTTAACTGGTACTGTGATGCAAACTGGGCGATCGCTTGTAGTACCAGATGTTAGAGATACTAACTTTGGTACACCACCAGATGGGTATCAGGCTTATTTGGGAATTCCGTTACGTACACTCCAAGGTGAGGTAATTGGGACGATTTGTTCGTTTCACAAACAACCACGCCAGTTTTTTGCTGATGAAGTTAAAATTGCGGAGATTTTTGCGGAACGTGCGGCTACGGCGATCGATAATTATCAACTTTATTTGCAACAGCAGCAATTTAATCAAGCTTTGGAGGTTGAGGTAGCCAAGCGGACGGAAGAGTTGCGGGTCGCCCAGGTCAAATTGGTCGCGCAAGAACGTTTAGCGGCGATGGGAGAGTTTGCGGCGACTATTGTTCATGAGATTCGCAATCCTTTGACTACTGTGATGATGGGGTTGAGTTACTTTGAGCGTCTTGACCTTGATGATTCAGCTCGGGTGCGTTTGGAATTGGCGGTGGGAGAAGCTAATCGTCTGAAACGCTTGTTGAGTGAGATTTTGCAGTATTCTAAGCCGTTTGTGTTGCAACTGACTGAATTAGATATTAATGAATTTATTACTGATATGTTGGAGTCTGTGTGCCTTCTTCCGGAAGCGCAAGGACGCCACATTGTTTTTAAGCCAGCAAAAGCTGCAACTTGGGTACGGGGCGATCGCGATAAACTCAAGCAAGTATTTATTAATATTGTTCGTAATGGGATCGATGCTGTAGATGTAGGAGAAACTGTTACTTGGACGGTGGATAATAGCGATCCCAGTCAAGTCTGCATTCAGGTGCATAATGGTGGGCAGGTGATTCCTTCCGAAATTTTGCCGAAAGTAACAGAGCCTTTTTATACTACTAAATCTTGTGGAACGGGATTGGGATTGGCGATCGTGAAGCGGATTGTTGAGGCTCATGGGGGGGAGTTATTTATTCAGTCTAATGCTGAGGCTGGTACGACTGTGAGTGTGCGGTTATTGAGATTAAATTAGGGTTTATAGAACAAACCCCAAGTTAGGATCACCTCACTAAACTGCATAAGTAGTAAATTTACAGAGGTATATTGAATAAAATAAGACATTTAAGGTAGAGAGCCAGTGAAGATAGAACGGCGTAAATCTATATTGCTTTATATTTTGAGCGATCGCAGTCTAGCTATATTTCTCAGTATTCTGTTGTTATCGTCAGAATCAGCGATGGCAACTGTTGAGCGAAATTCGCTTAACACAGCACAGTTGACAACGGAGCAACAGACTTATCGTCAAGCTGCGGAACGAGTTTTTGCTCAAGGGTTAGCACTATTTAAGCAAGGAACAGTAGAATCAAAGCGACAGGCGATAACTAAATGGATTGAAGCATTACCATTATGGCAAAAAGCTTCTGATCAGGCAGGAGAAGCCAAAACACTTCTTAGAATCGGTAGAGTCTACGACGATTTGGGAGAGCAGCAAAAAGCACTCTCATTTTTCAACCAAGCACTGCCCTTATTTCGTGCCGTTGGCGCTCGCGGTGGGGAAGCAACCACCCTCAATAACATCGGTTACGTCTACTCCGATTTGGGAGAAAAGCAAAAAGCACTCTTATTTTACAACCAAGCACTGCCCTTATATCGTGCCGTGGGCAATCGCGGTGAAGAAGCAAGCACCCTCAATAACATCGGTCTAGTCTACGATGCTTTGGGAGAGAAGCAAAAAGCACTCGAATTTTACAACCAAGCACTGCCCTTAAAACGTGCCGTGGGCGATCGCGGTGGGGAAGCAACCACCCTCAATAACATCGGTAAAGTCTACGATGCTTTGGGAGAGAAGCAAAAAGCACTCGAATTTTACAACCAAGCACTGCCCTTACATCGTGCCGTGGGCGATCGCGATGGAGAAGCAACCACCCTCAATAACATTGGTGCAGTCTACAAATCTTTGGGAGAGCAGCAAAAAGCACTCGAATTTTTCAACCAAGCATTGCCCTTATATCGTGCCGTGGGCGATCACGGTGGGGAAGCAGGCACCCTCAATAACATCGCTCTGGTCTACTCCGATTTGGGAGAGAAGCAAAAAGCACTCTTATTTTACAACCAAGCACTGCCCTTATTTCGTGCCGTTGGCGATCGCGGTGGAGAAGCAAGCACCCTCAATAACATCGCTCTAGTCTACTCCGATTTGGGAGAGAAGCAAAAAGCACTCTCATTTTTCAACCAAGTACTGCCCTTATTTCGTGCCGTTGGCGATCGCGGTGGAGAAGCAACCACCCTCACTAACACTGGTTCCGTCTACTCCGATTTGGGAGAGCAGCAAAAAGCACTCTCATTTTTCAACCAAGCACTGCCCTTATTACGTGCCGTGGGCAATCGCGGCGGAGAAGCAGGCACCCTCAATAACATCGCTCTAGTCTACAACGCTTTGGGAGAGAAGCAAAAAGCACTCTCATTTTTCAACCAAGCACTGCCCTTATTACGTGCCGTGGGCGATCGCCGTGGAGAAGCAACCACCCTCAATAACATTGGTGCAGTCTACGCCGATTTGGGAGAGAAGCAAAAAGCACTCGAATTTTACAACCAAGCACTGCCCTTACATCGTGCCGTGGGCGATCGCGATGGAGAAGCAACCACCCTCATTAACATCGGTAAAGTCTACTCCGATTTGGGAGAGCAGCAAAAAGCACTCTCATTTGACAACCAAGCACTGCCCTTATATCGTGCCGTAGGCGATCGCGGTGGGGAAGCGGAAACCCTTGGTAATGTCGCTGTTCTGGAACGCAATCGAGGTAATCTGACTCTTGCACTGACCAATATTGAAGCTGCAATCAAAATTATTGAAGACCTCCGCACCAAAGTCATCAGTTCCGAACTACGTACCTCCTATTTTGCCTCCCAGCAAGGCGTTTACGAATTCTACATCGATCTCCTGATGCAGTTGCACAAGCAGCAACCGAAAAAAGGATACGACCAGAAAGCACTACAAGCT
>JBBQRU010000017.1:0-50271 GCA_038214545.1 Cyanophyceae cyanobacterium | reverse complement strand
GGTTTAGCTCCTGCCACGATCACAAAAATAGCTATGGATCAGGTTTTAACAGATGATGAGAACCTTCCAGGCGATGAACGTGAAGCTCGTGCTGTTGGTAGAACAATGACAACTGTAGGTGCTTTGGCTGGAACTGCTGGAGCCGTTGGTACAGTCGCTGCAGCTGGAAGTGTTGCTGGCTTGAGCGCAGCTGGAATAACATCTGGATTAGCAGCAGTTGGGGCGACAGTTGGAGGTGGAATGCTCGCAGGTGTTGCTATTACGGTTGTAGCACCTGCGGCTGCGGCTGCAGCTGTCGGCTTTGGTGCTTACCAACTCTGGAAATGGATATCAGAGTAATGATTTGCTACTGTAAGTGAAGTGAGCTAGATTAATCCGCACTTTGTAGCTTAGATGCTACTTGCAACTATTGAAGTCCACTTAAAATCTGATAAAATCTGCTCTTTTAAGTGGATTACAAACGACACTATCTGTTTAGTTATTTCCTATAAACCTGATAATAGAGACGTTATAGGGAAAACTCAAACTGATATGGCACAATCAATTTTGACTTATGCCGTTGGCACTTTTGCTGCCCTATTCCCGATCGCTAACCCGATTGGAGCGGTACCCGTCTTTTATAGCTTAACTGAAACCGACAGCCGTAAAGAACGTAGACAACAAGCTAAGCGGACTGCGTTGAATGTGGTTTTGATTTTAGCATTGTTTCTGATTGCAGGTCGAACGGTGCTGACGTTCTTCGGCATTTCTTTAAATGTACTCCGAATTGCTGGAGGCTTGCTGGTCGCTCATGCTGCTTGGGAAATGGTGACGAGCAAAAATCGTTTAACTGACTCTGAACATCAGGCGGGAATGGAAAAAGATGATGTGTCATTCACACCAATGGCAATTCCCTTGATTGCGGGACCTGGCTCGATTGGAGTGGTGATTGGCTTGGCAACAAAAATGACACAGCGGAGTGAGTATCTCGGCTGTTTGATTGGAATTATCCTCTTTGGTGGATTACTCTATGTGTGTTTGGCGTTGGGAGAGTTGCTGCTTTCAGTTTTGGGACACAATGGGTTTGGAGCTTTAAATCGGGTCTTTGGATTTTTCATTTTAGCGATCGCCGTCCAACTCATCGCAGACGGCATATTATCACTTTTTCAGACGACAGCCCCCAATTTATTTCGATAATTTAATCACTACACAAATTAAACCACAGCCGCTTCGGG
This sequence comes from Cyanophyceae cyanobacterium, assembly GCA_038214545.1. Lineage (GTDB taxonomy): Bacteria > Cyanobacteriota > Cyanobacteriia > Cyanobacteriales > Nostocaceae > JBBQRU01. The sequence continues at coordinate 49,057 of JBBQRU010000017.1, read as the reverse complement.
GATTGCTCCTTGCATTTTGCGGAAAGAATCAATCAAGTTTTGCAATTGTTGATCGGCTTTAAAAACACCTAAACCTCTAACTGTGACTTTCCCAGGAGAGAAAACAAAACGCGATCGCATACTTTCGGTTAAATTTGCGGCTAACAAATTCCAAGCCGGTTCTTCCATTGGTGTCTCTAAAATCACATGCTGCTTACCTTCGGGTTTGATGCGGCTAAATCCGATCTTTTTCGCTAATTGTTTCAATTCCATCACTCGCAATAGTTGATTAGCTGGTGTCGGTACAGTCCCATAGCGATCGCTCCATTCCGCAGTAATCTGCTTCAATTCTTCCGGTGATTTCGCCGCCGCCACGGCTCGGTAAGCACTCATCTTCTGGTCGATATCTTGAATATAATCAGCCGGTATAAACGCGGTGAGACTCAAGTCAATTTGAGTATCATCAACTTGGGGAATTTCCTGACCACGTATTTCTCGAATCGCTTCTTCCAACATTTCCATGTATAAATCAAAACCAATCGCATCCATTTGACCGGATTGTTCTGCACCGAGCAAATTACCTACACCGCGAATCTCCATATCACGCATTGCGAGTTGAAACCCTGATCCTAATTGAGCAAATTCTTGAATTGCGCGTAACCTTTGGCGAGCCGCTTCCGACAACACTCGCTGCTTGGGATAATACAACCATGCATGTGCTTGAATCCCGGCGCGACCAACCCGACCTCGCAATTGATACAACTGAGATAAACCAAAGCGGTGAGCATCTTCAATCAATATCGTATTCACGCGCGGAATATCCAAACCTGACTCAATAATCGTGGTGCAAAGCAGAATATCCGCTTCCCCAGAACTAAAGGTAAGCATGGTTGACTCTAACTCGCCTTCCTCCATTTGACCATGAGCGATCGCTAGTCTTGCCCCCGGAATCATCAATCGCAAATTTGTAGCTGTTTCTTCAATCCCATCAACTCGCGGGACAACATAAAACACTTGACCACCGCGATCAAGTTCTTGACGAATAGCGCTGCGGACAGTTTCACCATCATAGGGAGATAGGTGAGTTTTAATCGGACGTCTGGTGGGAGGTGGGGTGGTAATCAAACTCATTTCCCGAATTCCCGAAAGTGACATATATAAAGTCCGAGGAATTGGAGTCGCCGAGAGAGTCAGCACATCAACTTGAGTTTTCAAGGATTTGATTTTCTCTTTTTGGTTCACTCCAAACCGCTGTTCTTCATCTACTACTAACAATCCTAAATCTCGAAAACTCACACCTTTACCTAAAAGTTGATGTGTGCCAACGACTACATCTAATTCTCCTGTGCTGAGTCGGCGTTGAATATCGCGGCGTTCTTCAGCACTCCGAAAGCGGTTGAGTAATCCCACTTGAATCGGGTATGGTGCAAAGCGTTCTTTGAGAGTGTGGTAGTGCTGTTGAGTCAAGATTGTGGTTGGTGCGAGGAGGGCGACTTGTTTACCGGCGGTGATCGCTTTAAAAATTGCCCGAATTGCGACTTCTGTTTTACCAAAACCAACGTCACCACAAACCAAACGATCCATTGGACGATCGCTTTGCATATCTCGTTTCACATCTTGGACAGCTTTAAGTTGGTCGGTTGTGGGTTGGTAGGGGAAAGAATCTTCGAGTTCTTCTTGCCAAGGCATATCTGGGGGGTAGGCAAAGCCTTGTTGTTGCGATCGCGCCGCATATAACTTCAACAAGTCCACTGCTAATTTTTTAATCGCCTTGCGGACTTTGTTTTTAGTATTTTCCCAAGCCTTACCAGTCATCCTGTTCAATTCTGGTGCTTTATCAGCACTCTTCCGAAACCGCGACAATGCTCCTACTTGGTCAGCCGCGACTCGCAATAAGCCGTCAGCATACTGCACTACCAAATACTCACGCGTTTCATGGTTAATTGTCAGACTTTCGAGCTTGACAAATTTACCAACACCGTGATTTCTGTGAACGACATAATCACCGGGACGCAGCTTGTTTGGGTCAACTTGCTTAGAAGTTGCTTTGCGGCGCTTGCGGATGTAGCTAGGAGTGGCTAGGGAGTGTTGTCCGTAAAATTCGCGGTCAGTGGCGACTACTAGTCGGAATGTCGGCAGAATAAAGCCTTCTAGTTCTGCTAAACCGGAATATTTTAAGGCAACTGGGGTGTGACTGGTTTGCAGTTTATCGATCGCTTGGTAGTCGCGAGGATTGGGGATAAACTGAGCTGGACAATCATGCTCTTGTAAGAGAGAGACGCTGCGACTTGGTTGAGCGGAAATTAACCACACGGAGAAGTTGCGATCGCGTTCTTGACGTAATGTTTCGGCAATTTTGGCAAACTGGTGTGGTGTGACTGGTACTGGTCGGCTGGAAAGATTTAAGGAATAGGTTGTTTTCACCCCTGGGGCGGTTTCTTCGGCTAGTTCTGATAGAGATATTTTGGGGAATTCATCGGCTGTAGCGAGACAATCATCAAAAGAACGGTGAATTTTCGGTAATCCACTTTTTGCCTGCCATTGTTCTTCGGCATTTTCTAACCAGCGATCGCTATGGGCGTAACACTGTTCTGGTTCATCAATCGCAATAATAGTATTTTTTGGTAGATAGTCGATGAGAGATGCGGGATTAGAGAAGGCTAAACCTAAAAACCGCCGACTCCCCTCTAACATTTGTGAGTCAGAATTAATCTCAGTATTTAGGGCTTTGAACTCCGGACTATTTTCCACTTCTGCCATCACAATGGGAGCAAAGCTAGTGGGTGTGAGGACTAGCCGGTTAATTTTATCTAAAGCCGCGCTGCGCTGTGTGGCGGGGTCGAATTCGCGGATTTGTTCAATTTCGTCGCCAAACCATTCCAAGCGGACGGGGAGTTCTGAGGATACGGGGAAGACATCGACAATATCGCCGCGCCGACTCCACTGACCTTCTGTTTCTACCAGTGGGACTCGTTCATAACCTAAGGTTGCAACTTGGAGACTGAAGGCTTCAAGGGTGAGTTCCATGCCTTTTTCTAGGTTTAGGCAAAATGGCACAAATGCGGATACTGGTGGTAGATGCGGTTGGAGTGAGGTTTGAGTGGTAATGATTGCCATCTTGGATTTGGGATGATTCACCAAATCTGCCAATACCTGCATCTGTCCCCAAGTCATCTCTGTTTCTGGGTCAAATGGTTCGTAGGGCGATGCATCGGAGGTGGGGTAAAAATGCACTGTTTGCCAACCCATCGCCTCCATTTGGGCTGCCCAACGTCCAGCTTCCTCCAATGTGGCACAAACAATTAAGAGATTTTGCTCTGCAGTTTGGGCTAAAGCTGTACTGACTAGTCCTTTTGGTAGACGCGGGATGCCATTCAACAGCAATTGTTTGTCTTTGAGTTTAGATAATAGTTCGGTAGTGAGCGGCGATCGGCCCAAGGCACGCACAATAGATGAAAATGGCATAAATTGTCTTATCGGGAGGAGTTTGTCTGTAAGGGTGGCATCTGCCTTCTTAAACTATTGTAAAAGTCTCTAACAGAAGTGTGAAACCTTACTTGATTTCAGGAGTCAAGAATGGGGGGTGGGGTTTATATTTGTGGAGATGGGGATAATTGTCAGTGATATTACGTAAGATAGTTTATAGTATTGGTACATTTATTGAAAAATCAGCCGAGGGTTGGATCTTGGTTAATTAGATTGGTGATTGATGAATCATCCTACGTGGTGTTGATCAAAGCCTTTCAACATAACACCTTAGATACTGGATACTAAGAACTTAATCTCCGTTTGCCGTAAGTAGCGGCAATTCTAAAAATGTCCCCCATTTCTCTTGAGATTTTGATCGTCCTGGTGCTGGTTTTCGCTAATGGATTATTTACGATGTCAGAAATGGCGATCATTTCGGCGCGGAAAGTCCGTCTGCAGCAGCTTGCTAACCAAGGAAGTGTGAATGCGCGAGTCGCATTACAACTAGCCGAATCGCCAAATCATTTCCTGTCTAGTGTGCAAATTGGAATCACACTGCTGGCGATTTTGTCCGGTGCCTTTGCCGAATCCACCATCGCTAGAAGATTAGGACCAATATTAGGTCTTATTCCGGGAATAGTCACTTACAAGGAGTTGATATCCTCCGTCTTAGCAGTATTAATTACGACATATTTAACTTTAATCATTGGTGAATTGGTACCGAAGCGATTGGCACTTAACAACCCAGAACAGATCGCTATTTCTGTAGCTATTCCCATGCGGGTATTAACTGTAATCACTTCGCCAGCCGCTTATTTTTTAAGTGCTTCTACTGACTTTGTGTTGCGAATTTTAGGCATTGTTCCCTCTAACGAACCGCAAGTCACTGAAGAAGAAATCAAAATCTTGATAGAGCAAGGTACAGAAGCGGGAATGTTTGAGGAAGCAGAACAAGATATGGTGGAGCGGGTGTTTCGTTTAGGCGATCGTCCAGTTAGTGCTTTGATGACACCCCGACCTGATATTGTTTGGCTCGAATTAGAAGACACGGCACCAGAAAACCGCAAAAAGATGATTGATAGCGCCTATTCCCGCTATCCTGTCTGCCAAGGGGGGCTTGACAATGTGTTAGGTGTTATGCATGTAACTGATTTATTGGCTCGCAGTTTAACTGGTGAACCGCTAGATTTTACAGTTGCCCTCCGTCAGCCGGTATTTGTCCCGGAAAGTACACGGGGATTAAAAGTGCTGGAATTATTTAAGCAAATTGGCACTCATATGGCGTTGGTAGTGGATGAATATGGTGTTATCCAGGGATTAGTGACTCTCAACGACGTAATGATTGAAATTGTCGGTGATGTGCCTTCCGCCGACCAACAAGATGAGCCTCAAGCCGTACAACGAGAGGATGGGTCTTGGTTGCTGGATGGGATGTTATCAATCGATGAGTTTTTTGAAATTTTTGAGATTGAGGAATTACCAGGAGAACATCGCGGCAATTATCAAACCTTAGGTGGTTTGGTGATTACTCATCTTGGTCGCATTCCGGCACCAGGCGATCGCTTTGATTGGGAATGGCTGCGCTTCGAGGTCTTGGATATGGATGGTAATCGTGTTGATAAGGTGTTGGTCATACCTGGAGGCGGTAGTTCTCCACGTCGGCGACGGCATGAGCAAAATTAGTTTGGTGTCTTTTTCACTTCATCGGTTAGCAGGTATACAATAAAGATGTGTCAATTGTCAATTTAAAATTTTTCTAAAAACCTACTGATATGTTCGTTTAGGTGGAAAACACCTGTAACGTTTTTATCGGCTCATCAATCTGTTTGTGAAATCAGCCGAATAGGAGGCTTTCTTATGCAACGTGCAATTCAGATTATCCAGAATAGTTTAATTCGCTCTGTCAGCTTTTTGTCGGGATTGTTGGGTAGTTTTTTTGGTCTTTTCAAAACTATCTTTGGTTCAGTAGGTAAAGTAGCTGGAGTCGCTGAATCTAAGGAATCTTTTTTCTTGAAACCCAATGAGAGAACTAGCATCGGTCAATCTTATTCACAGCCAGTAGCTATGGCTACACCAGCGAAAAAGGCAGAACCAACTAATGCAAGTCGCCGTCGTCCTCAGCCGGAAATGGACAAATTTCGTAAAATGGCTAAGGATATTAACAAATAGGTCTTACAGCTAGAAACCTCAAGTCGATATTCCGCTCATTAGGTAAAGTTCAATGAATTGAATTACGACTTGAGTCAATCTAAAATCAGCAAGAAGCAATATAATGACTGCTCTTATCCTCAATTTATCTCCTACTATCGATTTAACTGATGAGCAGTTCTTCCATCTGTGTCAGAGTAATAGAGATTTGCGCCTTGAACGCACTGTTGAAGGTGAGTTAATTATTATGCCACCAACGGGATGGGGAACCGGGAATCGTAATAGCAAAATAACGCAGCGCTTATGTAATTGGGCAGATGCAGATGGTACTGGGTTGGTTTTTGACTCTTCAACCGGCTTTAAATTACCTAATCGAGCAGACCGTTCTCCTGATGCGTCGTGGGTGAAACGGGAACGATTAGAAGCTTTGAACCCAGACCGAGCAAAATTCTTACCGCTGGCTCCTGATTTTGTTGTGGAATTACGTTCTACCAGCGACAATTTGAATATACTACAACAAAAAATGCAGGAGTACATTAACTGCGGAGTACGTTTGGGTTGGTTGATTTACCCTCAAAATCAACGGGTGGAAATTTACAGACAAGGACAGGATGTCGAGATTCTGCATCCAACTAGTTTATCAGGAGAAGACGTACTGCCTGGATTTATCTTGAATTTAGCAGGCATTTTAAGCTAGGTGGTTTAAGCTGTTGGCAGTTGTGACGCGACTGTGAAGCTGTAGGATATATACGAACGTAAATTGCCTCCTTACTAAGATTGTAAAATTAGTAATTCATTGAGCTTATTCTTTAGATCTAATGATGATGTAAGCGGGTTATAAACTTCACCTTCATAAGGTTTCCAAACATAACCTAAGCTAAAGGGTCTAAACATCTTTGATGAGCCAAGTTCCTGCCAAATGCTTTTAGCTATAACTAAGCCGGGAAAATTTAGTTCAGATGGGTTTTCCAGTAATTCTGTATAAGTCCTAAATTCATCTACTTCGATACCTACTAAGGCATAACGGAAGCTTGGAGCAGATTGTAGACGTTGATAAAGTGTAATCCCTAACTCTGTCATTATAAATGCTGTCTCTGGAGTATCAATACCTAGAGTACTAATTCCATTTGGAACAATTCTACACCACCAATTTTCTTCTGCATCCTGAAAAGTATCAACAATTGATTGCGATCGCTGACCATTTAAAAGAATCCATTCTATATTATCGAAATGTTGGGAAAATAGCTCGGCGCTAACTTCGTCAGAACCACATTCAACCGATAAGCTAAATACAATTGCCATAATTTGCTTCCTAATTAATTACAATTAGCCTATAAAACTTTTTCCCAATCATCCCTTGTATTCTCAAGTGCGGATTCATATTTCTCTAATAACATTGTAATCTTTGGTAATATGGTAACGTGGGTAGCACTATCTTGAACTGCTTGAAGTACTCCAGAAATTTTACTGTCTTCTATTTGCCACAAAGGATCTAGTCCAGTTCCTCCAAAAAATGCAGGTCTACGAAATGCTGGTAGACTCTCTATTGATCGGGAAACAGACATACCTTTATTGTTGCTTATCGCAGCAGCTACAATATTGCCTGAAGGGTTGCGTTCTGCTTCTGGTAATAAATACCCTTGCTCATCGAACCAATCTCTAAAAAATCGTTCAACATCAATATCAATCCCAAGTCTAACTCCTAATAAGCGAGCGCTACGTCCTATTTTAGGTTTTCCGTCTTTCTCTACCATTCCTCGATAATATAGTTTTACCATTTGACCAAAATTAAACTTCAAACTTTCTGGTACATCAATAAAATACCTCACTCCACAATATACTTTTTGGCTTTGGCGATGCTGTTTGCGTACCAGTAATTGAATGGATTGCTAAAAATTATATCAATCTATTAATAGATGAATTGAATAGCACTGATTGTACGATAAATTACTCAACAGGATTTTGCAAAATTAATTGTGCTAATTCACAAAACCCTTCACCTTCAGCAGCAGTGGTGATCAAAGCTGGCTGATGCTGTAACTGCGGGGTGTATTCCCGTACATTTGCTACGCCGACGGAAACGGGAAAATAAGCTGGGTTAAATAAGCTTTCATCATTGGGACTGTCGCCAACGGTGACAACTTGGTCTGTAGTGAGTTGGGGATAGTAGTCGCGCAATACTTGTAGCAAGCCAGATGCTTTATCTTGATTGAGGGGTTTGATATGACATTGGACAGTACTGTAGGTAAAACCCCAGCCAAGTTCCAGACAGAGTGAGGAGAGTGTTTGGAGTTCTTCAGGATTGAGTTTCGCGACATCAAATGTCCAGTCAGTGACGCGAAAGCGATTATCGCTTGATTCTTGAATTTGGGGAAACTTAGTTTGCAAAATGGCAAAAGTCTCAGCCAAGTGCTGGCGATGTACTTTCAGGTTAGGAATCGGTGTTAAGGTGACAGGTTCTCCCCCGCCAACTGGATAAAACAAACCACCGTTTTCTGCTAAAGCACCTTGAACAGGTAAATAACTCGCTAATCCACTCACCCACCCACCAGACCGTCCAGTCACAATCAGCACCGGAATACCCGCAGCCTCTAAATCTACCAAAGCTTGCAGCAATGCCGAAGTAAATTTTCCACCACTTGTCAACGTACCATCCATATCCGTAGCAACCAAGCGAATCCCTTGAAAATTAATCCCCATCATCCTTCCTCCTCATAAACCAATACAGTCCAGTTAAGCATTTCTTCCCTTCCATTCCCTTCTCTTCCTTCGCGTCCTTTGCGTCCTTTGCGGTTCCAAACAAAATTCACTGAGTAACGATCAAGACATTACCTTATTTGGGCATCCTAAGGATGAGCCGTTAATGTTCTCTTGTAATCGAACATGTCAACTTTTATCTTCCTGGTTCAATCCTACACACAGAAAATTCATCTCCCGGAAATCTTCCTGGTTAAAACTGGTGTGGATTTGTCTCAATCACCGTCAGATTCGCATCCACCAGCAGAATTAGGGTTTGTTACCTCTGGCGGAATGGTTTTTCTATTGGTTGCTTTGATTGTCTATGGCAAACTCTACACTGATAAGCTGCAAAAAAAGCTGAGGTTTGAGGCATTCCGGAACAGCGAACTCCAGAAGAAGTTAAAGCTGGCGCTAGAAACGATCCGCAAGATGGAGACTAATCCTGACTTGATCAACTCACGAGAGTTTAATCTGGATTACCTACGAATGCGGATGGCGGAGGAGTTGTTTCACTTTGGGATCGTTAATCAAGTAAAAATCACCGTTAAAGATAAAATTGCCCAAGCATTGCGTCCGACGCAAGCTCAAGGGGGTGTGGTGGGGATTGCGAGTGCGGGAAGACAGGTGGATGAGACTTTTGATGTCCAGTATGAGACAGGTAATCCGGTCAAAAAGACGAAGCGGGTGCTGTTTCGGATTCAAATTCGCTTGATGAAATTACCGACACAGGCGACTTCGGCAACAATCAGTCAAATTATTGATTGTATTGAAACTTACTTGAGTCCGGCTGAAGATCATGATACTTGGCAACCGACGATTCAAGGTCGAATTGCCTACATGCACTGGGATCAAAAGGCTAAGCCGACGCCTTTGTTAGTTTTGGAACAATCAAATGAAGGCGTAAATGTGAGTTTCCGCACTAGTCGTCAACCTTCCGCCGCTGAACTCAAGTTAGAGGAAGAGAAAAATAAGAACAAAAAATCTAATTCACGCGGTTAAAAATTATCTGAATGTTACAGAAATATTTTGAGATCCTTGATGCTAAAGCACAACATCGGGATTTCAGCTAAATTCAAACTATTGACTGTTGACTAAATTGGCATTCCGTGTTAGAAAGCCATCTTCCATTTCCACGATGCGATCGGCGATGTCTAAAATTCGGTTGTCGTGTGTCACCATTAAAATGGTTGTTCCTTGTTCTTTCGCCAAATTTTGCATCAATTCGACCACATCGCGTCCGGATTTTTTGTCCAAGGCGGCGGTGGGTTCGTCGGCGAGGACTAGGGGTGGTTGATTGACTAACGCCCGTGCGATCGCTACCCTCTGTTTCTGTCCACCAGAAAGATTATCGGGAAAATAATTAACACGTTGACCTAAACCAACAGCCTCCAACATCTTGGTCGATCGCGCCATTGCTTCGTGTTTCGGGATATTATTTGTCAATTCAACTGCCATTTGCACATTTTGCTGAGCATTCAAAAACCCAAGTAAATTGTGCGCTTGAAAAATATAGCCAATTTTCCGCCGCATATGTACGAGTTGCTTTTGATTCACTCCTCCCATTTCGGTACCTAAAAATTGCAGGCTACCGACTTGCACCGATCGCAACCCACCAATTAAACTCAACAAAGTAGTTTTCCCGGAACCAGAAGGACCTGTCATGATCACAATTTCCCCAGCGTTAATTTCCAGGTTAATATCATGCAGAACCTGTTTTTTCAGCGCACCTTTGCCAAAATAGTGATTCAATTCTTGAATAGCGATTACAGGTTGTGTTTCCATAATTCTGAATATGTTATTAGAAAATATCTGCAGGATCGGCTGCTTGTAACTTACGCACAGCAATTCCACCGGAAATAGTACACATTAATATTGTCAAAATTAACACAGTGATTGCCCGACTGACAGTCATAAATAGAGGCAACAGCGTAGCACTTCTCGCCATATGATATTGAAATAACGCAAAAGCGAATCCCGGAAAGTAACCGATAAACGCCAAAATCAAAGCTTCTTGAAAAACCACCATAAATAAATAAGTTTGGGTATAACCCATAGCCTTCAAGGTGGCATACTCAGGTAAGTGGTCAGCAACCTCAGTATAAAGAATTTGATAAACAATCACAGTGCCGACAATAAAACCGATTGCTGTACCTAAAGTAAAAATAAAGCCGATGGGTGTACTACTTGCCCAATAATCTTTTTCAAAATCGACAAATTCTTGCTTTGTAAAAACTTTGACATCTTGGCATTGATAATTATCGTCCTCCTTTGCAAATGTCGTTGTCTTTTGTTGACAATAAAAATCACGCATTTGTTTGACAATCCGCGCAGGATTAGTTCCTGGCTTTAATTTAATCAAACCAATGTCAATTAATCCATACTGACGATTCTTATCCTTGAGAATCCGCAGAAAGTTCAAATCGCTAGTAATTAAATTACCATCAGCGCCAAAAGAAGCACCCATATCGAAGACGCCACCAACTTTAACTCGTCGTCCGCCTACTTCTGTAGAGACTGTTTTCCCAGATTTAAAATCAGCCGCAACATTACCGAATTCGGCACGAGAACCGCTATCAAATAAAACCACATCCGGCATTTTGGTTTTAACTAAACTCTCTTGAACTCCTGGTAAAGTAAAGACATTTTCTGCCGGATTCACACCCATAACTTGAATGGTGCGAGGTCTACAAGGTAAAGGCACAACATCCGGATTAGTCACTGGTTTCGGAGACTTATCACAAGCTGTGGGATTCCGCCAATCACTAAATGCTAAATAAATTGGATGTACAGATTTCACACCCGGAAATACCAAAGCTTGATATAATCGCCGTTGTGAAAAGCTTTTCATCGACAGTAAGGCGTTGGTTTTCGGATTAATTAAAACAATCTCTCCATCTAAAGCCGCGTGCATCCGCACGTTGCCATTAAACAAAGCTTCGCGAAAACCGAGTTGCATAAACATGAGAATATCCGCAAAGGCTATTCCTGCCATTGCGACTGCTAAGCGAGGTTTTTCACGGGTGAGTTGCAGCCAAGCCAGGGGGATTTTGCGAATCATTTTTTACAGAGTTTAAATATTAATCTCGACGACCACTTTTCCGTAAGTTAAGCCGGAAACTCGTTGGCTATCTTCAGGTGATAAAGCAATTTTTACTTCCACGACTCTAGCATCGACATCGGCGGCGGGATCGGTACCCTGAATGTCATTTTTGCCAATTTGTCTGCCAACATTAATCACAGTGCCATGTAACTGCCCATTAAAGGCGTGATTTTCACTACTAATCGTGGCTTTTTGACCGAGATGGACTTTGCCAATATCTTCTTCCGCCACTTCCGCCACCGCGATCATCTGATCTGTTCTCCCGATTTGAGCAATGCCTTTTTTCGGATCGGCGACGGTTTCTCCTGGTTTTGTGTGAATTTTAATGATTTCGCCGCTAATCGGGGCGCGGACATAACTTAAATCTAGCTCAGCTTGAGCTTGTTTGACCGTAGCGGTGCTACTCATAACTTGGGCTTGGGCGACGCGGATATCTGTAGGACGAACTTCGACAATTTTGCTGAGGGTGGCTTTGGCTTCGTCGATTTGTTTCTGGATAGTCTCCAGGGTTTTGTCACGATTGGCTTTAGCTTCAGCTAATTGCTGTTCCAAAGTGCTTGTTGCTTGGATGCGCCCAGCTTGGCTTTCGTTGAGTTGCTGAGTGGAGGTTTCGGCGCTGAGACGTCTTCTGTCTCGATCTTGACTAGAAATTGCGCCTTCTTTAAATAACGTGTCGTAACGTCCAACTTCAACTTGAGCATTGCGCCTTTCCGCATCTACTCGCGCTACTGTGGCTTGGAGAACATTTTTTTGTCCTTGCAGTTCAGCCAAGATGCGCTCGATTGTTGCTTGTTGGGCGATTTTTTCACCTCTTAATTGGGCTTCATAACGGGCTACTGCTGCTTTTTGCGCTTCAATTTCCCCTGTTTGTGCTCCAGCTTTTACTTTCGCGACGTTGGCGTATGCTAATTGCAGTTGTCCTTTGGCTTGCTCTAAGGCGGCGGCGAGGCGATTATGATTATCTAAAATCGCAATCGGTTGACCTTGATTAATTTTTTGTCCTTCTTTAACCAGTATTTGCTCGACGCGGGCATTTTGAAATGAGGAACTAGGAGGGGATAACTGGATTACTTCTCCTTGCGGCTCTAGGCGTCCTAATGATGTAATTGTACTTATGGGGGTTTTATTTGCTGTTAGCGGCGGTGCAACAGCTTGTAGTGTCTTCTGATGTAGCCGATTGAGGGCTATCGCACCAATCGCTAAAGCTGCGACGATGGCTAAAAAGATACCCCACCGATTAATCGGCTTTCTCTCTAATACTCGCTGGCTGGGCTTTGGCTTTTCACTCACACTTGACATGGTAGACAACTCTCGTTTATTTGAATTTTACTCATCCAAATTGGAAAAAGAAAGTTCCCTACTGATGAGTAAGCAAAAGTCAAGGCTAATAGTCAAGGATGAAGTGCCAAAACTCAAAATATTCACTATTGACTTTTGTTATTAGATATGCCTAGGTAGGTAAATCGAATAAAACTTTGGTCATATAATTTTCCGCCCAATCTGTGCCAAATGCTTTTTCTAAAATGCGGCGGGTTTTATCATTTTGCTGTTGTTTGGTACAGTAGTTGGTTTGACCGGCGAGAATCTCCCTTCTTTGTTGGGGGGAGGGCTTTTGGGTACTTGCAATTTGACAATGAATTTCTAAAAATCCCTGGACTCGCGCCAGAAAAGCTGCATCTTCAGCCGGAGAAGCGGGGCGGATGAAAATGCAGAAGGGAGAAAATATCTCTCCCCATTCGGGTAATTCCCGTGGTTGGGAAAAGTTGAATCCACTTAAAGCTGAAAGTTGGTCCGTGTATGATTCTGGTAGTTTACCTTCATTGACAGGGGAAAGATCGGCGATCGCTGCACTAATTTGTCCTTTCGCCCCGACCAAATCGCAGCCAAACATCGGGATGTCATATTCGGGATGAGGAAACATCACACAATGTAAGATATCTAGCACTGGTCCAACTTTTGCCAGTTCTAGATGCATCTTGCGGAATTGGGTTGTTTGATAACAGCGGTTTTCAATCGTCAGTTTTTCGCCTTCTAATCTACCTTCGACATATCCCAACTCTGATGGCAAATGGTACGGTTCTAGTTGTAAGTACTTGTGCCATGTTGCTTCAATGCAATCAGCCAATTGCCGAATTAGCGGATGTTGTTGCTCGCGGAGGGAATTCGAGGTAGTAAGTGACATGTAGCGCATTCCTAAATTTTTTTAACGAACCACATTAGCGAAGCGTTAGCGCAGCGAAGCCGTTAGGCGTTAGGCGCCAGCCGTTAGGACACTAAGGACACTAAGAGAGGAGAGGAGAGGGGAGAGGGGAGAGGGGAGAGGGGGAGGGGTGATTACTGCCAAAAATCGGTGAGGTTGTATCCTAATTCTGTCAGCATTTGGCTTAGTAGGGGTAAGCTCAAGCCGATGATGTTGCTGTGACAACCGACGATTTTTTCGACAAATAGACCGCCGCGACCTTCTAGGGCGAATGCGCCAGCACAGTTTAAGGGTTCGCCGGTAGCGACGTATGCTGCAATTGTTTGAGCGCTCATCGGCGCGAAGTCAACCCTGGTTACTTGGTGCTTGACTAAAGTGCGTTTTTGTGCGGTGTCAATTAAGGCATGACCTGTGTAAAGTTCGCCGCTGCGACCTTGCATTTTTTGCCAACGGGCGATCGCTACTGCTGCGGTTGGTGGTTTACCATGTATTTCGCCATCAATCGCTAAAACTGAATCACAACCCATAATCAACGCGGCTGTAAACTGCGGTACCACAGTTTCGGCTTTGCGCTGGGCGAGAGTTTGGACTAATTGGGCTGGGTCAGTTAAGACAACTTGTGACTCGTCAAAGTTACTCGCGCTAACAAATGGCGCAATTCCCGCCTGGATTAATAAGCGACGACGGGCGGAAGATGCGGAGGCGAGGACAAAGGGAGGAATTTCCATAGTGCAGGCTAATTAATAAACGGAGAAAGATGTAATTATTTCATCAAACAGCCGATTAACTCTCCGCCAACGTTTTTCTGCGACTGAAGCATTAAAAGTATAAAGTTTGCCGTGACTCACCGCGACGCTGGCTAGGTTGTGTCTTTGTTGCTTATTCGGCAATTTCACAGCGTATTCGAGAATATAATAAGACTTACCGTCAGATTCTCGCTCTGCTGCGTTGACGAGTTCAGCTTCGCGACCTGAGTCGGGAGGGGCGATCGCATTTTTCCCTAACTTATATCCTACTTCTGTGGGTGTGCCTAAATCGGCTAAAGTTTTACCTTCGGGGACTGGGCTGATGACGACTGAGACATTTTCTGTGGTTTCAATCAAATCATGTAAGACAACATCTGGGCCATTGCTAACTTTTACTGGCACCCAGCCGTTAGGATATAAGAACTGATAGCCGTCGCTTGTATCTACATAGCTTTTGAGTCCTCCTACCGCCGCCGCAGAACTACAATCAATCGAACCTAAAGTCAACACTAGTAATATAATCGCGGCAATGCGTTTCCACATTTCGATATTTTCCTAAATAACAATAGCTAAATTACGGTTCTTATTGTCCCACCTTATGTGACGTGTTGCCTAATGAGCAAATCTTTCACTAAACCTATTTAAAAGGCTTAAATCCACTCAGTAGTGAATGATTCTACCCTAAATGGCTAGCTTTGGTTGGATGAAGCGGCTATGCTGAGATGACGATGCTGTAATTGGGGTATTAACAGGGAATGCAGATCGAGTTCCGCGAATTTAACCCTTTTGATGTGTGGATTTGGCTAAAATTCAGCACAGTCCCGTCTGGGCGGGAAAAACAATATGTAGAAGAAGTTTTCAATTCCTGGTTTTATCTCGGGAAGTTGGGCGCTTTTAATGCCGAGAATCTCCAAGTTCAAGATACAGGGCTTGATGTGAGCTACTTTGATTATGATTCTCAAGGGTATGATAAAAGTCTGGTCGCTCTAATGCATAATATGGGCGAATTTGAGTATGAGGGAACTTGGGCGCGCTGCTGGTTTGACTTAGGAACTAGTGATGCGATCGCTCTCGATATTTTGCTCAATGGTCTACAGCAGTTGAGTCAAGAATATGTCAACATTGAGCAATTGTATATTGGTGGCGAAAACGAAGATTGGTCAGTCGCTGATAGTGACAGCCGCCCTGACTTTGGAGATGAGGATTAGGTATGCACACTCTTGGCGAAATTCGGGTGTTAGCTTTGGGATTGATCCGCGATGGCGATCGCATCTTTATTTCCGAAGGTCATGACCCGGTGAAGCAACAAACTTTTTACCGTGCTCTTGGCGGTGGTGTAGATTTTGGCGAAACTAGTTTGGTCGCACTCCAGCGGGAATTTCAAGAAGAAATCCAGGCGGATCTGACGAACATTCGCTATCTGGGTTGTCTTGAAAATATCTTTACTTTCAATGACCAACCCGGTCACGAAATCCTGCAAGTTTATCAGTGCGATTTTGTCGATCAGAAATTTTATCAGTTAGAGCAACTGGTATTTTCCGAAGGTGAACGGCAAAAAACAGCACTGTGGGTCAATATTGAACGCTTTAAATCCGGCAAACTTAAGCTAGTTCCAGAGGGGTTTTTAGATTATTTATAACTTTTGTCACGCCCGCTTGCTCGAATTTAAGTGAGCGATCGCTTCCTGAAGGTAGTTATAAGTCATCCGAGGAGCGCAAGTGAGCCACGAGTCCGGAGAAATAAATCTCATGTACTCTTTTGATTCAGGTATTTGGAAAACTCGTTGCAAATTAGTTCTGCCAGCAAGCCTGCCAACAGAGTGGGCATAAAGCTTGTTGGTAAAAACTTTGGTTTCCGGAAATCGCTTTCTCAAATAATAGGAAGTTTTGATATTTGTCTCGGCATGTAGAAAGGCATTATCTGCTCTTAATTCAAATAAATTAGAGCCATGCATCCGATGTACAGCTAACTGATCTGCTGATAGGTAACCGGGCGAAGTATAAACGGCTGCCAGTCTCAAAAAGTTATCGGCGGAAATTAAAAGTTCTTCCGGCATCGGCAAGAATTGCTTCAGGACATCGCGTTTGAAGCATAAACCACTGGTAGCTGGAAAATAAGGGAGATTCTGCCCTTTCACCAAGTGCCCACGCAAATCAACAAATGTATTCTCTGGTACAGATTGTTGAGTGACTAAAGAATTGCCATTAGCATCAACATCCTTGAGTTCGTGAAAAATCCAACTAGCCTGAGGATTTTGGCTAAATCGGTCAACAATCTGAGTGATTTTCTCAGCAAAGCAATAATCATCCGCATCCAGAAAACAAATTATTTCTCCAAGACTAGCGGCAAATCCAGCATTGAAAGCTGAGGCTTGCCCACCATTAGGCTTGAATACGGAGACAATTCGCTCTCCATAACTGGCAATAAGTTCCCGAGAGTTGTCGCGCGAACCATCATCAACCACCACTACTTCAACAGGAGAATATGTTTGATTCAACGCACTATCAATAGCTTCTCGTAAAAAGCGCTCATAGTTATAGTTGTTAATTAAAATACTCACCAAAGGTCTACTATTCATCTTTTTGCGCCCATTCTCTACCAGAAAACCTGATAAAAATCATAATTTTACTTTTGCAACCGAGTTGGAATTAATGAATAAGGCTGTGAGAATCAGTCCTCTAATCTTCTTAAAATACCGTTTCCGTGGATGATCTTAACACAGCGTTATTTTATACTTCATTTTTTCTTTTCTCTGTGACATATTTTACATAAACTTTAAATTTCTGCCAATTGTGTTTTTTTTCTTTAAAGATATTTAGTCTCAATTAAGACTATAAATCAAAGATGATAAAATTGCGTCTTGAACCTCACTGGTAAGCATAATTACAGATTATGTAATTATTTATTCTAAAAAATGTATTAAATATGGCAATTGTTTGTAAGTATTGTCAACAGTTTACTGCTAGTATAAATTCACTTAATTTATTTGAAATCTAAAGAATTTACTGAGATGAAGTATCATATTTTATTCTGCCGTGCCTTCAATATCGAAAGTACACAGCAAGATTCTCAAGCAGGAATTTGTCCTCGACATGCATTACTAGATTTAGGTCAGCATTTAGGAGCGTCAATTCATTATCCAGAAGCCGAGTCAATATCATTAATAGACCAGATGCGTGCCAAAATTGTTGGCTTACCAGAAGAATGGGCAATGGCTCGAAGACTATCTGAGCAGTTGACAAGTGAAGATATCGTCTTTTGCATCAGCGAACAAGTTGGCTATTGTGTAGCAGCTCTTTGTGGAGATCAACCTGAAGGTCCAAAAATCACTGTCTTTATTCACCATGCAGACCGCCCTCGCAGTCGTATTGCCTTAAAGCTGTTTCGCTTAGCATCGCGCGTTGATCTGTACTTAACCCAAAGTCAGGTGAAAGTAGATTTCTTGCGCCGCTATTTACATTTAGGTGAAGACCGTGTCCAGTTGTTTACCGTCCAGCATACAGACACTAAATTTTTCTCCCCCGGTGCGGCGAGGAGTGACAAGTCACGACCAGTGATTGGAAGTGGTGGTCTAGAACAACGAGATTACCGAACTTTAGCCGCAGCCACCCAAGATTTGGATTTGGATGTGAGAATTTGTGCGGTATCTCCAGATGCTAAAGCTGTAAAGCGGACATTTCCCGATGTGATTCCTCAGAATATGGCTTATCGCTTTTATGACTGGCAGGAATTAGTGCAACTCTATCGCGATTCTGACGTGTTTGTGATTACCCTGTTCGACCACAATTATCAAGCCGGGATTACAACTTTGTTTGAGGCGATGGCTTGTCGAAGACCGATAATTATGACTCGTACTCCAGGGATGGCTGAGGAATTGATTGATGCGGGAATAATTGTCGGCGTCACGCCCGGTAATGCTTCTGAGTTACAGCAGGCAATTGTCAATCTTTTGCATAACCCGGAACAAGCCGAGGCTTATGCTCAACGCGGCTATGAGCTAGTATTAAAAGCTCATAACCATGATGCTTACATCCAGAGTCTGACAAACTCGCTCTCATCTTTAGCGCCTAAACAAAAAGTTTTGGTTTGAGCCGATCCAGTCATCAATTTACTGGGATAAATACATCACATTAGATTCAATTACCAAGATTATTGGCTAAATACGAGTAAATTTACACCAGCACAATATATATTGTGCTGGATAATTTTCTTTTGTGAATAGCTTTTCTCTCTTGCTTTTGCAGCATCAAGTTTGTCAAAATTCAGTTGTATTACTGATGTTTATACTGTACACTTTTGTTGCCAATTTTAACTGCATAAGCTATAGTATTAAGTAATAATACTTAAAACAGGAGTAAACCTAAATAGACTACATCTTAATTGTTTAGGCAAAGACAGGATTAACTTTTGTGCCAGAGATGGTTTTGTCCGTCTTCACTCTTAGCTTTGCTATGCAGCATCCAATGAGCGTGAGTATTGGGTGATCTGAACGGTAAATTTTCCGCAATTAGTTCTTAAATACTGTTTGATTATATAGTGTGGTAATAACGTGTCTCAAGCAATCGCTTATCTAATTAATCAATATCCTAAGGTCAGTCACAGCTTTATTCGCCGCGAAATCATTGGGATTGAAGCCTACGGCATTCCCGTAGCGCGGTGGGCAATTCGTTCTAGCGCCGTCGATTTAGTTGACGTTGGAGATCAGCAGGAATTAACAAAAACTCGGGCAGTTTTGGGTGTGGGGATCGCTGGGTTGAGTTCTAGCTTATTCCGGGTAATGATCGCTAAACCACTCTCGTTTTTCAAGGCTTTAAAGTTAGCGTTATCAGTTGGCTGGGGTTCTGAACGTGGTGTTTTCTTACATTTAGCTTATCTGGCTGAGGCTTGTGTGATTCTTCAATGGTCTCAAGCTGAGAACATCAGCCATGTTCACGCCCACTTCGGAACGAATTCGACGACAGTAGCAATGCTGTGTCAAGCGTTGGGTGGTCCTGATTATAGCTTTACAATTCACGGGCCAGACGAATTCGATCATGTGAATGGACTATCAATAGTAGAAAAAGTGAAGCGGGCGGCGTTTGTTGTCACGATTAGTTCTTTTAGCCGCAGTCAACTTTATCGCTGGTGCAAGCCGGAACAATGGTCAAAAATCCATGTAGTTCACTGTGGTGTTGATAGCGAATTTCTCGCCCAACAACCAGTACCGATTCCATTACCGCCGAAGTTTGTCTGTGTAGGCAGACTTTGTGAAGCTAAGGGTCAGTTACTTTTAATTAATGCTGTCAAACAATTAGCCGCTGAAGGCTTGAAGTTTAAGTTGCTATTGGTCGGTGATGGGGAGTTGCGATGTGATATCGAGAGTTTAATTGCTGAGTTTGGGTTGGAAGATTGGGTGGAAATTACCGGCTGGGCTAGCAGTTCTGAGGTTCGTCAATACATCCAGTCAGCACGAGTCATGGTATTACCTAGCTTTGCGGAAGGTTTACCAGTGGTGATTATGGAAGCCTTGGCTTTGGGTCGTCCTGTCATTAGTACTTACATTGCAGGTATTCCCGAGTTAGTCGAACCTGGCGTTTGCGGTTGGCTAATTCCTTCGGGATCTGTAGATGCACTTACTTCGGCAATGCGTGAAGCTTTGCAGTTACCAATTACCGACCTTGAACAAATGGGTCATGCGGGCAGAGCACGAGTGCTAGAGCGTCATGATATTAAAATTGAGTCTGGTAAATTAGTTGCTCTGCTCAATTCGAGTCCGTTGTAGGGTGTAGGGGGAGTCCCCCTATCCCAGAATTGCCTGAATTGGGAACCCAAATCCCAGGGAACTGCGAATTAAGAGTACTAAAGTTAGGAAACCAATGAAGAAGGCAGTAGTTTGCAAATCTTGGGTCATGCAGGTGAGTCTTTCTTTGGACAAGCCGTGTAGCAACACTAAGTAAGGGAAGAAATCACTAAAGGCAATTAGGATTACAGATCCGAGGATACCTTTAAGGAAAAATGCTATGGGTAATCCAAACCCAATCACAACTAACCGCGCTAAGTTGCTCTGAGCGGAGTATAAAGGTTTACCGATCGCTAGCAGTGCCGGACTCATCGTATAGAATAAAACCGAAAACCAGATTCCGGAACATAAAATCGGCATCATCCAAGTTGCTTGTTGGTATCGCTGATCGTAGAGTTGATGAATAATCATGTCTCCTGACGCAATCAGCAAACTCACGCCAACGGCGCTGATCATCAATAACCGCCAGCGTTGGCGAAGGATTTTTTCTCTTAAACTCGTTCGTGGTAGTTCTGCTTGTTGGGAAATCGCCGGAAAAATCACGCGGTGGCTGACTTGCTTGATGATTTCTCGGGGGATATTTGCCAAGGTATAAGCGATCGTGTATACTCCTAAACTTTGAAAGGTGAGTAACTTGCCGAGAATCAAGCGATCGGATTGTTCGGCGAGAAACATCAACATGGTGGCGATAAAAATCCACCGCCCAAAGGACTGGATTTCTGCTAAAGCTTCTTTGTTCCATGTAAATTTGTGGCGAATACCAGGAACTAACCAGTAGCTTCCTACCATCTTGAAGATAATTCCGCCAAATCCGCCCAGAGACAATGCCCAGATATCTGGACTAAAATATGCCCAGATGATCATTCCTGCTAGTCCGAGAATTTGGGCGATAATTTCAAAAATAGTTAACCTTCCCAACATCATCCGCCGGTGGAGGGTGAAATGGGCGGTAGAGTTGAATCCATCGAAAACGCAGGTGAGTGCGACTATTGGCAAGAGTAACAGCAAGCGATCGTCACCGTAAAATTTTGCCAAAGGCCAAGTCAAGAGTAGACAAACCAGCCAAATACCAAACCCACGAATTACCTGGACTGTCCACGCAGTATTATAAAATACAGGGTTGTCTCCCTGTTTATTTTGGACAATACTTTGACCAATACCAATATCTGTAAACAGTTCGAGTCCGATTCTTAAAGTATTAGCTAGTGCCATGAGACCGAAAAATTCTGGCACTAACAGCCGAGTCAATATAAGGTTATTGGCAAATCGGAGTATCTGACTGGTTCCGTAACCAGCAAATGTCCAGATTGCGCCGCGAATAGCAAGTTTTTTTAGCGATGACATATTATATTTAAGTTTGTAAATAATCTACATTAGGTAGATTTTCTTTAGTGTAGTCATGATTACTCAGGCGTTATCGTACCACAATGATGGTAATTTTACTGAGTGTATTAGAATAGCATGAAGAAGACTGTGTCATCTTCAGCAATATACTTAGATAGTCATGCTGAAAATTATACAACCCCCAAAAGAAATATTTTTGACGAGCGTTTAAATACTTCAATTATTATTCTAATTTTTATTTTTTTCTATCTGACTTGCTGTTAAGTAGTAATACGTAGTAAAAAATCAGTATAAAGCAAACACTATAAGATTATAAGGATATGGCATAATCTATCAAACTCAGTAAATTTACTTGTCGCAGCTATTAATCAGGTGTGCGAACAGAGTAAATCTGATTTTTTGCCACTGAGTAACAATTCATAAGGATATATTTTGCTGTAGTTGTGAAAAATTTATCAGACATACTAGAAAAAATATTTGCGATTTTAAGTCTCACATTTTTCACTGGAGGCTTAAGCTTTGGAGATACAGTACCCACAGGACCAATGACCGCATTAAGATACGCGATTTGGTCTATTTCTGGCTTATTATTGTTGCTGCGCTGGCGGATAACTTTAGCTACCGCCAAAAGAGACATATTTATCTGGGTAGTGACCGTGATGGCGGTGGTGTCATTTACCTGGTCTACTGTCCCCTCGTTTGTGCTGGAAAATAGTCGAGAGGTGCTGCAAATGACTTTCTTTGGATTGTACTTTGCAGGACGATTTAGCTTGAAAGAGCAGTTGCAACTAGTGGCTTGGACATTTGGAATCGGCGCTGTTGCTAGTCTTTTGACTGCGGTATTAGTTCCCAGCATTGGCGTGCATGGTGCAGACCATCCGGGAGCCTGGAAAGGAATCTACGATTACAAAAACACCTTGGGGAGTATGATGACTCTCGGTATGGTTGCCTTTTATTTACTAGGCACCAACAAGGAACCACGAAGAATTTTTGCCTGGTGCGGTTTTGGCTTGTCGCTGCTGCTGATGTTGCGTTCCACTTCTAAAACATCAGTGACAATGACTTTGCTGTTATTACTAATCGTCGTATTTTACCGTCAATTCAAATGGCGGGGCAAAATCACGATTCTAATTTTGGATTTGATGATGCTATTTCTCGGTGGGATTGGGCTAGTTGTCTTTACAAACTGGGTAACAATTTTAACAGGGATGGGGAAAGATCCTACCCTCACAGGTCGAACAGAAATTTGGGGTGTTGCCTTAAATCGGCTGCACGAACATTTATTCTTAGGATTTGGTCGCGGAGCATTTTGGGCACCGGGAAGTAAAAATGCTCTAGAAGCTGGTTTGGCAGTCTCGTATAATTTTATTCCGCCTCACGTCCACAATGGCTTTCTTGACTTAGCGTTAGATATTGGCTTAATTGGCTTTATTTGCTTCGCAATCTCCTTTGTGCTGGTTTTTTGGCGAGCGCTCAAACAAGGTTATGCGACCAAAGCCACAGAAGAACTTTGGCCACTTGTGTTTTTAATTTATTTAGCCCTGAATAACGTTACGGAGAGTTATCTATTACGGTTGGCCAATATTTACTGGGTTTTACTGTTGGTAGCCATTTTCTCCGTGAAGCAAGGTAAGCGAGCCTATTAGTGTGATGCAGCTTTGGTGCCAACAATTTTTGCCGGAATTCCCACAACTGTTGCCCCTTCTGGCACATCCTTCAGCACCACAGCATTAGCACCAATATTGGTGTTGTCACAAATCGTGACATTCCCAAAAATTTTTGCTCCCGCCCCAACATTGACGCGTTTACCTAATTGGGGTGCATCGAATGGACGCTCCATATAACGATTACCTAATGTCACTCCTTGACGGATGATGGAATCGTCGCCAATGCTGCAATTACCATGAATCACAATGCCTCCCTGGTGCTCGATAATAACGCGCCGACCAAGTTGCACAGAATAGGGTAATTCGATGCCATAAGTATTGCGAGCTTTGTGGTACAGCATTCGATAAAGAATACTGAAAGGCGCACGGAGGAGTTTGGGTTCAATGCTCATCCGCCATACTCCAAAACGCTGAATTGCTACAGCCCGAAATCCTGGCTTTGTCCAATCCTTGCCGTGGGCGTGCCAATCTTCTTGAATTTGCTGCCAAAGTCCGATTTTTTCTGCTTCTGTGTTCATGATTTTTTCGTTTTCACAGCAGCGGTTGTGGATATAGATACAGGATCAATGATGGGTTTAATATCATTTTCCAGTTGTGGGTTGGTGTAGTAGAAATAACTATCAGGCTCTTGCTTCACATTCACCCCGTTGGCGACCATGCCGAGAATATTTGGCTCAGATCTCGATAATAGAGCTTTCGCCGCCGCTGCACTTGCGGAATCGACAATACCTGGTTGAACTACTAGGAGAACACCGTCCACCATTTTACCTAAAACCGCAGCGTCGGCTCTCCCTGCCAAAGCAGGTGTATCAAATATGACGTAATCATATTCTTGTGAGAACAAGCTAATTAAAGTCGCCATGCGCTCCGAATCAATTAGGGCGAGTGGGTTAGGGGGGATCACGCCAGCGGTGAGGACTGATAAGTTATTCGTAATTTGGTGTACTGGGGGGTGGGCAATTTCTTCTTGCTCTACTAGCAGGTTACTTAACCCTACGGTGTTGACTAAATTCCACAAGTGATGCTGGGAAGGATGACGCATATCGGCATCGACTAACAGTACCCGTCGTCCAACTTGAGCAATAGCTGCAGCCAAATTAGCGGCTACATCTGATTTTCCTTCCTGAGGTAAAGAACTCGTGACGACAATGCTGCGATTCTTTTTGTCAGAACTGATGAACTTCAAGTTCGCCTGTAGCATTTGATAGGCGGCATTGATTGGGGACAGGGGTGAGTTCATCACTGTGACGCGAGATTGATCGCTCTCGCGTTCGCGATGTTTGGGATCGGCATCCAATTTCGGAATTATTCCCAGTAAAGTGTAGCCAAATAGCGCTTCTGCTTCTTTGACAGTTTTCACCGAGCGATCAATTAAATCGATGAAGAAAGCAACTGCGATCGCAAGCAATAATCCCACCAAACCACCACCAGCAATAAATAACAATTTTAAAGAAGCTGCTGGTTGTTTTGGTACCACCGCCGCCTGGACGATTTGGGCGTTACCTACTGTTTGATTTTCCGCAATCTGAAGTTCCTGTAACTTGGCTAACAGAGTTTGATAAGTTGTTTTCGCAACCGTCAGCCTCCGTTCTAAAATGCCTTGTTGCTGCACCAAATTCGGAATAGCTTCCGCCCGTCGGCGATAGGCTTCGCGAAGACTGTCTAATTCGGCGACGCGGTTTTGTAAACCTAGGCGTTGAGCATCTGCTTGCACAAGAGTACCAGTCAGATTTTCCTTCAAAGTCCCAATTTGCAGAGATTTTGGGGACACAGATGTTTGACTCCCATTCGATTCAGCAATTCTTTGCTGCAATAAAGTCTCTAAAGTTGCTTTTTGGTTCTTCAGCTTAGTGATCATGGGATGCGCTTCTGTATAGACGGCGCTTTGAGTGGCTAAATCTGTTTGTACCTTTTGAAGTTCGGTTAACACTTTTTGAATACCGGGTATTTGACTCAAAGAAGTAGAATTAACTGCATTCTCTGTTGACATCCCGATTTTTCGGCGTAATTCTCCTGACTGTCCAGAAACGTCTGTTAATTGTGCTCTAGCAGTATTAGCTTGGTCATTTAAATTACTAATACTTGCCACGACCGCCGCTGACTCTTTTTCTAGATCGACAATCCGGTTACGATTTTGAAACTGGCGTAGTGCGTTGGCGGCTTGATTTACTTCTGCTTCCGTGCGGGGTACTTGCTTGGCGACAAATTCACCCGCAGAGTTAATTTTCGCCCGATTTGACTGAATATTGCTCTTAATATAAGAACTCATCACTTGATTGACTATTTTCGCTGACAATACAGGATCGGGCGATTTATAAATAACTTGCAGGATATCTGTTCCTGACAATGCCTCAACTTTAATTTGTTTGGCAAGAACCTCAGGATCGAGAGGAACACCGTTTTTATCTTTAAGATCGAGCTTAGAAATTGTTTCCGCAATAATTGGTAATGACTGGACGACAATTACTTGTGTATCTATCGGCGTCCCCAATGTCCGCAGGTTTTCCAATGCCCCAACTTTTTCCCCAGCACCGCCTGTGAGAGTTGTGCTGCGGTCTGATTGAAAGATCATTTTCCCCGTTGCTTGATAAGCCGGTTTTTGCATCAAAGCGGCTAATGTTGCCAAGCCGACCGAAGCGATAAAGACTAATGACGCCGGTAGCCAGCGCCGCTTTAAAACTATTGCATAATTTTGAAGATTAATTTCTTCTGGCTGAGTTTTGGAATAAGAGTCTAATGTAGGCATAGCAGCTATTTTCTCTATTTAGTGGGGATAGAATCTTGCATAATTTAAGATCGTCGATCTGGTTACTCAATGTGCAATCAAATCTCTCGTCACATCCAGATTGATGAGACGGTCGCTCAAGAGCGAATTAATGGTTTTCAAAGTAGCTGCACCTTAAATTCCCGTTGCACCTGGGAAATGACTCCAGAGTAAGAAGCGCTCTCGCACGCTGTGAGCAATTTTTCGATTGCGCTCTAGCTAAAATTAGCGATCACACTTATATACCATTCAAGTTAAAGCAAATTATATATGCTGCGGCTTACTTAGTCAATTTAAAAATAGATTTCTCCCAAATAATACCGAAAGCTTAAATACAAAACTATGTTTTTATACTTGCATTTACACTGTATTCTTAAGGAGGATATCTATGCATGGCTTAGTGTACTTAATTCTAGGTAACAAAAAAAAATTTGCTACTTAAGAAAGATGAATTATTTGTTACATGGCTACAAAAGTCTAAGAGTTGGTCTGTTTACAAGGATTTTCTTGCCTCGCAAACAGACTTAAATTTAATGTACTTGAGATACTACTTTCAGAAGATTTTCATACCTATTTGGCGGCATCTTCGCTTTTGAGGCGATCATTACAGCTATTTGCCAAGGCTGGGCTGATGCAAAGAAAGACTCCAACTGTTGGTCTGTCATTGGTTCATGAGTCCAGTACTCCAGACAAATATTCTTGCTATCGACAAAATGACCCGACTCTTCTTTAAGTATTTGGTCAACAAAGTTGCCATAAAGCATGTATTCTGACACATCCCAGGAATTGCACAGTGTTTCCATCCAGTCACGACCAGAAACAGATTCAATGTATTGACACATTTTCAAAACGTTTTCCCGCTTCCAACTAATAATCTGACCGATGTAATTAGGAAGACGTGCTGGGTCTAGCCCTTGAAGATTAAGTAAAGAAGCAGATGTTTCATGCCACTGCTCAAATTCTGGTTGAAGATAAGGCTCGATGCGGTATAGGCGAACTTGATCGCCTTTGATAAATCTTTGCAGGCTAAATGGTCGAATAAAAGCCACATCAGAATCAATACAAACTAATACATCTTGCGATAGATGTTGAGCAACGGCAATTTTTACAATCTGTTGCAATAACCAACCTCTGACCGGCATTGTTTTCCAACTGAACCAGGCATTTTCGATCACAGGTATTCTTTTAATCCACCAGGGTAGAATCGATTGAACGGTAATAATTTCTGTGTTTCGATTTTGCAGTTGGTTAAATAGCTTCCGATCTCTTTGACCGACAACGATATAATGAGTTACCGCTGGTGAAATAAACTCTTGTACGCTCTGACAAAGCAGCCGGCAACGCTCAAAGTCTGGAGCATAGCTGGGTGTAATCATTGCAAAACTATGTTTTTGCACTTTTGGTTACTTGGTATATTTTTAAAAGCATATTCATCACTATCGCTATATACAACAGTATTAGGGATATCCTAAAGGTTATATATATAACTAACTTTTGTTGTTAATTTATTGCTCTCATTTTATTGAGAATTAAAAAAAAAGCCTGCATCCCTTGCAGGCTATATATATACGAGTGCAATTTATCTATCATCTAGCTAAAAACGCTCAACGAAACATACTGCTAACCGAAGTATCTTCGTGAATGCGCCAAATAGTTTCGCCTAATAAATTTGCCACTGAAAGCACAGTCAATTGAGGAAAGAGTTTGCTGTCCTCAACCGGAATCGTGTTTGTCACAATGACTTCTTCAAACAAACCACCTGATAAACGCTCAATCGCCGGCGGTGAAAAAACAGCGTGAGTAGCACAAGCGTATACCTGACGAGCTCCTTCAGAGCGCAGTAACCGCGCTCCTTCGGAAATCGTACCGCCAGTATCGATCATGTCATCCACGATCACGGCGGTTTTACCCTTAACGTCACCAATTACATTTAATACTTCGGCAACATTATGAGCTTGACGACGTTTGTCAATAATTGCTAAAGGCGCATCATTGAGCTTTTTGGCAAATGCTCTTGCCCTAGCAACACCACCAACGTCAGGAGAAACCACTACAATATCGGGTAGCTCTTTGCTTGCCAAATAATCTAGTAGTACTGGCGAACCATAAACATGGTCAAAAGGGATGTCAAAATAGCCTTGAATTTGGGCTGAATGCAAATCCATTGCTAGTACCCGATTGGCACCCGACTCGGTAATCAGGTTAGCCACCAGTTTAGCCGTAATTGACTCGCGCCCTGCCGTCTTGCGATCGGCACGGGCATAACCATAATAAGGAATAACTGCGGTGATCTGCCGCGCCGAAGCTCGACGACAGGCATCAACCATAATCAGCAATTCCATCAGGTGATCGTTAACAGGCTGACAAGAAGGCTGAATTAGGTATACATCACAACCCCGGATTGACTCCTGAATTTGGACGTATAATTCGCCATCCGCAAACCGTTTACGGATCATCGGTCCTAAATCCATGCCCAGATAACGAGCAACTTCTTGAGACAGCGGTACATTTGCAGAACCAGAGAACAGCCGTAACCGATTATTGTCAGCAATTGCCGGTGGAGGCTGCGGTTGCATTAAAGTTGCAGAGCGGAGCACAGTATACCCTCGATGTGCAGTCATGGGAATCTTATCATCACTAGGTTTAGCAACTTTCACCTAAATTGTATTGAAATTTAATAATAACTTGGGATTTACTTTTGTTTAATAGACTAAGTAATGCCATAAATTGCCGAAACTTACCGTATCAAATCAGGTGCAGCCCAGAAAAGAGCAAAAATTAGGGTACACAGGTAGGCTTTTTTACCTCTTTCCTCAGATTAGCTGAAAATTCATCACAAAACACATCCAAAATTTTAGCTCTCAGCTAACCATAATAGCAGCTACCGCCGATTATTCTTCCTAAAGACTGAAGACACAGTGTGAGAATAGAGATGGCAAAGTCTTACTCCTAAAGACTTTCTCAAGATCTCCGTCCGGCTCATATCCAATCTCATTTATAGACGATGCAACCACCTATTCCCGTTGACACTGTCCTGCAAAACCGCTACCGTGTACTCAAAATTCTCGGACAGGGAGGATTTGGCCGAACCTATCTGGCAGAAGATCAGGGGCGTTTCAATGAGCTTTGTGCCCTGAAAGAATTAATTCCCACACAAACAGGTGGCGCACTCGAAAAATCTCAAGAGCTTTTCGCCCGTGAGGCGACCATCCTCTATCAAATCCAACACCCACAAGTGCCGCAATTTCGGGCAACATTTGAACAAGATAAACGCTTGTTTTTAGTGCAAGATTATGTAGCGGGAAAAACCTACCGGACATTACTTGATGAGCGGATGGCTGTTGGTAAAACATTCTCCGAGTTAGAAGTATCACAGTTTTTGCGTTCTTTATTGCCGGTATTAGCGCAAATTCATAGTCGCGGCATTATCCATCGAGATATTTCTCCAGAAAATATTATTCTGCGCTCTAGCGACCAGCTACCAGTGTTAATTGACTTCGGCGTCGTCAAGGAACTAGCTACTCGTTTCCAGTCCTCCTCGCCCGAATCAGTCGCCACCACAGTTGGCAAACTTGGCTACGCCCCTACCGAACAAATCCAAACCGGCAGAGCTTATCCTAGCAGCGATTTATACTCACTTGCCGTCACGAGCGTAGTTTTACTGACTGGAAAGGAACCACAACAATTATTTGATGACAACCAACTAACTTGGGATTGGCAGCGGTTGACCAATGTAAGTCCGAAATTTGCCCAAGTAATTAATCGGATGTTGAGTATGAAACCAGGCGATCGCTATCAAAATGCCAACGATGTACTTGAAGCACTTTCATCCGCTCCATTATCCAACGTCAACACCATCGCCATCGGTCGTCGTCCCGACCCCGTTATTCCCAATCGCCCAAATATTCCCCAGCCAAGGGGAAGTTCAATAATTGATAATCCTTGGGCTATCGGCGCGATTGGCACTTTTGTAGTTCTCGTCGCCGGAATTGGTTCTTGGATGCTTGTGAGTACCTTGCGAAGCCAGCAGACAACCGCACCAGCACCAAAACAAGCCTTTCCATCCCCGATTGTCCTTGGCACCCCGACAGCAACCGTTACCGTCCCACCGATCCCCACCACCACACCTACTAGTAGCGGAAGAGTAAACTACAGTCAAAACCTAGAACTCACCTCCGGCGTCACCACCTTAGCGCAAGACAATCTCAAAGGAAATGCCACAATAAGCTTTCCTTTTAACGGCACCCAAGGACAAAAACTCACAGTTTCCCTAGCAGATGAAGGTGTTTTACTCAGTGTTGTCGGACCCAACCAAAGAGCAATTGACAAAACCGCCACCCGTGTACCTAGTTATGAAGGCATCCTCCCATTCACAGGTCAATACGCCATCATCCTCAGAACAGTCAAAGGAGTCAGTGAAAGCAACTACAAGCTAAGTGTCCGCTTAGACAATTCCGTCACCCCCACCCCTGGTCTTGAAACCCCAGGCAATTCCCCACTCCCGCCCACCCCCATTCCTTCCCTATCCCCCACCCCTAGTCCTCCCACTCCCGCCCCCAATGAAGAAGTCAAACCGCCACTCAACGGTACGCCAATACCAGTTCCTGGACAAACTTCATCTGAGCAAATCAAACACTATTTTGTGAATGTAGAATCAGGTAAGCAACTAGCGATCGCTGTCAAAAGAGGTGCGGTCAAGTTTAGTATTTACGACCCCAGTGGTAAAAAAGTCGAATCAGAATTGCTATCTTGGCGCGGCAAAGTATCTAGTCCTGGTAGTTACCAAATTGAGGTACTACCGACTCAACCAGGTAGAATCACTCCTTTCACAATAAATGTTAGTGTCAGTAATAAATCAGCGGAAACATATTAAATAAGTGAACGCACTACTAATTACCGGAACTGATACCGAAGTCGGTAAAACAGTCTTAACTACAGCTCTCGCTGCCTATTGGCAAAAATATTGTCATGGTACTTTGGGCATAATGAAACCGATTCAATCCGGTATCGGCGATCGGGAGTTGTATCAACAGCTACTCACACTCGACCAATCGCCTGCGGAAATTACCCCCCTATATTTTGAATCACCTCTCGCACCTCCCCTCGCCGCAAAGCATGAAAATCGCCAAATTGATTTAGGGCTGGTTTGGCAAACTCTATCAACTTTGCAACGACGCGATTTTGTCCTAGTAGAAGCTTTAGGCGGATTAGGATCGCCAGTCACAGATGAACTCACCGTGGCAGATTTAGCCGGAGAATGGCGCTTACCCACAGTTTTAGTAGTACCTGTGAGATTAGGTGCAATTGGTCAAGCTGTAGCTAATATCGCCCTCGCCAGACTTTGTCGTGTCTCGATTAAAGGTATTATTCTCAACTGCGTCCAACCGCGAACCGCAGCGGAAATTGCCGACTGGGCACCTGTAGAGTTAATTCAATCTCTCACAAATACACCCGTTTTAGGCTGTTTACCTTATATTGAAAATCCCACTGATTTAAGTCAATTGATTAAAATAGCATCAAGTATCGATTTAGAGGTGCTGCTACCTCTGAAACAACACCGGATGAAAATTGCGAGTTAATCACAATGGTTGCTACCTCAATTAATACATCTCGCGTCCGCTTACCAATTCGTTCATTACAACCACAGTTAGTTGAATGGCGACGCCTACTGCATCAAAAACCAGAATTAGGCTTTCAAGAACAACTTACCGCTGAATTTATCCATAGTAAATTACAATCCTGGGGCATCGCACATCAAACCGGGATTGCCCAGACCGGAATTGTCGCCACAATCACAGGTACATCTGCCAATCACAAGGTATTCGCTATTCGCGCGGATATGGATGCTTTACCTGTACAAGAACTCAATGAAGTTCCTTATCGATCGCAACACGATGGCGTGATGCACGCTTGTGGACATGATGGTCATACTGCGATCGCTCTTGGTACAGCTTACTATTTAAGTCAACATCGCGATACTTTCGCCGGTACAGTCAAAATCATCTTCCAACCCGCTGAAGAAAATCCCGGTGGCGCAAAGCCCATGATTGCGGCTGGAGTGCTGAAAAATCCCGATGTTGATGCGATTATTGGTTTACACTTGTGGAACAATCTCCCTGTCGGTACGGTAGGTGTCCGCAGTGGGGCGCTGATGGCAGCGGTGGAGTGCTTTAACTGTACGATTACAGGTAAGGGTGGACATGGTGCTATGCCACATCAAACTGTAGATTCGGTAGTCGTAGCTGCTCAAATTGTCAATGCTTTGCAATCAATTGTTGCTCGCAATGTCGATCCTTTACACTCAGCAGTGGTGACAGTCGGCGAACTCCACGCCGGTACAGCCCGCAATGTGATTGCTAGTACTGCGAAGATGACTGGGACTGTCCGCTATTTTAATCCGAAATTAGAAGGCATGTTGCAACAGCGCATTGAACAAATCATTGCCGGAATTTGTCAAAGTTATGGCGCAACCTATGATTTGGAGTATTGGCAGAATTATCCGGCGGTGATTAATGATGTGGCGATCGCGGAACTGGTAAGATCGCAAGCGGAAGCCGTGATCGAAACTCCGATGGGAATTGTGCCGGAATGTCAAACTATGGGTGGCGAGGATATGTCCTTTTTCCTCCAAGCTGTTCCGGGATGCTATTTTTTCCTCGGTTCAGCCAACCCAGATAAAAATTTAGCCTATCCTCACCATCATCCACGATTTGATTTTGACGAAACAGCTTTAGGAATAGGCGTAGAAATCTTTGTGCGTTGCGTGGAGAAATTTTTTACCTAATTACGGTACATTCATCCCTTTCTGGACAGCCGGACGCTGTTGCATGGTTTCTACCCAGCGTTTAAGATGGGGATGATTGTCTAGGGTCAATTCTTGGAATTCATAAATTGCAATCCACGGGTAAGTCGCAATATCGGCGATTGAGTAATCACCACAAATAAATTCCCGATTCGTTAGTTGTTTATCTAACACGCTATACAGACGCAGCGTTTCTTTTT
The DNA here is from genome assembly GCA_038214545.1 of Cyanophyceae cyanobacterium. Classification (GTDB taxonomy): domain Bacteria; phylum Cyanobacteriota; class Cyanobacteriia; order Cyanobacteriales; family Nostocaceae; genus JBBQRU01. The sequence continues at coordinate 16,121 of JBBQRU010000017.1, read as the reverse complement.
CATAACGTTGAATAGCGTAAGGAATTTTCTCTGGTGCAAAGCGCTTAAAATGGTTGAGTTGACCAGACATTGGACCAACGCCACCCATTTGCAACATCAGCCATTCCAGCACTTCAAAGCGACCTTTCTGGTCAGTAGGTAGGAATTTACCAGTTTTCTCAGCCAGATAAATCAGAATCGCCCCCGACTCAAAAACGGCGATCCCTGTATCTTGGTCTACAATCGCGGGAATTTTGCTATTGGGATTAATCGCTACGTATTCCGGCGTGAATTGGTCGTTTTTGGTAATGTCTATCTTATGGACGTTGTAAGGGAGTTGGACTTCTTCCAACATGACAGAAGCTTTACGCCCGTTAGGTGTGGTGAAGGTGTAGAGGTCAATCATCAGTTTCTAAAAATATAGACCTCTAACTTTTAGCTCGACAATTCTATGACTTGGAGTACAGGATACAAAAGTTTACCAGGCTTTTTTCTACTGTTACTCAGAATAGTGGTATCGACAAGCAATAATCGTGAGGTACTCATCATCCACGGCATAAACTAACCGATTGGTATCATCAATTCGCCGCGACCAAAAACCAGCCAGATTCTCCCTCAATGCTTCTGGCTTCCCAATCCCCTCAAACGGTAGTCGAATGGTTGTCTCAATCAGCTTGTTAATTCGCTTTAACGTTTTCTTATCCTGTCCTTGCCAATATAAATAATCGTTCCAAGCTTCATCCGTCCAGGCTAACTTTCTAGTCATCCAACAAGTTTCGCTCCACCACGTTCCCCTGCTTGAACTGAGCGATAGAACGCTCCAAATGGGCGGCATTGGCAGGAGACTTAAGTAAATGCACCGTCTCTAGCAAGCTATTAAATAATTCTAACGAAATCACCACGGCATCCGCCGCATCCCGTCGGGTGATGATGGTATAGTCGGCATCTTCTACCACTCTGTCTAAAACAGTCTTGAGATTATTTCTCGCTTCGCTAAAAGGCACAATTTTCATTTACTTCGCACTTGTACTGTTTATTGTACAAGTATAGCAGCCCAGGCTATGGAGCAATTCCAATGTCAGTTACGAGCAAACCTGATGAGTTACCTCTAACTTTTAGTTCGACAAGCCTATGACCTGAAGTAGAGGATACAAAACTTTGCTAGCTGTAGAATCATCGGTAAATCTTCAAAATAGACAACGCTACATATTGTTTTAGTAAAAATACTCATATGCCTCTGGATATAGGCTGGAGTGTATGCCAATATCGTCATAGATGTTACATAAGCAGTATTGCTTAGGTTAGCCAGCTTTTTAAAGTCCTACGTCAGCGCAAATTTTCAGCACTTATAAAACAACGCTTTTCGGAAAAAACTCTTTTCCACAAATTTTGCATCGCCAATTTTTTAATTAACGCTATCTTGACATGAATTATATGCGCGATCGCTTTTGGAATCTTCGTCAAGTTATTGTCCACACAACTTTTTTGACTATCTTGCTAACTTCTGGTGGTTGCACTTTTTATCAGGCTTTTTCTTACTTATCCGCATCTTCAGCATCTAATTATATTCATCCGACGCAGCTACCCTGGATTAGTGACAAGTCTTTGTGCGAAAATACGGGTAGAACTTGGCATGAGCATCAGTGTTGGGATTATGAGCATAATTCTGGCTTTTAACCGCAAAGGACGCTTTAGCCAAGCGAAGCCGTTAGGCATTAGGACGCTAAGGAAGAAAAGAAGAGAGAAGAGAAGAGAAGAGAAGAGAAGAGAAGAGAAGAGAAGATAGGAAGAGGGGTTTCTTGAATCTTTGCTGGATTGTTATATTAGATGAGGACTTTTGTTCTTTGTGCCATGCAGCCATCTCAACCGATTGTTAAGGATTTAGTGTTGCTGGGTGGTGGTCATAGCCATGCAATTGTGCTGAGAATGTGGGGGATGAAGCCTTTGCCTGGGGTGCGTTTGACGCTGATTACGGAGAGGGTGGATACTCCTTATTCTGGGATGTTACCTGGGCATATTGCGGGATTTTATACTCATGATGAGTGTCATATTGATTTACGACGGTTGGCAAATTTTGCTCAGGCACAATTATATATTGATCGGGCGATCGCAATAGATTTGGAAAAGCAACAAGTTATCTGTGCTAATCGTCCTCATGTTGCTTTTGATATTCTTTCTATTGATATTGGTAGCACTCCTGCAATCTCTGTACCTGGTGCTGCTGAGTATGCAATCCCGGCTAAACCTGTTGCAAAGTTATTGGAATACTGGGAAGCTTTATGTCAAGACCCTAATGATATGACGATTGCGGTAGTCGGTGGTGGTGCTGGGGGGGTGGAATTGTCTTTGGCAATGCAAGCTAATTTACAACGATTACATCATCCAGAAGTTCATTTATTTCATCATGGTGCTGAATTGATGCGTGAATATCACCCAACAGCGCGACGGAAATTGGCTGAGGTTTTAAATCAACGCGGTATTCACGTACATTTGCAAGAAAGTGTGTGTAAAGTTGAACCCCAAAAAGTCATTTGTGAGTGTGGGTTGCAAGTAGAGTGTCATAAGACCTTTTGGGTGACGCAAGCTGATTCACCACAGTGGTTGAAAAATTCTGGTTGTGATATTGACGCTAGAGGTTTTATCCAAGTAAACGATTATTTGCAGTCTGTTTCTCATCCGCATATATTTGCTGCTGGTGATATTGCTTCAATGGTAAATTACACCCGTCCTAAAGCTGGGGTGTTTGCTGTGCGTCAAGGTAAACCGTTATTTGAGAACTTACAACGATTTTTAACTGGTAAGCCACTACAGCCTTATAAACCACAAAAAAAATATTTAAGTTTAATTGGTACAGGTGATGGACAGGCGATCGCATCGCGAGGTTCTTTCACTTCTAACCCCCATAGATTATTATGGCGTACCAAAGACTGGATTGATCGCCGCTTCATGGAACGTTTCCAAACTCTACCCACAATGGGAAGCGAAGAAAATTCCCCCTCTCCCCCCCTCTCCCCCTCCTCCCCTCCCCCCATGCGCTGTGCTGGTTGCGGTTCTAAGGTTAGTAGTACAGTACTAGAACTCGTGTTATCACGCATTCCGCAACAAACAAATGAATTGAAGGATATCGTTATTGGTCTAGATGCACCAGATGACGCTGCTGTGTTGCAAATCCCCGCAGGTCAGCTATTAGTGCAGACAATCGATTATTTTCGCGCTTTGATTGCTGACCCATATGTATTTGGACAAATTAGCGCTAATCACTGCTTGAGTGATATTTTCGCGATGGGTGCTTTACCTCACAGTGCCTTAGCGATCGCGACTATTCCCTACGCCGCACCAGCCAAAGTCGAGGAAACACTTTATCAACTTTTATCTGGTGCAGTCAAGGTACTCAATCAAGCTGACTCACCATTAATTGGTGGTCATACTACCGAAGGTGCAGAACTTGGATTTGGCTTATCCTGTAACGGTCTAGCTTATCCTGACAAACTGCTACGCAAAAGCGGAATGCAACCAGGACAGGTGTTAATTCTCACCAAAGCATTAGGAACAGGAACACTCTTCGCCGCTGATATGCGATCGCTAGCGAAAGGTCGTTGGATTGATGATGCGGTAAAATCGATGTTGCAATCAAATCAAGCTGCAGCCACTTGCTTATCGCAACATGGAGCCACAGCATGTACTGACGTTACAGGTTTTGGTTTACTTGGACATTTAATGGAAATGGTACGCGCAAGTGAAGTTGCTGTGGAGTTGCAATTACCAGCCATCCCCATTTTAGACGGTGCGCGAGAAACAGTAGAACAGGGGATTGTCAGCTCAATTCAACCTGAGAATTTACGTGCATCTCGTTATATTGCCAATTTAGAACAGGTTCATCACCCTAATTATCCACTTTTATTCGACCCGCAAACTTCCGGTGGTCTTTTAGCGGCGATTCCGCATGAGCAAGTGGAGAATTGTTTAAATATGCTTAAGATTTTGGGATATGCTCAGAGTCGGGCGATCGGTTGTGTAGTGCCGCAAGTTAGTGCAGAATTGCCTATCATGATGGTTGACTGAGGTGAACGGGAGCGATCGCACTATGGAATATGAATCAAATAAACTCGACCGTCTTTCATAAATTGATAGCCTCATTAAAGACTTTATCTCGAATCAAATTATGCAAAGACTTAGCGGTGACAACATCAACCTTACGATCTAATAAAGCTTCCAAATCCTGAATTAAATCGCTAGGGAACCACGCAGAGATTTTATCTAAATCGTAATCAATTAAAAAGTCAATATCACTTGTTTCTTTTTCCTCTCCTCTCGCCACGCTACCAAATAATCGTAGGTTATAAGCCCCATGTTTAGCAGCAATATAGATAATTTCTTCTCGCTTTTCTTGTATAAGTTTCTTTAAGCTCATTTTTTCGTCTCTCATAAATTTTCTCTCAATTCTTTCTCTCAATGATTGCGAAAAATATTAACATACATACTCACTAACATCCATTCCATTAAAATGCTCGTCTTTTATAAGACTGTAGCTTCTCTCAATACCTTTTCTCGAATTAAGTCATGCAGGTTATCTGGTTCTGCAATATCAACTTTTCGCCCTAATAATTCTGATAAATCTTGCATTAAAGCAATGTAGTCAAACAAACTGCGCTTCGGTTCAATTTCCACCAAAAAATCAACATCACTATCTTCTCTAGCTTCACCTCTAGCGACCGAGCCAAAAATTCGCACATTATACGCGCCATGATTAGCAGTAATTTTCAATATTTCTTCTCTTAAAGGTAATAGTAATTCTTCAATTCCCATAATTTTACCTAAGCTAGTTACTTATCTGATTTATTTGTAGATATAATTATTTCTGTGGGACGCAAGACTTTCTCACCTAACAGAAAACCTTGACGGACAATTTTAGTAATTGTTTGGTCTGCTACATCAGTTTTGACTTCCCGATCTACTACTCGACATAAATTAAAATCTGGTTGATTGCTCTTCAATTCTATCGGAACAACCTGGCGCTTGCTTAGTATATTGAGAAACTTACGATGAGATGCTCCTATAGACCTGGGTAAGCGCTGGAGAAATTCCCGGCTAGGATCAGGGTTATTTTCTAAATAGTTTAGTAAAGTTTCCAATGAATCGGTAACTTCTAAAAGTTCCAAGAATAAATCTTCAATATTGGCTGTAGCTTGGGTTTGTTGTTCTCGTAAGGACTGCTGAAGTAAAACGTTCTGCTTGAGTTGGCTGCTTATCTCTTGCACTAGCACGTCGCGTTGCTCTTGAGTGAGAAAATAGTGGTTTTCAATTAAAGGCAATACATCTTGGGAAGATGAGGAGACTTCAACCTTTTTTGCCAAAAACTTGGATTTGAGCCAAGTGGTGATCTTTAAGTACATGGGGGGCGATTCAAACACGGGAATTGGATAATATAGGTAACGTTTTATTTGCCCAAGCTTGGACTTGGGTATGGGGATGATTCATTAATATCTGGCAGAGAGCGATCGCTCGTTGTAACTGTCCACCCATCTGATAAGCTCTGATAAGCCACATTTGGGCTTGAATATAATCTTGGGTGTTGTGGTCAGTACATTTTTGGCAGCAGTCTTCCAGATTTTTGATGGCTTTGGGGTAACGTCCTTCTTGGCAAGCGGTAACACCCTCACGAAATAATTCTGATAAGGGTATCATTAAGGGTTCTTGTTCAAGTCGTTCTTCTTGGGCTGCTTGAGCGATCATCATTAAGGGTTCTCGTTCAAGGCGTTCTTCTTGAGCTGCTTGAGCGATCGCTTGTTCTAATCCATCAAATTCTGGCAATAAAACTAGAGTTTGTATGGGCTTTTCCAAAGCCGATAGATCACTAGATTTGAAAGGTTTGATAGCCGGCAATATTGGGCGTAAATAGTCAGCTATAATACGTTTTTCTGGCTTAGCCAAGCTTTTTTGCGCTTTAGCAATCACATCCACAGGATACTGCTTGCGCTTCATGGCTATTGTTACGGCTTTGGTAATTTCAGCCGTTGATGCTGCTTGAGATACACCCAAAATATCATAGGGATTATCTTCCATATTTCACCTTTATTTAACGAATATTTAAATCAGTGTAAATTTTTTGATAATCAGGATCATCTGGACACAGTTCGTAAGCCCAACGACCTAACTGATAAGCATTCTGAGCAGATAATGTTTGGCTTTTAATTCCTTGAAGCAAAATTATAATAAAGTAGTCAGCAACATAAGAACTAATAGCATCATATTGCGAATGTTTGGCACGGTAGATGGCGTTGTCAACGCGTTCGCACTTGATGAGGTTTTTAATCTCATTTAGTTCTTTACCAATGCTATAAATTGTTTGAACATCTTGATTATTTGGACAAAGTTCATTAGCCCATAAACCTAACTCATAAATGCCCTCAAAGCCGACTTCGCGTGTTTTAAATCCTTCCATAAAAATTTCCATACAAATTTCAGCTACCATGTATTTAATGGAGGGGTATTCATTGTTTTTAGCAAAAGTAACGGCTCCTTTCAAATTATCGTTTTTCAAATAAACCTCAACTGCTTCTGCTGCCTGAGCAATTTTGATTCGCTCAAGCAAATCAAGCAAAATCGGATTTTCATTATCAATTTGTTTGATTTTTTCTAATTCATTGAGAGCTTGCTGTTTGGAAATGTGATTATTAGCTAATTTTTCTCTTACTTCTTCTGATTTATACTCAGCCAAATAACTTCTAGCAGTTTGACTATTTAAAACATCATACCAAGACTGAGCAAAATCTAGATGCTCTTTATGTTCTGATATGGTTTGACGTTGCAACCCGCAGAGTCTATCTATTTCTCGTTGCCAATTCTGATTCGCTTGAATTTCTGACTTGGCTTGCTTTAGAGGATTAATTGCCTCACGCCATTTCTTTTGTTGCAAATGATAGATTCCTTCGTGATAAGCAACAAATTTTTGAGCAAATATTTCAAATCCAGAAGTTGGTTGAGTTGCAGGTTTAAGTTGAATTGCTCTTTGGCTATCTCCGGAAATACAAGCTGCTACTGCTAATCCCCAAGCTGTATACAAACAATGAAGTAATTGTTGGTTAGTATCTATTTGCTTGACAGAAATTGTTTGGCATTTAGAAATATAGTGGTTATAACAACCAGGAGTCACAAAAATATCATTGATTTTTACTCCTCTCATTGCCGGTTGACCCATTAATTCTAGGGCAACTTTTTCTAATCGCCAGCAATCAAGTAATTTAAAATAATTATTAATGTCGGTATCTTTTAAAATATCGATGGCAGATTGTACCCGTTGTTTTAATTCATTAGATACTGAAACAAAATCCACACGTTTATTTTCCAGCCAAGGTACATCTATGAGAGTTGGATCTATATTTAAATTTGCCAACGCACTTGACAAATAAATAATTGAATCTGAAATTTTATTAGACTTATTTTGAGCACAATAATAATTTGCTATAGCATAATTATGTAAAGTAATAATATCAGGTTGTGCAAGCCAATCTTTTTCAGCTTTATTACTAATAAAGTTCCAGTCTGTAGATTGCCAAACTGCTGCTTTTAGGCTGGGCTGGATATATTGATTAAGATTGTCTTCTACTAATAAATTAGAACCAAAGTTTTGTAAGAATTCTCTACTGACTGTTTGTGCCTGCTCTAGATTTTCAGCTTTAACTAATTTCTCGATATGTTGTATACACGTCAGACGTTGTCGTTGGCTGATATTTTTGAGGATTTCTCGTTGTTCGACAATGTTCGCACTCGATATTCCTTGCCATTCTCGAACCGCTGATTGTAAATCATTTTGCTGTGCGTAAGCAAATCCTCGTAGATATGCAGCTTGTTCACAAGATAAGCCTTGTAGATAAGATAGTGCAGTTGCCCAGTCTTGGGTTTTTATTTTTACTAGCCCTAACCTAATGCGGCAGTTTGTGATGTCTGGTAATAGAGATTTAGCATTTTCATAGAAAGATATAGCTGCTTCAAAATAACCCGCTTTCTCTGCTGCTAAACCTTGGCGGAAAATTTCCCGACCTTTGACTATTGATTGTAACTTGTGTAGTAAATCAAGTCCGTCGGAACGTGTAAATTTAGCTAAAGCCGCTTCTAAAAGTGCGATCGCTCCCTGCAATCTCCCATCAGTTTCAGCTTGTTGCGCTTTTTGTAAAGTAGAATCGAAAACGTCTTCGTGTTGAACCTGCTCCGTAGCTTCAGTAATCGCTTGTGTTACAGCTTCTGTAGAGTAAAGTTGTTGAGCTTGAGAGTAGGTAGAAATCGCATTTTTAAAAAACTGATTTTCTGCTTGAGATTGTGCCTGTTGTACTAATCCTTGAAACTGTTGTCGTTTTTGTAGCTCTTGTTGACATTGGTTAATTGCTTGTAATACCCGCTCATCGTAGAGAATTTGGCTACAGCGTTTATAAAAGGTGATGGCATTTGCGAAGACTTGTGTTTCCCAAGGATCGCCGTTATCTTGCTTGAGCAGTTTTTTGGCATCAGCAGCTAATTTGTCAGCTATTGCTACTTGTTTACGCCACTCTTGTAGTTGCTGATTCAGTTGATTTAAAAGATTACCTAAGAGTAATCGAATAATCCAACGCTCCCAAAAAGCCACTTTTTTCGACCAAAAGGCGAGGGATTTTTCAGCTAGGGTGACAGCTTCTCGCAGGTGATTGGTTTTGGTAAGTTGTGACGCTTTTTTACTAGCTTCTTTAGTTAGTTTTGCTTGCTGCCAAGCATCAACAATCCCGATTCCTAGAAGATTCTTTGTAAATGTATTCAAGCTTTCTAGAAGACTCATCAAATTCCCTCCTGGCAATCAGGAATTTTGAAAACATCTCCCACATCTATATCGTTTTCTCTCCCTTTCAGTTGAGGGTTAGCTTTCATCATTACTTGCCAAGAAGTTCCTTGACCACATAATTTTATGGCGATCGCACTCAGGTTATCTCCGGGTTGAACACTGTAAGTAGTTGGTGCTGGCGGTTTCTGGGATAGAACAGGGGCATGATTCGTCGGTGGTTTTAGCTCTTTGCTACTTACTTGGAACCGGAGTGGGATAAGTGACAACTACTGGATTTAACTGCGGTTGCAGGAATGTCCAGCTCAACCCAACTACCAAGCCAATTCCGACGCTAAGCATAAATAAGGCGATTCGTAATGGCCACGCTGCAATTTTGACTGGTTGAAGTAGGGTTTGTTTTTGCGGCAATTCTTGGAGCATCCGAATCACGCCCAAGCCAGCATCACAGTTAGGGCAAGTATTACCCGCAATTTCTTGGTAACTGCACACAGGACAGTTGAGCTTGATGTTCATCGCGTTATTCCTGTGGCAATACTGTTGCTAGGTAATTTGTGATTTAGCCAACGCTGGATATCTGGTTGCAGTTCCTGCCACAAGCGTTCAGCTTCTTGTCCATTGCCTGTTTCCATAGCGTTTAGTAGACGAGAGAGCTTACCCTGCATGGCACTTGCTTGGGTGGGTGCAACTTGCTTCGCTTGGCGGATTGCTGCAAGACAGGCTTGAATCAATTGGACTTGATCTGGTAGATTGTCAAGTTCTCGTCTTGCATCTTCGGTGTAAGATTGCATCCTAGAGAGGTCATTGGCATTGATCGCAGTTTGCAAATTCTGGCTTAGTCTTTGTAATCTTTCTTGCTGCGGTTGGGGAATGAGGAAGCCGCAGATTTTTACTACGCGATCGCATTCAATTGCCAGAGATTCAGCCTCCAAACATTCCGTAGACATAGAGACCTGGAGTTTTTGTAAACTTGCACCAGCGCGAACGCGTAAATCTACGCGTTCCTCTTCAGTTTTCGGATCGATAATTTGGTTAGTTAATTGAACTACCGGGACGACTAACTTCAACGCTTCTTCTATCCCCATATCGGTCAGACCTTGGTTGTTAATTTCAGCGATTGATTTTTCTAATTCCCGATAAATCTTCTCGTCTGAGCGTCCTCGCGAAAAGGTACAACTAACTTTTTGGGAGGGGTCATTTTTTAAAGTGGCTGTCATTCTCAGATCGCCATTTTTTTCATCCAACTCTAAGTTGACTAAAATTTCTGTCCCTCGTGGATAAGCTTGGTTTAAACCCAACCACATATCCCCAATACTTTCTTCTGTATATACCCCATCCAGATTCTGTTTAACTTGGTCAGCATTAAAGAACTGAAAGTGAACCAAGCGTTGTCCATCAGCCACAGTTTTAAAGGTGTGAGATGTTGTCACAGGCAGAATTTCATTCCGGCTAATGACTTTATACTGCTCGCCCACTAACTTGATAAAATAATCACGGGAGACTGTTGTAACTTTGTCTGTTTGTCCAGAGGCGACAATAGCTGCACCCTCTGCCACTGCGTACATCGGACGAGGATGCAAAACTACCTTATCAGCCCCAAAAGCTTCTTTGACCTTGCGCTGTACTAAGGGAATTTGGGAAGAACCTCCCACTAGCAATACTATATCCACCATCTCCAAGTCATATTCTGCATCTTGTAAGGCTTGACGGCAAATTTGAATCGAACGATCTACTAGATCGTTAATCATTGCTTCAAATGAAGAGCGAGTAATTTTCACTTCAATGGGAATAGCAATTCCTAGTTCATCAATTAATTGAGTTGCAGGGCTAATCTGAGCTACTGGAGAGCTACTTAATTCAACTTTGGCACGTTCTACCGCCATTTTGAGGTCAGCGTTAAATCTTACCCGTTGGTAATAGGGCATTTTGGCAATCAAGCCATCAATATCGGAGATTTGTTCTTCCTGAGCAACTTGTGCTTTGACAAACTTGATGATCTGAGTATCAATGTCATCTCCACCTAGCCATAAATCACCCGCTTTTCCCTGTTCAATAAATGAAGTGCCAGCTGCTGTAATTAAGGAAGCATCAAATGTTCCACCACCAAAGTCATACACTAAAATCGTCTTTACATCTTCACTAGTTGGTGAAAAACCATAGGATATAGCCGCAGCCGTAGGTTCTGGTAGCAGTTCTAGAAGGGTGAGTCCCGCTTTAAGCACTGCTGTACGAGTAGCATGGCGTTGTTTATCGTTGAAGTAGGCAGGGATAGTAATGACTGCTTGGTCAATTACTTCGTTGACTTTACCTATTCCTTGACGATAAGCTTGGGAATTCCGCACAACTTTTTTCAAAATCTCGGCGGAAATATCCTCTGGTAGGTATTCTTTACCTCCCAGCCAAACTGCAATACTGTTGTCGGTTCCCTGGCTTGATTGGGCAATTTTGTAACCCAATTCTGACTTCTGTTTCTGTACTGCTGGGTCGCCAAAACCTCTACCAATCAATCGCTTGATTGAAATAATCACATTTTCTGGGTCAGCCCGCAACTGGTTGTAAGCTTGGTCTCCCACCAACAATTTATCCTGTTCGTAGGCAACAACCGATCGCGTTAGTTTCCTATCTGGGGGTGTATTGTCATTAGCTGTCACCACTTCTACTTCTGCTAACTTAAAAGCCCCTACAGAATTAGTTGTCCCCAGATCAATTCCAATTGCCTTACCCATTGCTAATTACAAGAGTTATTTGTATAAAATTTCGATTTCATCCTAAGAATTACTAATCGAATCATGTTTAGTCTGATTCTTTCAATTTACTCAGGAAAATATAAATTCAACTTTATTCAACCCGTTGTCAGTAAGCAACAGTAAAATTACTGGTATTGATTTTTCGAGAAACTCTAATATTGGTTCTAGAAATACATTGCACTGCACTCTGATGCCAAGCGATTACATCTGAGTAGTGAAAAGATCATCATGGATTAGAGTCAAATACTTTACTAATAACTACCTGTTTCTGCGTGTATATACTACAGTTGAGAACAATAAGATGATATTATTTTATATTAGTTAAGAGATTATTGTGAGGACAATTAAAGACTTAACTTCATATGATTAATGTTAGCTAATTTACAAACAAATACCTAGGTAATATAGATGACTGCTCCAATTCACGACAATACTAATCCAAAACAAAGCTCGCTTGAATATTCTTCTTGGAATCCTTTCTTGCCTACAGAACGCGACATTAAAAGAACCGAAGAACTAGCACTGAAAAACCTTAAATACTTTGCTTTATTAACGTTTTTTGTTCCGTTTGGTGGCATGCTTTATCTTAATCGAGGGATAAATACTGTAAAAATGATGGGATATACATTTATATTATTATTTTTCTTTTTCTTGTCAATGGGAACCGAAAATATTAGAAATTCGCAAAAAGAGTCTTTAGGAATAATTAATCTAATCAGGGTATCTGCTAGCCTTGGCATGATTGTTGAAAATGTTAGGTCTGTCACTCTTGCCCGTAAAAGACTGGCTTCTCAAAAGCAAATGGAAGAATGACTATTACAAAAGTAGATAGCGACCAGGTTTGTAAGTTAAGCTTTAAATTGCTCAAATTAAAACTTGGTCTATACCTTTAAAACAAGTTAAAACCTTGCTGATTACGTACATTGCGCTTCCAGTCTACTCAAAGGCGTAAAGCGCGCTTTTTCGTGACGTCACTTAAGCCAAAATGAAGAGGCTTTTCTTACATATTCAAAATTATTCTGCTGTGTCTTTACATTTGCTTCATAGTCAAACAATTAGCGTAAATTATTGGTTTTCAGACATGCTTTTATGCTAAAATTGTAGTTGTCGATGTTTCTAGCCTCGGACATTACATACAAAATACTCAAACTTTGACAACCAAGTAATCCAGCTATCTTTGAAACAGTTTTATGTTATTTAATGCATCTTGGTAAGCGCCATTTTTATTTTGTGATATGAACAGTTCTGCAGCTTTCTGAAAGTCAGCAATTGCCCCTTGCTTGTCTCCCTGTTTTCCACGGTTAGTACCCCGGTTGTTGTAAGCTTCGGCATAGTTAGGATTAATCCGCAAAGCTTGGTTATAGTCAGCAATTGCTCCTTGATTGTCCCCTAACTTAGAGCGTACATTACCTCGGCTTGAGTAAGCTTCGGCATAGTTAGGACAAATCCGCAAAACTTGGTTATAGTCAGCAATTGCTCCTTGATTGTCTCCTAACTCAAAGTGTACATTACCTCGGTTGTCGTAAGCTACGGCCAAGTTAGAATTAATCTGTAAAGCTTGGTTATAGTCAGCAATTGCTCCTTGATTGTCTCCTAACTTAGAGCGTACAACACCCCGGTTGTTGTAAGCTTCGGCAAGGTTAGGATTAATCCGCAGATATTGGTTGTAGTCAGCAATTGCTCCTTGATTGTTTCCTAAATCAGAGCGCATATTACCTCGCTCAAAGTAAGCTTCGGCAAAGTTAGGATTAATATGCAAAGCTTGGTTATAATCAGCAATTGCCCCTTGCTTGTCTCCTAAATTAGAGCGCACAATACCCCGGTTTAAGAAGGCTTCGACAAAGTTAGGATTAATCTGCAAAGCTTGGTTGTAATCAGAAATTGCACCTTGCTTGTTTCCTTGGCTTTGACGGTTAAGACCCCGGTTGAAGAAATCTGTAGCACTCTGTGGATAACTTTGCTGAGATAGATTATTTGTGGAGTCGGTGTTTTGTGCAAACAAATGATAGCCCAAGGGGGTAAAGTATTTTGCACTTTCAAGACTGACCTTTTGTTTGGCATCTGCCACTACTAAATTTTGAGTAGTCTTAGCCCATGATGCAGTAGGCTGAATAATAATAATCGTTGCTACCGTCGCTGTACCAGCCATTAGACCAGAAAACAAATTAATACTAGATGTAACCCGGCTCATTAAAGATTTCATAGTTGGTGTATGCCTTGACAATATTGACTTGAGACTTTGGGATTACTGGTATTTATTTGAAAATCGAATTAATCGTATAACCGCTCATAATAAAATAATTAATGTTTAATGTCTCTCCCGGAAAATGCTGAATAATTATTAAATATGTTTTTCAGTAAATACAATATTGTTTTGCGATCAGAGCGAGATTTATCCTCATGATCTAAGTAATAAATAGCTGTGATAACACTGATGTAAATATAAAATTATTATTTATATGTAGAGGAAATGACCTTTCTTAGCGTAATAATAGTGAGATATGTACTATAAATATGTCTTGCAACATCTGTTTCTAAATTAAAAACGCGAATTCAGTAGAGTTATTTACGAGTGCGGGTGGTTTGGCTCTAGGAACAGTGATCGCTGGCTTCCATCACTTAGCAATAGTCGAACGCGATTAGCATAGCTGTCACACCATCCGTTAAAATCAACGGCGAAGGGTTTCTATCGTTAGCGACTGGTGCGTCCATCAAATGCATGTGGGAGGCAACGAGGCACACCCCGGTTGTAGTAAGCTTTAGCTAAGCTTGAAGTTATCTTTACGACTTTGCGGAAGTCTTCGCTCACTCTTCGCGTTTGCATTAAAATTAAGATATCAGGATATCTTACACCACTATGATTATTAAGAATTGTGTAGAGTCAAAAATGAGCGCTGTTACGGGGTAGTTCATTAATGCCACTAATTTATTTAGACGTTTGCTGTTTTAATCGTCCATTTGATGTTCAAGAACAAGAACGTATAAGGCTTGAGACAGAAGCAATCTCATTGATTCTAGAACGATGCGAAATAGGGGAATGGGAATTATTATCTAGTGAAGTCATTGATGTGGAATTAGCACAAATTACTGACCCCGAACGGAAGCAAGGTATTGAAATTCTAACTTCTATTGCGAAATCTAAAGTAGAATTAAATAAAAGTATTCAAAACCGTGCCATATTTTTACAAAGTTTAGGAATCAAATTTTTCGATTCACTACATATTGCTTGTGCAGAAGCAGATAGGGCAAACGTTATGCTAACAGTCGATTATCGCTTGTTGCGAAAAACAGCGAATTACTCTCAAGAGTTGACAGTCATAGTCGCAAATCCAGTTACATGGTTAATGGAGGTTCCTGAATGAATACTAATCGAATGAGTCCATTAGAAATTAGAAAAAAAGGTTTAGAAGCTTTGGCTCAAGCCCTTGGTCCTGTGGGAATGGTACGTTTTTTACAGCAGTTTGGTAGTAATAAAGGAGATTATACTGAGGAACGTGAGAAATTACTCGAAGGAATCACGATGGATGATATTCTGGCGCAGGTTCAACAAGATCGGGGGAAAAGACAATCGGATACTTAATCTAATACATTAGGTAGGTAAAAAATCTGGTCATTAAGGGGATGGGTGCTTTAGTTGCATTTTTCTGACAATTGGCGATATGTACTATAAATATGTCTTGTAATATCTGCTTCTAAATTAAAAAACGTGAAATCAGTAGAGTTATTTATGGGTGCGGGTGGTTTGGCTTTAGGAACAGCGATCGCTGGCTTCCATCACTTAGCACTTGTCGAATGCGATCGGCATAGGTGTCTAGATTGAAACTCAATTAACTGGTCACGTAAAGTGGTAGGTGTCTGAAAAACCTCTGAGAGCATGGGGGTAATTATAACTAGACAATACTTGTCAGTTTCCTGCTAGCTGTCAATGAGTGCAAACGCTTGCTGATGCTGGAAGCAATTATATAAGCTAGGTGGACGGGAACAGCATTACCTATTTGACGCATCGATCCACCCTAGGTACAAGGGAAATAATCATCATCAGGAAAAGTCTGTAGTCTCGCCGCCTCCCGTACTGTAAAGTAACGCACTTCTCCAGATGGTAGGACAAGCATATTTTCCCCACCGGGCACACCATTTTCAAAGTGCAATCATAGAACCTGCTGGTTCTGAGAGAATACTGGTATAATTTCAAGCTCATAGATCAATTTCTTTTCCCACACCAGGATCTCGTAAATCAGTGAAATCTTCATCAGTAAAGATAATCCCCTCGCTTTGGACTACCTTTCTTAATTTTTGTAATCCCTCCCAAAAATTATTCCCTCTATATTCCTCCTTATTTTTTCGCATAAACTCAAATAAATAGTCCCTTTCTTCTGTTGTCAAACTGTTAATAGAATTAATAATTTCTTCTAAAGTCATCATAGAACCTCCTCTAAACTAAACTACTTTGGCTCTTCCGCTCCCTTTATGGTTCCGAATAAGAACTACACATAACTGATAAACTCCATTCCTTACCTAGATTGGTTTTTGAGGTTTTCGTAGTTCTCTATAAAAGCTTGATCTTGATGCTCTACCATAAAGGGAGCGGT
>JBBQRU010000016.1:0-51700 GCA_038214545.1 Cyanophyceae cyanobacterium | reverse complement strand
ACCCGCTGGGTCTAACGCCGTTAATTGTTGTGCTGCTAGTTTGGCGTAATTTCCCGCATACTTTGGGTTTACCCACAGGTGAGGATTGGGGTCGCCTTTTTCTTTCGGAAAGCTAAAGTCATACAGCCACTCTTTTTCCGTTATTGTGTTACTTCCTAGTTCATAAATTTGCGTGTCTTTCTGCTTGGAGGCTTTTGCCATTTTCTCTGTGGGAGCTTCCAAGTGCAAGCCATTGGCGATCACAAGGTTAGCCTTGGAGAGCAAATCAGTATCGCTAGGACGAGGCTCGAAGGTGTGGGAATCCGTACCTTCAGGAATGATACCTTTAACTTCTACGCGATCGCCGGCTATATTGCTGACAATATTGGTCAAGGGAGCTACTGTGGTTACAACTAAAGCCTTATTCTGCGTCTTTTTATCGCTGGTTTGGGTCGCCGAGCTCGTTGTTGATGGGTTGGGAGCTACTGCTGTATTTTGAGGTTGACTGCAAGCAACTGTTATTGTACTAAGTAATAACACTAATCCGTATAATTTTTTAATCACAATAGAATCTCCAAAATCTAGGGCACGAGCTTCCAGTAAAGCCTTTCTGCGAGGATCGTGCAATGCCCCCTACGGGTATTTACAAGATATTTGAAGATTTTTCTCGATCCAAATATCATTTGCTCAGTATTTCTCTAAGTCAATACGTAGTATGTATATTTAAGTACATAATCGTACAATAAAATACTTTTATGTCGTTCTTGATGATTTGGGATTACCTGCAGAGCGGCAAAACTGCCACTCACTTTAATTAAGGTGAGAATTTTCTGTTGGTAAAAAATAGATGTAAAAATTAACGCGCATTAGCTTATTATTTGACTCGACTCAGAATTTTAGATGCGTTGTTTTCGGCTGCGAGTAATTAAGAGTGCTTTCATTGCCCGAAGAGGGCGTTAAAAATCGCCAATCCAGTCAGTGGTGGCTGCTTAGAGGAGTATAAATGTTTGGCTTTCGTAGATATATCGTTATTTTCAGCATTGCTTTTTTGCTATTCAGTTGTAATCAGAGTAAACAGTCCCAGTGTCAGCACTTGATTGAACTGGTCAATAAAGAAAATGAGTTAGTTCAAAAAAACAAAGGTACCAAAGCGGATACAACCTTACAACTAGCTAGCGATTTAGACAAAGTCACTAAAGACATGGCGGAGAGTAAATTCAGCGATCCTCAACTCGTCGGATTTCAAAGCCGCCTGGTGAAATCATTCCAGACAATCAGCCAAGAAATCACCAAAGCGGGTAACGCCCTGAATTCAGCGACTACCGCCGAAATCACACCAGCAGGAAGGACAAAAGTCGAAACCGCCAAAAAAGATATTGAAGCCGCGTTGAAAAATGCTGCTGTTGCGGCTAAGCAGTCAGATGACATCGCCCAAGAGTTAAATCAATACTGCAAAAAACCTGAGTCTTAAGTGCGCTTCGCGCAGGGTGTGGGGTGTAGGGATTACAACGTTGTCACAGTCCGCTTTTACAAGAGTGGGTTTGGGACGCGGTATCTCTACACTTTTTTTGTCGCTTTTATTACCATTTTTCCCCGGATACTAGTAATTTTTACTTGTTTATAGGAATAGTGGTGTGAGTAAGTGAACGACAATGAGCGATCTCGGTCTGGTGATGGCGGCTATGTTAAAACAACGGCAGAAGCCTGTTTCTACTGTAAGTACACAGTCTGCCATACATTCAGATCGTGACCTCTCTCCATTAGTCCCGGCTCATTCGTTATTAATATCTAATGTAGTTAAAATCACGCCGCCAGAATCAACTCAACCTGATTGGAGTCCGTTGCTGAATTTGTCTACAAAAATACTAACGAAAGAACACAGGTTGACAGATAAAAGTTCAGGCGATCGCACAGCACGCCTTACGGTACGCCAAAAGATAAAGATAGCAACAACCTCTCAAAAAAAGGTGGTTAATATCCCATCTCCGAACGTGAGGCAAAACAAGGTTGAATCTCCTTCACTGCAGGATAAGGTAGTTAAAGATGACCAGATGGCTCAAGTTACAGGGGTTTCCGAACTTAGTAACGTTCAACCTCAAGACTGGGCTTTGATGGAGCTGCGATCGCTAGGGGAACGCTATCATTGCCAGACAGATTTTGGCAATCATCCTTGGAATCGTTATGAATTTGCCAGAGTTTTGAAAATCTGCCTTGATAACGTTAGTAAATTCGTTAGTGACAAAGTCACAATTGCTGATAAAGACTTGATTCTCATCCAACGCCTGCAAAAGGAATTTCAGCAAGAGTTAACTCATTTAAAGCAACGTATCGAGTCTGTTGAAGACCGTAACCGTCAATTAGCAGCGCAAGAGTTTTCGCCAACGACACGTTTAATCGGTCAGACGACATTTGGGATTCAAGGTACAAATAGTCCAGGAGTGGATTTGTATCCGCGAGATGGGATTAAAGAAAGAACAGCAAAAACAAATCTCACATTTGCGAGTAACGTGCAACTGACCCTCGCAACCTCATTTACTGGACGAGATTTATTTTTAACGGGACTGACCGCCGGAAATAATGGTTCCTCCGCACCACTTGTATTTACGAATATGGGGCGATTAGGTTATGAGTCGGATACAAATAATCGCCTCGCTTTAGCTGACTTATCTTATCGGTTTGCACTGGCACCGCGATTGGGAATTGTTGTCGGGGCTGCTGGTGTGAATCCCGCCAACACATTTCGTGGTCTCAACCCGTTAGAAGGTTCTGGTGATGGGGCGATGTCGCTATTTGGGCAGCGTAACCCAATCTTGGCACTGGGAAACACAACCGGCGGGATTGGTTTTGATTGGCAAATTAGCGATCGCGTCAGTTTACAAGGTATCTACAGTGCTGAACTTCCGTTTCTGGCAACTCAAGGACTATTTAACGGTAGAAGGACTGCTGGCGCTCAATTGACCTTAGCACCAACCAAAAACCTCGATATTGGACTGAATTATCTTTACTCACATTCTCCCGATGGTTTATTAGGAACAGGAATTGGCGACGCCCAACTAATTTCACCTTTTGCCGACCCAATAGCTTTTAATACCCACGCAGTCGGTGCTTCCATAACATGGCGACTCAATAATAATTTACATTTAGGCGGTTGGGGAGGTTGGACTCAGTCAAACTCCGAAAAACTGACCGGACATATTGAAACGAATAATTGGATGGTATTTGCAGCTTTACCAAACTTGTTACGACCTGGCAATTTAGGTGGTATTTTGGTCGGTCAACCTCCCAAGATTACAAATAGCACCTTACCGACCGGATTTAATTTTCCCAATTTTTCAGATGGCGGAACAGCAGGCGGACGCCGCGATACAGCCTTACACATAGAACTTTTTTATCGCGCTCAACTCAGTGACAACCTTTCACTCACACCCGGTGTCATAGTTGTTTTCCACCCCGATCACAATGCAGCTAACGAGCCTTTAATAGTTGGCGCGTTGAGAGCCACCTTCCGGTTTTAGGTAAGGATTTTAGTAGATGCGATTAATTAGACTTTTTCACATTTTCAAATCAGATGCTTAAATCAAATTTAATTTTCACGAGTACTGCTTTAAGTGCAGCCCTTGTAGCGTTAGGAGCCGGAAGCGCTTCTTCGCAAGTGACAATTCAAAGTACAGGTACAGTATCCGGGACAATCCAACTTCCGAGCTTTAATCCCAATTTTAACAATCGAGTTACTCGGATTGACACTAATAAAGACGGTACTTATTCTCGCAATGGTAGTCCTGTATACACGTCTAATTATGTCAAAATCCAAACTCGTGCTGATGGTAGTTTAAATTACTACGTTGACTTTAAAGGAATTCCGGTAATTTCCTTTGATGGTCTGCTAACTTCTCCAGTCCTTTCTGGCGGTAAGCTAACACCTTATACATACCAAGGAAAATTAGCCGGAACCAAATTTCAAGGTGTCGTTCAAGATGAGTTTGGACTCACCAAAGCTTTTTACACCGGAATTGTGACTGACCTGCAAACGGGAAAATCATATCAAGGTACTTTTCAAGTTAACGGGCAAGGTCCGCGATATAGTGCCAGCAATGGTGGAGCTAGTCCGACTGTGTTTGATTTTAAATCCGATCGACCGGGTCGCCCAACAGTGACATCGTTGAAAATGACAAACACACCGTTAGTCAGATTAACAATCACTGTGCCCGCTAATGCAACTCTTGTCACACCCAGTTCAACAGTCACACCCAATCCAACAGTCACACCCAGTCCAAGTCCAATAATTTCCCCAAGTCCCATAATCACACCTAGTCCAATAATTTTTCCAAGTCCAATAGTCACACCCAGTCCAGTAATTTCCCCAAGTCCAATAGTCACACCCAGTCCAACAGTCACGCCCAGTCCAATAATCACACCCAGTCCAGTAATTTCCCCAGATCCAATAGTTACTCCGAATCCAACAGTATCTTCAACACCAATAGTTACTCCGAATCCAACAGTATCCTCAACCCCGGTAGTCACTCCCACTCCAACAGTATCTTCCTCACAGAATGACACCAGTACAATAAGTGATACTAATTCGCTCTCACCCTCGACAGCCAACGTAGAATTCAGTAGTGGTAATTCCTTTACAGTCAATTCAGTTGTTGTCAATTCTGCAAGGGCGACAACTAGTATTTGTACCGAAAGTGTAAAAAATTGCCATCAAAAAGCTGCTGATAGTAACGTGATTGGTCCTCGAAGTCGAGTGCTGCTACATTAAGCGTCAACAGAGAAGGTTCTAGCTATACTAAGCTTCTGGTTATACTGGTGCTGAGTAACTTAAACAAAACTGACGACTATTGACCTCTTTTAAGTAAGGAAGCACCTATGAAACCAGAACTGACTAACTTGACATTCAGCATTTGGCACATTTTGCGAATGAATCTTGGCTGGATGGCTTGGAATTCGTTTTTGGCTTTTATACCATTAGGCTTGAGCGTTTGGCTATTTCGTGGTAGACCCATTCGATCAATACTATGGTGGCTAGGACTGCTAGTTTTTTACGGCTTCTTACCGAATGCACCTTATTTATTGACAGATATCATTCATCTAATCGACGATATCCGCTCAGTACCATCGGTATGGCTGATTACCTTAGTCTTAATACCCGTATATTCGGTAGTAATTCTGTCGGGATTCGGTGCTTATACTCTCTCATTGATTAACTTGGGTTATTACTTGCAACGCATCGGGAAAAGTCACTGGGTTGCAGGCGCTGAGTTACTAACCCACATTTTATGTGCTGTCGGTGTTTATTTAGGACGGTTCTTACGTTTTAATACGTGGGACTTTGTAACTGACCCAAACGCCTTAGCTGTCAGTATAGTAGATGACGTACTGCGGAAAGTGCCATTATTAATTATTGCCATCACCTTTGTTGTAATTAGTGTCTTGTACTGGGTAGCCAAAGGGATTATTTTAGGAGTTATCGAGCAAAGACTTGCCCAGGTTGCTAGCCGCAAAGAGCGTATTGAAGGTGGCAGAAAAATATAGTAATTTTACCCATCTCCTATATTTCTCCCATTTTAAGTGATTAACTTCTGTCGAGCAGCCTGTAAAATTAGCCTTTGTTCAGCACGAGCGATCGCTCTGATTGTCCGTCCCACCGCTTCTGGTTCCACAGAAATTGAACTTATCCCCCACTCAACTAACTGGTCAATCATCTCTGGATATAACGCTGGTGCTTGACCGCAGAGTGAGCAAGGAATTCCAGCTTCTCTTGACATGCGAATTAGTTGAGCTATAGCCGACATTACCGCCGGATGAAGCTCATCAAACGCAGCCGCCAACTGTCCTTGGTCGCGATCCACTCCCAACAGCAACTGTGTGAGATCATTAGTACCAATAGAAATACCTTGAACACCAGCCTTGACATATTCAGGTAACAAAAATAACACAGAAGGCACTTCTGCCATAATCCAAAGTTGGAACCCAGAGACACTATTTAACCCAGCTTGCAAAACTCGGTTGCGGCAAAAAACAAACTCTTCCACCGTCCGTACAAAAGGCAAAAGTAAGCGCAAATTAGAATAGCCAGATTGCTGTACAGTCGCGATCGCGGCAAGTTCCAAATCAAACAAAGCCGGATTTTGGAGATAACTAAAAGTACCACGCAAACCAAGCATTGGTAATTGTGAATGCTCTTCTAAATGATGCGGCGGTTGTTCATGAGTCCGTAAATCTAAAGAGCGATAAAACACAGGTTGTGGAGCAAAAGCACGGGCAAACTTTAATATCTGTTCAACCCAGAGTTTAAGTAATTGCTCTTTTCGTCCTTGCGCCAGCCAGGTATGAGGATGTTCTCCCGCCAAAATTTCCACCGCCATCAATTCCGATCGCAACAATCCCACACCATCGATAGGCAAATTTTGCACTTCGGTGATCAAACTTGACTGACTGAGGTTAACTAGCAGTCGAGTAGCAGTGATGGGGGGAGAGGGGGGGAGGGGGAGAGGAGGGGTGAAGGGAAGGGGATTTATTTGCACTTCGGCATTTTCTGTACTTTTGGCTTGGTTGTTAGCGAAACGATTAATTTCTCCGTTGTCGCCATCCAGAAATATATGTTCACCAGTTTGAAATAAGACTGTAGCGTTAGCCGCATTAACCACAGCCGGAATATTTAGTTCTCTAGCAAGAATCGCTCCGTGACTAGTTAAACCACCTTGTTCAGTAATAATACCGACAACTTGTTTAAGTACCGGCAACCAATGAGGCGAGATTGCACTGGCGATTAAAATCGTACCTTCAGGTAAATTTTCTAACTTTTGTTGAGTATCGACAACGATATAGGCATTACCGCTCACACAACCTCTCGCTGCAGCTACACCCTTAATCTTGGGAAGCGAATGAGTAAAAGGAGATATATTAATAAACTGAGTGAGATAAATCTGAACAGCATCAGCAGACTCCAAAAGCATCCACTTCAAAGAAAAAGCACCAAGTGTACGCACCAGCCGACAGGAGAGAGCAACCAACTGTTGAAGATGTTCTTCAGCCAGAGCATACTCATGTTGTGACTCAAAATCCAATAAATAAGCTTGTAAACAATTATTATCAGTAGCAACTGCCAGTGGCGTATCTACCTGCACCCCGTCATCACTCTTCAAGCGATAAGCCAACATCTTATTCCCCAGACGACGAGAGATCACACTCCCATCCCGTTGAACTTGGTAGAAATCCGGTAGCACCTCCCCCTGAGTCATAGCCATCTCCAATCCCCAAGTCGCCTGAATTTCCAAACCGCTATCGCGACAACAAACAGAACCACTAGCGCGTGCAGACCAGAGAGGCTGAACCAAAACAGCCAAACTAACCTTTTGTAAATCAATCCCTAAACGCTGCCAATACAAAAGACTTTTAGCCCGAAACAACTGACTCCAAGTCCGCTGTAAAGCCGAACCCATCGCCTCAGGCTCATACCAACAAACCTGCGACTCCAACAAACCCGAATGACGACCCTTCCCATTTACCACAGGTAAAACCAAAGAAGGACGAAAAATCAAACATTTTGCATTCCACTGCCTTGCAGCCTCATAAATCGTCTCCACCCAATGTGATGGCAGCACAGCATTCAAAACCTCCTGACGCAAACGCACAGCCACCTCCTGAAGCTGAAGCGAATTATCCACATCCAAATGCAAAGAAGAATGAGGCAAATCAGCAACCAAAGACTCCGAACTATTCAGCGTTTCCAAAAACTGTTGAAAAACCGTTGCCGAGACAACAAAACCAGACACCACAGGATAACCACACTGTCCCACCCGACTCAACTGAAAAGCCTTCTCACCCACCAGAATCCGGTCTGGTAATTTAACTTGGTCAAGCCAATAAAGTTTTTCCATGACTCAGCAACTTTTAATTTAGACTTTTTTGAAACGCGGAGGGAACGCTGTCGCGCCGCTGCGCTAACGCGGAGGTAGCGCAGAGGTACGCAGAGCAACTCCGCGATCCTCTGCGTTTCCTCTGCGCCCCTCCGCGTTTCCCCTATCACTGCGGTAATATTATCCCCCCCTGAACCTTCATAATTTGCGAAGACTTCAGCCACTGCGAGTCAAAAGCACCTAAGTGTGTAGTAGTGATGATAGTTTGAAAGCGATCGGCGATCGCATCCAAAAGTTGATTTTGGCGGTATGGATCTAATTCTGCTAATACATCATCTAGTAATAATAATGGTGCTTCTTTGACTACTTCTTCGATTAGTTTTAATTCTGCTAGTTTTAGGGCTAGGACAAGTGTTCGTTGTTGACCTTGGGAACCGTATTGGCGGGCTGGTGTTTGATTGATGATGAGTTCGATTTCGTCGCGGTGCGGACCAACTAGGCTGGTGCCTCGATGTTGTTCGGCTACTGCCCGCTGCTGAATTTTTTCTAGGAAGGCTTGTTGGATACCTTCTGGTGGTTCTAGGGAGACGTTGGGTATATATTTTACTTCTAGGATTTCTGTACTGCCGCTGATGTTGGCGTGCCATGCGGCGGCGATGGGAGCTAGTCTAGTAATGGCGCGATCGCGTCTTCTAATTACTCGTGTGCCGGTGGTTGCTAATTGTGCATCCCACAAAGCTTGTTCTTCTAAGTGTTGAGTGCTGAGTGCTAGGTGTTGGGTGTTTTTGAGAAAGGCGTTTCGCTGTTTTAATACTTGATTGTATTGTTGCAAGATATGGGCGTAAACGGGTTCTAGTTGAATTAGTAAGGTATCTAGCCAGTTTCTGCGCCCTTCTGGTCCGCCGCGCACTAGTTCTAAATCTAGGCTGGAAAATTGGACGGCGTTTAAAATGCCGAGAAAGTCCATTTGTCTTCGCAAAGGCTCGCTGTTATGAGCGACTGTGCGCCGACCATTGCGCCGGAAGGTGATTTTTAGGTCACTTGTGCCGGCTTGGCGTTCGAGTGTAGCATCAATTTGACCGACTGCGGCTTCATCTTGAATTAACTCGCGATCGCGTGCCATCCGATGAGATCGCAAGGTTGCCAAGAATTCTACTGCTTCTAATAAATTGGATTTTCCTTGAGCATTATTACCTACTAAAATAGTTTTTGGAGCTAGGAATTCTACCCACTGCTCTTGGTAGTTGCGAAAGTGTTGAAGGTGGATAGTTTTTAGATACATAGCCCTAATTTATCATTCGGTAGAAACACAGGCTCTACATTTGCTTTTTGCCGAACCAACGTACAAAGAGTTTTTCCATTTCAATCCAAACAAACATCAAAGCACTAAAACCAACACAAATTGCCAGTTCTTCAGGGCTTAACCAATAAGTACCGAAGAAAGACCGCAACGGGGCGACGTAAATTAACATCAGTTGCAAAATCGTGGTGAAGACGACAGATGCCAAAACATAAGGATTTGAGAATGGATTCATCTCGATGGTCAGCCGTCGATTTGAGCGAATTGCCAGCGCGTGACCCATTTGAGCCAGACACAGGGATGTAAATACCATTGTTTGCCACCGATTTGGATCGAGTCCAGGACCGACTATGTTGTGGGAATGATGATACGCCCACTCCATGAGAATAATCGAGATGATGGCGAAAATAATCCCAATGCGGATGATATAAGCACCTAACCCTCGCGCAAAAATACTTTCGTTGGCGTTGAACGGCGGACGCTTCATAATATCCGGTTCGGCTGGTTCCACAGCTAAGGCTAATGCCGGAAAACCGTCTGTGACTAAGTTCATCCACAAAATTTGCAGGGGTGTCAGCGGGACGCCGCCTAAGCCCAGGATTGGTGCAGCCGCGATGGTGAGAATTTCTCCGACGTTGCTACCTAAAATGTATTTGATAAAGCGGCGAATATTGCTGTAGACTACTCTACCTTCTTCTGTGGCGGCGACAATTGTGGCGAAGTTATCGTCTTGCAATACCATGTCACTGGCTTCTTTGCTCACATCGGTACCTGTAATACCCATCGCAATGCCGATATTCGCCTGTTTGAGGGCGGGAGCATCGTTAACTCCATCGCCAGTCATGGCGACAAATCTGCCGCGACGTTGTAAGGCTTGAACAATCCGGAGTTTGTGTTCTGGTGAGACTCTGGCGTAGATACTGACTAGGTCTACATTTAGCTCTAGTTCTTCATCGCTCATCCGTTGGAGTTCAAGTCCAGTGAGGACGCGAGCATCGGCTGGGGCAATTCCTAAGTCGGTGGCGATCGCTTTAGCCGTAAGTTGGTGATCGCCGGTAATCATGATTGGGCGAATACCAGCTTCCCGACACTGCTGTACAGCTTCTCGAACCTCAGGACGCGGTGCATCTAGCATTCCCACTAATCCTAGCCAGACTAATTCGGTTTCTGATGTTTCTTCTGACTGTTGCGGCGGAACGCTATCTGTACCTTTGTAAGCAAAACCCATGACTCGCAAGCCTTCACTTGCCATTTTGTCGTTAGCGGCGAGAATTTGAGCGCGTTGCTGAGCGGTCAGTTGCACAATGTCTTTACCGAGATTAATTTGACTACAGCGTGCCAAAGTTAACTCAGGTGAACCTTTAGTACACATGATAAATTCAGGAGTTGTCTTTAATCCCCACTCTTGATTGCCGACTGGTTTCTCCAAAGTGCAAATCACACTCATCCGCTTGCGTTCTGAGGAAAAAGGAAACTCCGCAACGCGGGGCATTTTGTGCTCCCACTCGTCTTTTTTCAGTCCGGCTTTCCCCGCGAGCGAGAGTAATGCGCCTTCGGTAGGATCTCCTAATATTGCCCATTCGCCACTTTCTTTTTGCAGCACTGAATCATTACAGAGAATACAGGTAGTGAGCAATGTTTGGAGTTCTGGATAATCGGCAGTGTTAATTTTCTCTGTTGACAAACAGAACTCGCCTGTTGGTTCGTAACCTTCGCCTGTCACTTGAAATTGGTTGTTGGTGTAGACCAATTTGACCACCATTTTATTTTGGGTCAGTGTGCCGGTTTTATCTGAACAGATAGTAGTTACCGATCCCAATGTTTCGACGGCTGGTAATTTCCGAATTAAAGCGTGTCGTTTTACCATCCGTTGTGTACCTAATGCCAATGTCACAGTAATCACTGCAGGTAAACCTTCGGGAACAACGGCAACCGCCATACTTAATGACACTTCTACAAGGTCTTGAATGTTACTGAAACCTCTGGCTTCAACGACCCCAATCACGATCACAATGGCAACTAAAATCAAAGAACCAACCACCAACACATTTCCCAGCTGAGTCATCCTTTGCTGTAGGGGTGTTGGCTCATTTTCCACCCCTTGTAGCATGGTGGCAATTTTTCCCAGTTCTGTCTGCATGGCGGTGTTTGTCACTACCGCTTTCGCACGACCTTGTAAAACTTCAGTCCCTTGATAGACGATATTCAAGCGATCGCCTATTCCTGTATCCTCTGACAATTCCAGTTCAGCATTTTTGTTCACAGCTTGAGCTTCGCCGGTCAGGGCTGATTCTCGCACTTGCAGATTCGCTTGTTCTAGCAAACGCCCATCAGCAGCAATTTGCACGCCTGCGTCTAGCAGCATCACATCTCCTGGTACCAAAGTTGTCCCAGCGACTTCTTCTAACTTACCGTTGCGGAGGACTTTAACTGAAGGGGAGGAAAGTTTTTTCAGGGCGGCAAGGGCTTTTTCCGCACGGGCTTCTTGGGCATAACCGAGGATACCGTTGAGAACCACAATGGCGAGAATGGCGATCGTGTCTTTAAATGGCATCTCCCCTTTGGCTAATTTCGCTTGCCAATGCAGTAAATCCAAACCACCAGAAATCAGGGCGACAGCCACCAGCATCAACAGCATGATGTTCTTGAACTGATCGACTAAAATATCCCAGTTGCTGCGTCCACCAGTTTCGGTTAGTTCATTCGCCCCATATTTCTCTAAGCGCTGTTGAATCTGTTGTGAGTCTAAGCCGGTATCGCGATCGCTCTCTAGCAGTTTGAGTGCTTGCTCTGCTTTCAAAGTATGCCAATGGGCTGTAGTGGTGTTGCTCAAAGGATGTGCAGGCATGGATAGCTTCAGAAATAGGGTAATCAAATCAATTGTAAGTGAGTACGGCAGATGGTTTAACCAGGGAATCTACTTAGCATCACTTTGAAGCTTTAACTAAAAAGTAGTTTAAAATTTCTTCACTACTAAAAGTATCTGCCTCGTGGTTAATTTGGCTATTTTGTGTCAAGACTCCACACGCATTGGTAATCTAGTGGCAGCAAGTAAAACCGAACGCGAATAAACTCGCTCAGGTGTTGCCTATTTTTGTGCTCAAATCATTTGCCTATATGACTTTTGCTAACCCAGCCTTGACCGACCGCCAGATGTTTGGGCAACGCACTATCAGACCCATTGGGGCGGCTGCTATCTGCGGCATTGCTTTGATTGGGGATCGCCTCATTGCCATTGATACAGTCAAAGGGTTACTGCTGGAAATCGATCCTGGCACTGACAACACCAAGATTATTAATTCCCGCCAAGTGTCAGCCTTTCTTGACGCAACTGGTCTGGCTATTTGGGAAAATACTCTGTGGTTTACGCAATCTCGAA
The DNA here is from genome assembly GCA_038214545.1 of Cyanophyceae cyanobacterium. Lineage (GTDB taxonomy): Bacteria > Cyanobacteriota > Cyanobacteriia > Cyanobacteriales > Nostocaceae > JBBQRU01. The sequence goes on along the minus strand of JBBQRU010000016.1, from coordinate 39,180 downwards.
GTGTTTATTTTTGCTCTCTCGACTCTTTGACTCCGCAACTTTTTACAACGTTGCCTTATGGTGCCGATGGAGTGGCTGTTTGGGAAACAACAGTCTATGTCAGTTGTAAGTCTCTCGGTTACATTCTGGTTTTCGACCGCAACACTGGACGACAAATTACAAAGTTTTTTGCCCCAGGCGTCGGTGTGGAAAATTTGGCAGTTCGCGCAGACGAAATTTGGGTTTGCGATCGCCTGGAGCAAAGTGTATATTGTCTGGAACGAGCCACAGGCGAAATTAAATTTAGCGTCTTAACTCCATTTGAGTGTCCCACCGGATTAGCCATACATCCTCACCCGGATGGGCAACCAACGATTTTTGTTGCTTATGCTGGCGAAGAACCTTATATTCGCGATAATCCCAACGCTAATCCCAATTACGAAATCACCTACCGCGATCGCACATTCATCCACCCACTTCATTACCACTACAATCCTGAAGGTCGTTACGCTCTTTCTAATGGCTATCTGATTGAGATGTCTTACGTGGAAGAAATAGCACCTTTAGAAGACGTAAATTTACCAGAAGTAGTGTGGCGGATTGCCTTACCTTCAGAAACCGACCGTCAAAAAGTCAAACATGTCGAAGCGATTGGTCTACCATTCACCGAAGAAGTGATTGACGGTCAACGGGTAGCTGTGTTCAAATTCGATTTCAAAAGCACGGAATTACATCTATTTGGTTGGAAAGCCGTTTTAGAAGTCCGAGGTATTAAATATCGTCTAACTCCCAAAGATGTGGAAACAAATCCTCAACTATCTGCAGAATTTCAGACTCGCTACTTAGTAGACGATGATGAGCTGGCAATGGATACAAACATTGTCACCCGTAGTGCTCGTGAAGCGATTGGTACGGAAACAAATTTGCTCCGGCAAATGTATAGTATCCGTAATTATGTGTACGATAAGCTATCCTACGGCATCAAACCTCACATCGATACGCCAGATGTGGTTTTAGATCGGGGGATCGGTTCTTGTGGTGAGTATGTCGGTGTATTATTAGCCCTATCACGTTTAAATGGCATCGCTTGTCGCACCATCGGTCGTTACAAATGTCCACCACATCCCGAACAGCGAGGTGTCCCCTTACAACCTGATTTCAATCATGTTTGGTTAGAGTTTTACATCCCTGGCTTTGGCTGGTTACCAATGGAATCCAATCCCGATGATGTCTGTGATGGCGGTCCTTATCCTAGCCGTTTTTTCATGGGTTTATGTTGGTATCACATCGAAATCGGTAAAGGCATCTCCTTTGAACAGGTTACAAGTAAAGGTCAATCAATAAACAAAGAAGAAGTTTCTCTCGGTGATTTAGCCATAAATCATATCCGATTCACTATCAAGGGTGAATTACCGGCTATTTAAGACTTCGCTGTCAACACCCAGTTTATTAGACTTCTTGCACTCATTTCTCAACTTTTGCGCGAACGAGTGTGAGACAAAAAATATTTATGCAAGAAGTCTATTAATTTTTACGAAACCTTCACTGTTGCTTTGCCAATTAGATAGGTATCTTATGACAATTTTAGAAGGTACCGTATAATCGCGCTTTTTACCAAGTTTGCTCAGTAGGTGATATAAATACGTAGAAGTGTCTGTCAATGTAAAAATTTGAATTCTTTTCACGTAAGTATGATTTTAGCCTCAAATCCTTGTGTAGCATAGTAGTAATGAGCGAAATTATCACTTCTACGATTTAATTTTTTGTATAATAAAGATTGTTTTCACAGTAAAAACTTGTTGTCAGGGGACTGGAAAATAAAGTGAAGACTTCGATTGATACTAGTAATCAGAAAACTCGCTCGGAAGAGGAACAACTGTACCAGCATCTACTACATGTGGTACAAGTAGAATCTCCACATCAGGTGATGATCAGGTTTCGGGCATTATTTGTGGAAGGAATCTCTTATCCAGAGTCAGATATTATACATCTGCTTGATCGCATTACATCATCAAAGTCAACACCAGAATTTAAATTTTTTCTCAACCGTTGTTGCCACATCATGATCAATCGCTGGCACATGCAACCGCAGTTACGCGTTCATATTCCCGAGTTAATTGATTTATTTGCCCATCCTTCGACTCGCATCATTGTCGCCAGTCCTCGTCACTCCCGTATCAGGCGTTTGCAGGAACTTGTACAAATATTTACACAAAGTGAACAATACTTAACTTTGCGCCGTCTGGGTCAAATTATGACGCAAAATCATGATGGACAACCAATAGGCAATAAACCGCTACTGACTTTAATTCGCCGATATCCGTATTTATACGACCATTGCCTGATGGGTGATGATTGTCATCACGAACATCAGCGGACAGTCAGGCAAATACAGTATCAAGTGCAGAAGAAATTTGAAATTAATTTGTCTCAATATGTAACAAACCTTGTTCGTTCCTCCTCTTTAGGAAGACAAACATCAATCCCAAAAGTGAGTAACCCGACATTGTTGAGCGATCGCGAATTAAATTCTGCTCTCAAGCAATTTATTGGTAAAGTGGATGGTAGTTACACCTATCACGACCTAGCACAAAACTTTTTGCATCAAACTCGTTCGTGTCGCTCGTTCAAAGCTTTTAAAAGCGATCTCCATGAATATCTCGTATCATCTTTGCAAACGGGAGCGAGTAAACAGCAATTCTCCGAACATTTGTATAAAAGACTACAAGATATTTATCCCAACTCTGAGAATCAGAAGGTGGATGAATTTTTGTTAGTCAGAACTTGTAGTCAGTTATTAAACTTTTTAGTTGTGGATAACTCTTCTCCAGAACATTTTACCTTTGTAGACTTAGTTAGTAATCAAGGCACGACAATCACCACCGCACTTTTATTAAAAGTCGTGTTAATCTGTCGCAAGGTAAAGCCTTATTTAGAGAAGCGCTTAGCGATTTTGTTTAATCATTATGAACATGCAGATACAAGTTGCATTCAATGGTTGGTACGAGCGTTAGAAAAATTGAACATTGCTTTAAGTATTTATTTTGGTAATATAGATCTGTCCTACTTTAATCAAATTCACATAGAATAATCTGTTGCTCAACGGGAATGCAATGGCAGATTTTTTATGCTAAAATACTTCGCGTGAGTGAAATTCCCAACCACGCTATTGAATTCAACTGCCGATTAAGTATGAATTGGACTTTCGTGTAGCATACATTAAGCCGCCTGATGGAGTTACCAGCACTCTTGTTTTGAGACAAGCAGATGTTGGGATTCAGGCGGCTTTACAATTAAATTACCAACCAATGGAGGAAAAAGTAGGAATGACCCAAGTGGTTATAGGAGACAACGAAGGTATAGATTCAGCTTTGCGTCGGTTTAAACGGCAAGTCTCTAAAGCGGGAATCTTGGCTGATGTCAAATACCATCGGCACTTTGAAACGCCCCAAGAAAAGCGCAAACGCAAGGCAGTAGCGATGCGACGCCAGCGACGTTTTAAATAAACGCTGCCTTTTTTTTGGGTTGTTTCCCGACATTATACATAAAAGCAACTAGGCATCTGCCTAAGGTTGTAAATTTTCTGAAATCAATTTTTTGACTCCGGACTTTGTCACAAGCGCAAAGTCCGCCTTAATGACCCGCAATTTCCACAATTCTCGAATTGAACCGATTCATTGCCATTTCCACACCCTGCTTTAAGCTGAGTTCCATCGCTTCCGCAACAAGTTTTAACACCTCAGCCATAACCTGATTTTCGGCTGTAGAAAAGCGACCCAATACATGAGAGATAGTATTTGTGGTATCTGGCTTACCGATCCCAATTCGCAACCGAGGAAAGTTTTGCGTATTTAGATGGGCGATTGTACTTTTGACTCCGTTATGTCCACCTGCAGATCCAGACAATCGCATCCGCATCCGACCCAAAGGCAAATCCATATCATCATAAATTACCAACACCGATTCTGCGGGTAATTTATACCAATCACAGACAGCGCGAATCGACTGACCAGATAAATTCATATAAGTTGAAGGTTTCAGCAAGCGGATTTTAGTTCTCGCCGCCATTCCTTCCCCAAACAGACCTTGAAATTTTCGATTCTCGCTCATGGGAATTTGCCAAGCCTTCGCAAGTGCATCCACAGCAGCGAAACCGATATTATGCCGTGTTTGGTCATACTTCGGTTCTGGATTCCCCAACCCGACAATCAGCTGCGGAATCACTAACAACTTGTCATTTGTCATTTAGATATTAGCCTTCCCACACCCCACGCTTGTGCGAAGCACCCTAAGTAGCTGCATCCGACTCAGAAGTAGATGCGATTTTTTTCGGTTCAATCTCAGCAGTAGTTTTCACCGATTCAGCGATTTGATTGGCTTCACGCTTAAACTCATTTTCAAACTCTGAAGAAGCTTCTTGAAAGCCACGAACTGCTTTACCCATGCTGCGACCAATCTCAGGTAACTTTTTCGGACCAAAGATTAACAACGCTACAGTCATAATTACAGCCATTTCCGGCAAACCAATTCCAAAAATATTCATCCCGACTCCCCAGTGCTTACAAGTTTCTAGTTTTAAGTATATACCGACAAAAAAACCCGGACTAGCCGGGAAATTAGAAATAGATCTACTCTACGAGTCTATGACCTACAATTAGCCGCCAGAACTGCGCCAGCTGACATCGACGTTGTCAATTAGTAGTGAGCTGTTATAAAGCTGCAGAATGATCAGCAAAAATACGAAAAATAAGAGTATAAAAACAGCCATTACCGGGGTAGTTCCCCAACCGGGCGCGACTTTACCATACTCAGAGTTAAGTGGTCTGAGGATTTCTCCCAACCAAGTCCGTTGTGCCATAGTCCACCTAAGACGAATTACGAAAGCATTTTTTAATGTTCTGTAATATTCTATAGGAATAGCACTCATAAATTATCCCGATTATGGAACCCGCAACAGTTCTTAGCATTTCCGTCTGCGCCGTGGTGATTGCAATCACTGGATTCTCTATCTATACCTCCTTTGGACCACCGTCCAAGGAATTAGGCGATCCATTTGAAGACCATGAAGATTAAAAAGTAGGGTGTCGGGTGTTGGGTGTGGGGAATCACCGGACAAAGATGAGAAAGGTAGAAAAACTGTGATATTTAGAACACAGTATTCTCATTACACCCTAAACCCTAAACCCCATACCCTGTGCCTACGACTGCGCTGACAATTTTCCCAGGCTTGATCGTTGCTAGTTGCTCATTCAAAGGACGCTCTAATAAATCGTGCGCTTCTCCCAAAGCTAATCCTAAATCACTAGTCAAATTGATTTCTGCTGTTTCTCCTAGAGATTCATAGCAACGGAGAATCCATTGTTGATTGTCTTGCGATCGCTTCAACGCCATCAACACCAAATTTGTCGCACCCAAATCCAGCAAACTCCCAACGGATGGTAAAGTCGGATTTTCGCTTCCAGGAGCCAAAATCACCTGTAATGGAAGATTGAGTTCATAACCGCGCTGGACTGTCTGTGCGGCTTGCCAACTACCCGTGTGAGGATATAAAGCGTAAGTGAACTCGTGATGACCTTTATCAGCCTCTGGGTCAGGCCAATTAGGACTGCGGAGTAAAGTTAGACGCAACTGATTTGGTTGACTGTCGTAACCGTATTTGCAATCATTTAACAAACTCACACCATAATCATCGCTGCTTAAATCTGCCCAATTTAAAGCAGGAACCTCCCATTTTGCGGCTTCTGCGGGATGAGGAGACTTAGTCGAGCGTTTAATTGCTCCACAGGGAATCTCATAGGTGGCAAAATCTGCTTCTAAGTTGAGTGGGAAGACGGCTTTGACCAATACTTGACGTTCTTGCCAATCCACATGAGTATGAATTTTCAACACAGGCGAGCCTTGTGTCAATATATATTCTTGCGAGAAATCCGATTGGCCAATTTTGCGAATCACACTCAATCGCTGCAATAATCCTCTTTCTCGCCAACCAATCCCTACAAGTTCCGTCGGTGGTAAAGGTAACGAGTGATAATTCGGGTCAATATTCCAAGCATCCCAATATTGTCCGCTGTCAGAGAAAGCTTGGAGTTGATTTCCCGGTCCACTCAAGACTTCGCGCTGATTGGTTTTGTCAAAGACACTCGCTAAATCGCCTGTTTGCGGATCGACAGTAACTCGCAAATGCTCATTTTCCAGCACAAACTCATCTGTAGATTCAGCCGCCAACAAAGAAGACTTTCCAGGACATAACCAAAAAACACAATATCCCACAGAAGGAATATCAACCGGAAAAGAAATCGAAAATGCAGGTTTTTGACCAGATGGTGATCGCTTCGGTCCAACAAAATGAACTTGAGATTCGATTTCTTGTCCTTCCCAGTTACAAACATGCCAGTGAGGATGTTGCCATGCATTTTCTGGGTCAGGAAGCGCAAAAGTGATAACCTCCGACCGTCGCCAGTTACAAGGATTGAAAACTACTATCGCTCTTTGCTCAGGATACAGCGGCGTGGGAACAATTTGCATGGCGATCGCACTCATTGACTGTTGCAAGATCTCCTCACCAACTTGTTTCACCTCTTCCCACTCCGGGAGTGCATCCACATAAACTTGTGTAATCGACGACCCAGGCAAAATATCGTGAAACTGGTTAAATAGCACTTTTTTCCAAGCTGCTTCTAACTCAGAGAATGGATAACTCCTTCCCGTACTTATACTTGCCAAACTCGCAAACAATTCCGCACGGTATAAAAGTCCTTCCGACTGACGATTCCAACGCTTTTGATCGCCATGACTTGTGTAACAACCGCGATGAAATTCTAAGTAAAGTTCCGTATCCCAAGTGGGAAATACTCCTCCACTGTTGCGAATTGTTTGTAAATAACTTTCTGCTGTGGTAAATTCCAGCTTGGGGAATAAAGGCGAATTTACCCAACGCCGAGCGACTTCTAGCATATCGCGGGTAGGTCCACCACCGTGGTCGCCGACACCGGGAAGCCACATTGCATCTGTTAAACCTGTTTGAGTTTGCCACTCAGTCGCGTATGCTGCCATTTTTACCGGGTCAACACTTTCGCCGACAGCAGCACTCATGTAGCTAAAGACTTCACTTCCATCCGGCGACCGCCACCAAAACGCTCCGTAGGGAAATTTGGTAGTATCATTCCAGCGTAACTTTTGAGTGACAAAATATTCAATTCCGGCTTGCTGCATAAACTGGGGTAAGGTCGCGCAAAAACCAAAACTATCTGGTACCCAAACAACTGTGGCGAGATGACCGAATTTTTCTAATGTATATTCCTGTCCGTACAACAACTGACGCACTAGCGACTCACCAGCAATCAAGTTGAGTTCTGGTTCAACCCAAAAACCACCGATAACTTCCCACTTTTTATCCTTCACCTGCTGCTGAATTGCCGCAAATAAATCTGGACGATTTTCTTCAATCCAAGCATAAAGGGCGGGAGTAGAATGGCAAAATATCAACTCGGGAAAATCAGCTTGTAATTTCAATGCTGATTCAAAAGTACTTTGCGCTGCATTCCAGGTTTCACTCACCGGCCAAAGCCATGCTAAATCAAGGTGAGCATGACCTAAAAGGAAGAGAATGGGGGGTGACGGGAAAAGTGTGTGTAGTTGGTTGTGGAATTTTGATAATTGTTCATTGGTGCTGGTGATTTCTGCTACCGCAGTGGCGAGGAGGGGTAGTTTTTCTGGTGCAAAAGCTTCTAAGTAGTTTTGCAATATCGCTATTTCATCCGCGACAAAACCGGGATCTAAGCCGGAGGTTGCTTCGTAAACTAAGAGCGATCGCACTAAAGCACCATCACAATGACCTGGACTGACCAATCGTAAAGCCAGCACAAATTCCGCGCCTGGGACTACCGCTGGATGAACTAATACCCTCGGCGCAGCATCAAATAAATCTCCGGCTTGGACTAACTCACCGTTAACAAAAATCTCAGCCGCATCTGCCCACCAATTTAAGGCAAGTCGTAACGATAAACCAGCGATTGGGTATCCTTGAAGATGATGAGGAATTACCAATCGTTGGACTAGCCATAATACTTGTCGTCCACCCGCCCAAGCAACATGCTCTTTCGCATTGAGTTGCACCATCTGCTCAAAGTCATGATTCATCACTTCGGCAATACTGAGGTCGTCTGCACTAAATCGCCACTGCGACAAAATGTTTACAGTGGTACAATTACGTAGCCGTGCTATCGCGTCTAAAATTGAATTTGTATTCATGGCTGATAGTTGGGATGTCATATTTTTAGTTAAAATCGTGGCATTGACTGAGGTTCGTTATGATTAAATATCTACCGCTGCCACTATAAAAACGCCATGTCATCTGGTTCTGGTCGTTATCGAAGCAGACTGTTCAACTTTTTCCACCGGCAATCGCGGCAGGTGGTAGAAAAATGTGAACAAGCCTTCCGCCATTTAAAAGTCACAACGAAGTGGAGTGTCGAAGCACTTCTTTACCCAGTTTACGCGTTGTTTCAGTCAATGGATGTCGGTAAACAAATATCTGGTGGAGTCCGTCAATCGACACTATTCCCCGCCAGCGACGAAGACTACCAATCACCCCCTAATGTTGACACACCGATTCAACGCATCCTCGAAGCAGTCACAACTCCCACCAAGAAACCTGGTAGCTTCTTTCACAACCAGAACCAGATAGCTACTAAAAATTGCGAATTGCGAATTGCGAATTGCGAATTGCCCCTTCCTTCTATCCGCGCTATTGCTACCCAGCTAGCAACCCGCACAGTAGTACTAGTCACAGCCGAGAACGAAATTCAGGATGTTTTGACACCTGACCAACAACAACAAATAGAAGAGCAGATACTTCTAGAAGTTGCAAGATATTGGCATTTCTGGCGATTATATACGAATAAAAATAGCTTAAGCGCCGAGGAGCAAACAGCATCTGCATTCCCAGCAGCTGACCAAACTATACCCGCATTCCCAGCAGCTGACCGGGCTATTGTACTTTTAGATAAAATTATTGCGGAAATTGAAACAGCCGTACCACCTGTAGGGATGACGGCGACGCTCCAAGAACGCAGTTGGGAAATCATAAAAGTTGTTAAAACTCAATTAAACTTATTTTTATATGGCGTGCCGCCAGTTACTACTGTTGCCGCTGATGACCTGCCGCCAGCTAGTAGCACCAATATTGCCGCTGATGAAACGATGAGTCAGCTAAAAATTCCCGCTTTAATTTGGGCAGCAATTGGTTACTTTTTTGGCAATCGCGATCGCCAGATTTCCCCAACAACACCAAAATTATCCGAAATTAACAAATCTTCACAATTTCCAAATCTCATCACCGATCCTTGGCTTGGTAATGACGATTTATTTGGCGAACCGAAAGTAGAAGCACCTACAGCCGACCAACAATTAATTGAGCTTCCCGCAGGTCAAGCCAAATATTCTCTCCCGAATTTAATCCAGTGGTTGACTAACAAAATTGCTTTGCGATCCGCCCCTTCAGGCGGCAGCGCTTCGCTATCGCCCTCGGAATTAGCACTACGGCAAAAATCAACTCATTTCCTCGCCCGCATCCGCAGAACTACAGCAACCTTAGTATCCTTTATTACTGAAGAATCAAGTATTTCACTAGTAGATGCAACTCAAACAGGCGAAATTTCCGCACCAAAAACCCAACCCACAGGAATCGCCCACACGCCAGACTGGATTGAAACTACAGCCCAAACAATCGGTTATAAACGACACCCGTTAGAACAAATACTTGCATGGCTTGATCGCTTAATGCTTTGGCTAGAGGAGATGTTTGTCAAGATTTGGCAATCAATACAGCATTTTGTCCGAGGAAAATGAGTGCCCGAACAATTCACAATTGCGTACTATATTGGAAATTGCGAATTGCGAATTGCGAATTGCGAATTGAACTAATTACGTTGTCGCACACCATTAATTACCGGCTGAACTTCAGTCCGTTCCGAGAAAGGATCGGTACCGCCAAGCCAGTTAAAGTCGCTGAGACGGAAACTCAAAGCACCTAATTGCAGCACCGGATTGTAACGTAAAGTAATGCCATAAGTTCGGCGACTGTATTCGAGCAAGTAGTCAGCGCTGCTTTGTTTACCTGTATCCAAGTTAATGGATGTTTGATAACCTAAACGCCAAGGGCCATAAATTTGTTGTGATATTCCGGCATTCAATACGCGCGTATCGACGTTGCGATCGAATAAAAAGGGTGACAACCCACTATTAAAGCCTTGTGAATAACTCAGATTAAAAGCCGTGTAGTCGAGCAATGGTTTAGAATCATGACCAAATTGCCCCTCTAAGCCAATTGTCCCAGTCAAAGTAGTTTGATTATCACCACTAGTGTAATAACCAGTAGTGCCGGTGACAATGCCATATGACCGTAAGAAAGGAACTATCGGGTTAGGCGTATATCGCAATCCCTCAGTCGCAGTTGCGGGTAATGGTTTACCTTGCCATAACAAAAAGCCTTTACTCAGGGAGGCGCTGGCTTGGAGGCGTCCGAGAGAAATGCGATCGTTAGGGCGGACTGGGGCGAGTAAATCTTGGCGGTCGGTATTGGCTTTAATATATTGTGCGCCAGCTTGATAGCTTAAATTTATACCTGTTTTCCCCAGCGGAATATTTGGCGAAATCAGCACTCCACCGATACTGCTTTGAATATCTTGAAAACCAAGACTGCCATTGTACAAGCGATCGCGATAACTATATTCTAAATTCAAGATATGCGGACGTTGGATATCGCCAAGACTTTGCTGCAACCGTAAACTTGCCCGCAAATTGGACTCTATCGTCCCTAAATCCAGACTGGTTAAAACTGCTTCACCTCGAACACTGGTTCTCGGTCCTAAATTCGCCGCTAGTTTGCTTCTGACTCCAAACAGCGCCGGATCGAAAATATTTAGACTCCCATTTTGAATCGCTTTTTGGACGAAAAACTGAGGTGTGACACTCAAACGTACCTTTTCTGTATCAATTGGTCGAAAACCGCGCTCAATATACAGACCACCACGTTGTGTCCCATCATAACCCAAGGATGCTAGTCCGGGATTTACTTCCCGTTGGCTGCTATCGATGGTTTGTTGGTCTTTGGGTATTGGTAAGGTGACTATTTTATTAAATACTAAACGCTGCCGCTGGGTTTTGATGACTTGTCGATATGGTGTTTCTTGTCTCAAAGTGACTTTATCTGCCCGCAATACCAATTCTGGTGGTGAGAAGGGGTCATTGGTGATTCGGACATTCCTCGCTTGCCAACCGCGCGGATTAAAATCAATTTGGTCAGCTTCAAAACGCAATCGCCGAATTGTACCACCCTGAGGAGGTCTGACAATATTGCTGACATTTCGCGCTCCACCAACAGTGACGTTAATTCCTCCAGGGCTACTAACGTTTTGCAGTGGTTGATTGTTTTGTAGTCTTTCGCTGATTGATTGTCTTGGTACTCCAGCACCGGAGATATCATTCTGTACAAAGCTTAAGTCATTGGAGGCTGTAGGGAGGAAAATATCTCCCCGACCATTTTGAAGGTTTCCCGTATCCTGAACAAAGTTATAAGTAAAGCGTTGTCCACGCAATAACTGATCCCCGCGTGTTAAAGCGACATTTCCGTCACCAACAGCAATCAAGTTGTCTAAACTAACTTGCAAGCTATCGGCATTCACGATCGCATTATCAAATTTCAGGACAACATGTCCTTCCGCTGTCACAATCTGACGTTTTTCATCGTAAATCTGGCGGTCAGAAGTTATTTGCACGAGTCTCTCTCTCACCACGCCAGAATTGGGGGTTTTCCCTGCTGGTTGTTGAATCTTGATTGTGGTCGAGGCGGGGGATTCGGGGGGAGAGGGGGACGGGGAGAGGGGGGGAGGGGGGGAGAAGGGGGCGGGGGAGATGGGGGGGGAGGGGGAGGGGACTATGGGTTGAGGCTGAAATATTTGTTGTGGTGGGTTATCAGTGTTTACGGGTGCTGGGTTGAATTGGGATATCGGCTGATTGGGAGAATTAATCTCTGGTGGCTGTTGTTGGGGATAACTTATCTCTAAGGGTTTACCTAGGGCGGTATTCGTGGGTGACGAAGTCTCAGGAGGCAATCTTTCTGGGGATGGCGGAGTGGCGGCTATCAATTTAGCCGAAAGGGAATTTTTCGGCTTTGAGGACCGGACAATGGGAGGCGGGGATGGCGGCGTAACTGAGTGCAGCATATTTCAGTGAAACGAAGCGAATAGACAGCCCATTGCTAGCCGGAAGATCACTCCCGGCTTTCCCCTTCTGCACTCAGTTGAAAACTGAAGAGTGCAGTTGCGGATAAATTAGTTGTTGCTTATTCGCCTAGATCGCGGCGTCCGGGGTTCCGAGATGGGTCGTTAGACAAGAACCCGAAAACGAAGATACTCACGAATAAACCAACAACGACATAAACAACGATTTTTAGGGTCAGCATAGGAATATCTCCAAAGAGTTATGAAAAACGATCTAGCATAGCGATTTCTGGATCGGTTTCCTTATATTACCCAAATCTTGATCCCTTTTTGGCATTGCCTTGTTGAGACTATCACCTTTGTTGACGCTGACTTGTAGCACATGTTTCCAAGGAACTAATACAAAGTATAAATTTTGGGAGCGAAGCTATTTTTTAGCCTAGTGTTAAATTATACTTAAATAAAGCATGGTACTTATAGGATGATAACCGAATAAATTAATCATATAAGTTAAGTACAAATACTCATGTCCGAAAAACAGCTAGGCGATCGCGCAAGGACATCGTCGCGACAGGAATTTGTGGGACGCACGATAGAAACAGCTTTATTCCAGTCAGTATTAGCTTTTGAATTTCGTGTACCGCCACAGATTTATATTTCTGGTGCTAGTGGTATCGGAAAGACTTGCTTATTAAATGAATTTACGATTATTTGTCAGCAACTAAATATTCCCTCCATTTATATTGACACCCGTAATCTTGCTGAGCCTAATCCCGCATCCTTTCTGCGTGTTTTACAGGCGACGGCGTCCCTGGGAGAGGAAGATCTCGGTGAGCTAATTTCTTGCCAAAATACAGATTATGTGATTTTGATTGATAACTATGAACGGTTAACTCCTTTCGCTAACTGGTTAGAGGAATTCTGGTCGCAGTTACCAGAGAATACCGTGATCGTGTTGGCAAGTGAGACACTACCTACGGTAGTTAGAGGTGCGGCTCGTGTCGGGCAACCTTTAAGTTATATTCTGGAGTTGAATAATTTTAGTCTGGAAGAAAGTCGGACTTACCTCCAATATCACCAGATTCCTCTAGATGAATGCGATCGCGTATTTAATTTCACGCAAGGTCATCCTTTAACATTATCTCTAGTCGCTGATGTGTTCACCCAGTCGCATCAGATTGTGCCATCAGCAGAAATTCCGGTACTTGTCGAACAATTTATCTGCCAAATACCCGGATCTCTTCGCATGGCATTAGCTATTTGTGCTGTAGCTCATGTTACGACAAAAAAATTACTTTGCGCTTTCGGGATCGCTGGTGTCAGTGAGTTATACAACTGGTTACAAAAATTATCATTTATTAAATCTAGTCCTCTGGGTTTGTTTCCCCATGACTTGGTGCGAGAGGCACTCTTTGCATGTACTTTGAATCTGAACAATTCTGTGCGCCACCGAGTTCGGGATTACTCAATTCAACGCATCATCCAAACTCAAGGTCAACAACAACAATCTGCTGTGGATGATTATTTGTTTGCAACTCAACTATCGCCATTTAATAACCAGTCACAAAGTATATTAATTGACACTCTCCACGCTAGCGATTTTTCCTCACTGGCGGCAATGGTAGCGAATCATCAGGGAGAAGCGGAGGCACAATTATTTGGGTACTGGTTGGCGCGACAACCCCACGGAATCACAGTTGTGCGTCGTACTGATAGTGGCAATCCGATCGGTTTTATGATGTTGTTAGATATACAGGCACAGAATTTAGCTGATTTGCAAGTTGACCCAGCAACAAGTGCTGTGTGGAATTACTTACAATACCAGCCAGAATTATTACCTAAAGAAAAAGTCGTTTTCTGTCGCTTTTGGATGGCGGCGGATACTTATCAACAAATTTCACTGGTACAAAGCCAACTATTTATGCACGCCTTTCGGCATTACGTAACAACTTCTGGCTTAGCTTTCGTTTTTATGGCTGTTGCTACAGGCGAGTGGCAACAATTCCATCACCACATGTCACGGTTGACTGATGCCGATTTTACTGTATCTGGACGAGACTATGGCATGTATGTTCACAATTTCCGTTCCTGTCCTTTGTCGGAGTGGTTGGTGGAACCGCCAGAATGGCTGCTAACTGGGCAACCTAGTCCAAACTATCTATCCTTCAGTAAATCTGAGTTCACCATTGCCGTCAAGCAAGCCCTGCGAGATTTTTCCCATGAAGATGCGCTGAGTCAAAATCCGCTGCTAAATTCGCGCCTCGTAGCACATCATTATTCTGAGCGCGATCGCTTGACTGCATTCCAAACTCTATTACAACAGACAGTAGAATTATTACAGCGATCGCACCGCGAAACCAAGTTTTACCAAGCGCTAGTCCACACCTATTTGCGCCCAGCTAAATCCCAAGAACAAGCAGCGGAAATCCTGGATATTTCCATTGGTAGTTTGCGCCGCCATCTCAAAGCTGGAATTACCACAGTTACAGAAATTCTTTGGGATCACCAAACCAATGTTCAAGGTTAACTTGAAAGTAATCGCTCAAATTCCAAAATCCTTTTGTGCGATTGAATCAAGTCAAAATTTCCCAATCCTCAAGCTGTAACCCATTGACTCGGCTGAATTCACGAGTATTGTGTGTGATAAGTATTAAATTATTCCAATAAGTAAATCAAGCTAATGTCTCCCGTTGTTCATATTCACCTTGGGGATATCTCACTCTTGGGATCGTCTTGCAGACAACCAGCAGTTTGCTCAAAAAAACCACTTGGCCAGCCTAATTCTTCAGGTGTTTTCGCCACGGAAGCCTTTTCAACACTTTCTTGTTTTAGCAAAATCTTAATTGCTGCAATAATTACATCTTCCCGCGATGTATATTTACCGCTTTCTACTTGGCTTTGGAGGAATTGTTCGAGGTCGGAAGTTAAAGGTACATTCATCAATTTCTACAATGTTTTTCGCGTGGGGGTACTTTTATTCTAGAAGCCATACTTGAAAGCGATCTTTCCGTAGCTGCTCACCCTTCTCTCTTCCCACCAACTGTGTTTTTCTTCTTTTCACTGAATTGTAACAAAACTTTACAATATCAGCAGTTCTTCACGATAAGACTATAAAGAATTGGCAATTATTGCCCGTAAGGGTGAACAATAGCGATAGCAGCTAGACTTGGAGTTCTGCGGCATATTATGCAGCCAATTCGTACATTCAACGTTTCCCCCTCATTGCCATCACGACTTGAACCACTACGGAAGTTGGCCTACAACCTCCATTGGGACTGGAACGTCGAAAGCAAAGACTTATTTTGTCGGCTTGACCAAGATTTATGGGAGTCAAGCCATCACAACCCAGTACTGATGCTGGGAACGATCAGTCAAGCCCGGTTGCAAGAAGTAGTCGAAGACGAAGGCTTCCTGGCGCAAATGGACCGCGCCGCCCGTCAGTTAGAAGACTACCTCAAAGAACGCACCTGGTATCAGAAAAACCGCACTCTGCCATCAAGCGCCACCGACACTAAAGAATGCTACGCTTACTTCTCCGCTGAGTTTGGACTTGTAGATTGCTTACCTATATACTCAGGCGGCTTAGGTGTGCTTGCAGGCGATCACTTGAAATCCGCGAGTGATTTAGGTTTACCTCTGGTTGGCGTGGGCTTACTGTATCAACAAGGTTACTTTGCTCAGTATCTGAATGCCGACGGTTGGCAGCAAGAACGCTATCTGACCAATGACTTCCATAACATGCCATTGCACCTTGAGCGCAATAGCGATGGTTCAGAAATGCGGATTGAGGTAGCTTACCCAGGACGTACTGTTTACGCACGAGTTTGGCGGGTACAAGTAGGAACAGTTCCTCTGTACATGCTCGATACCAATATTGAACCTAACAACGAGTACGACCACAACATCACCGATCAATTGTACGGTGGCGACATCGACATGCGAATCCACCAGGAAATGATGCTGGGGATCGGTGGCGTGCAGATGCTGAAAGCCTTAGGACGCAAAGTGACTGCGTATCACATGAACGAAGGTCACGCAGCATTTTCCGCTCTCGAACGCATTCGCTTATTGATTCAAGAGAAGAATTTAACCTTTGCCCAAGCCAAACAAGTGGTGATGTCGAGTAATATCTTCACGACTCACACCCCGGTACCCGCCGGAATTGACTTGTTTGATCCCGATAAAATGCTGTATTATCTGGGACACTATGCCCAAGAATTGGGTATACCAAAAGAAGAACTTCTAGGTTTAGGGCGTGAGAATCCAAGTGATGCCAAAGCGCCTTTCAGTATGGCGGTTCTCGCCTTAAAAACGGCAACTTTTAGTAATGGTGTTGCCCAGTTACACGGTGTGGTATCACGGAAAATGTTCCACGATTTGTGGGCAAATGTACCGATTCCAGAAGTGCCAATTACTGCCATCACCAACGGCGTTCATGCTCGGAGTTGTGTTTCTAAATCCACTCAAGAGTTATATGACCGCTATTTAGGACCAAATTGGTCTTCTGTCCCCCCAGAAAGCCCATTATGGGACCGAATGGCGGCAATTCCTGATGAAGAATTGTGGCGCAATCACCAGCGTTGTCGTTTGGACATGGTGATGTATGTTCGCGACCATTTGGTAAAACATCTCCAAGATCGCGGGGCGACACCTGGTAAAATTGCTCAAACCAGAGAAGTTCTCGATCCCCAAGTGTTTACGATTGGCTTTGCTCGTCGTTTTGCTACTTACAAGCGAGCAACTTTATGGATGCGCGATTTAAACCGGATTACGCGCATCTTAACTGCGAATCCAGATGCCAAAGTCCAATTTGTGATCGCTGGGAAAGCCCATCCTAAGGATACTCCTGGTAAAGAACTGATCCGCGAGATCAATCACTTTATTCAAGAACACGGCTTTGAAAAGCAGATCGTGTTTGTTCCTAATTACGACATTCACGTCGCCCGGTTATTAGTAGCTGGTTGTGATGTGTGGTTAAACACGCCGCGTCGTCCACGAGAAGCTTCAGGTACCAGCGGGATGAAAGCCGCAATGAATGGCTTACCTAATCTCAGCGTCCTTGATGGTTGGTGGGATGAAGCTGATTATGTCCGCACTGGCTGGGCGATTGGACATGGTGAAGATTACGACGATCCGGAATACCAAGACCACGTAGAAGCGAATGCGCTGTACGACTTGTTGGAAAAAGACGTCGTCCCCATGTTTTACGACAGGGATGAAGATGGGCTACCTCGGCGCTGGGTGGCGAAGATGAAAGATGCAATTCGCTTGAATTGTCCTTTCTTTAATACCGCCCGGATGGTACGTGAGTACGCAGAACGCGCTTATTTTCCAGCTAGCGATCGCTACCACATCCTCACAAACGATCATTATGCACCCGCTAAAGAGTTAGCTGATTGGAAAGAAAAGCTGAATGCTAACTGGTTTAATATCAAAATCGCTGATATTGATATCTCTGAGCCAGCCGATATCCAAGTCAACCAAACTATGCCAGTCAAAGCCCGTATTAATTTGGCGGCTTTAACTCCAGATGACGTGCAAGTAGAATTGTACCAAGGAACGATTGATGCCAACGGCGAAATTGCTCACGGCATTCCTGTCGTCATGGATTACCAAGGTGAAGATAAATCTAGCAAGGTTTATACAGGTAATATCACTTACACCACCTCTGGTTTGCAAGGTTTATCTCTGCGCGTGTTACCAAAACACAAACATCTCTCTAGTCCCTATGAAACAAGATTGATTCTGTGGGCACACTAATAACTTCGGGTTCCGCATTTCTACAGACAAGAAGATTGCAGATTCTCGCTTCTAGTAGAGTTTAATTAATTTTTTAGGACGCTCGTAGTAGCGTCTTTTTTTTGTTCTGGCAGAAATAAAGGGAGCATCTCAGTTTTGCAAATTCAATCTCAGGCTAAAGCCTGGAGCTAAACGAACAAAGCCTGCCAACGCAAAGGCTAATTTATATATGTATAGCCTTTGCGTTGGCAGGCTTTATTCGTTTAGCCACACCCTTAAGGGTGTTGGTTGCAAAAGTGAGATGCTCCCGAAATAAATTAAGGTTCGTAGTTGCGCTTTAGCGCTCTAAATCCGATGCGAGAACTGCGCGAAGCTTCCCGTGATAGTGGCGTAACTACTAACTAATACAAAGTTTATATAGCTAGGTTTTCCTCTACCCACCTACTTAAGAATCTTCGAGCGGTATAATTAGGAAAAGTCATACAAATAAATTGGTTCCCCTACCAGTATGAGTAACTTGAAAGAAATTGAACGTGCTGTTAGTCAATTATCCACAGAGGAACTTGCTGCTTTCCGAATCTGGTTTGCAGAGTTCGATGCAGAAATCTGGGAGCGAAAATTTGAAGACGATATAGCGTCAGGTCGGCTTGAAGGGTTGGCAGAAAAAGCTTTAAAACATCTGCGTGAAGGAAATTGTACTGACTTGTGAGACACCGCGCAACTCCTGATTTCTGGCATCATTACCGACAATTGCCGAGTGACATTCAGGAACTTGCAGACCGATGCTACGTTTTACTCAAGCAAGATTCTTGGCACCCATCACTACACTTCAAGAAGGTTGCTCAGTTTTGGTCAGTGCGGGTTGGACTACATTATCGCGCAGTGGCAGTAGAAGATGGAGAGGACATAGCCTGGTTTTGGATTGGGACACACGCCGAGTACGATCGATTACTGCGAGGCAGGTAGTAATACATTTTAGTTTAGGTTGAGCATTACTTGACGATCGCAATTGGGGTGGAATACAACTAATTAGGCAGTAAAAGTAAATCTTCATTGCATAACGTAAATTTACTTAATTAGCCTAATTTTTTATTGACATCCAAGGTTAATTATCAATGAAAGCAGATGATTTATTTCAACAAACAACTTGCTATTTAAATGGCGAAAAAAAGAGCGGAAAAGTTATTGCTGTGTCTACACAGGTAGATCGTTACCGAGTCTGTTTCCAAATGAAAGGCGAACAAATCGGGAAATGGGTGCCGGATTCAGCACTAAATGGAGTTTATCCAACAGTAGTGGCTAAGAAGGAGGCAAAAGGATATATTAACCCCGATCAGCCTAAATCAGAACCTCAGGAAAAACAAGACATTTATTCAGAGACAGAAAAAAAAGATTCTAAGTTAGACATTGCTGTTGAGACAGAAGTAAAACACGAAGCAGCAAAAAATATACATGCTTTAGAAAAGTTTGTTGCTGATGCTCATTTGACAATAAAAAATAAAGCTAGTTCAGACATTGCAACATTAGTCAAGTCTTTGAAAGATACTAGTGATTCAATTAAATTAGTTAGTGAAGTTACCCTAACTGCTCTTAGTACGGCATCTGAATATAGTCAACTAGCCCATGAGTGGCTTAAAGAAACAATTCAAGGATCAGTTGAATTAATCGTTTATATTGAACAAACATTAAATGAGTTATGGAGTCGGTATTGGCGATATCGGATAATTGATGCTATTAGAGGGGAACGTTTACACTACTCTAAATCTAAGGCTGTGATAGAGAAACTGAAAATAGATTACCCGTATGAAACAGACCGTCAGATTGCCGGACGTATAATTTCTGAAAAGACAATTTATGGTACAGTTATAGGCTTATTACCACTAGTTGCATCTGGTATTCCTTTAATGGGTATTGTGGCTGATTTAATAGTTGTTAAATTCCTAGACATTCAAGGACTACTTGTAGAAATGATTTATCAAGTAGGTGTTTCCTATGGATTTGATGAATTTATAGAGGGAATTTATCTAAAGATTTTAAGTCTGGCTTTTTCCCGTATGGAAAATGTTTTTGGAGAATTATTGAAAGGTTCGACTCCAAACCTAGTAATTCCTTCAGCTACTAATGTAATTATGTTTTCAGTAGTTGGATATGCAGCTTGTGAATTTTATGAAGCTAAAGCAAAAGGATGGATAACTCCAACAGATTCACTTTCTGCTTTCAAGGCGTCGCAGGCAAAAATAGCAGCTTATTCCGAAGAAGCACTCATGGAAGAAAAAACAATAGAAGCCACTGTTGTTGAAGCTATCTCTGTAACAAAACAGCTTTTACCAATTCCAGTATAGTTAAACACGCAAAGACGCAAAGTTTAATTAGTTCATTTGCGACTTTGCGTGAGGTAATCAAACCGACTGTCGATAGCAAGCAAACTCCATCGAGAAAGTTGCCATACCAGCGGTAATTGATCGCAACACAGTAGAATATCCAAACATCTTTGCTAAAGGTACTTCAGCCTGAATCACCGAATACCCTTGCAGAGTCTGCGAACCCAACAATAACCCGCGTCGGGAAGAAAGATCTCCCTGTACCCTTCCCAGATACTCATTCGGTGTTTCCACTTCTACAAGCATAATTGGTTCGAGGATTTGCGGATGTGCCTGAGTAAAAGCTTGCTCAAAAGCCTGACGCGCCGCCGACCGGAACGCCATTTCCGACGAATCAACGGTGTGGAACGATCCGCCTTCCAGCGATACCTTAACCCCTGTCACCGGATAACCTTCCAATAGTCCACTAGTCATCGCCTCACGGAAACCTTTTTCACAAGCGGGGATATATTCTTTGGGAATTGACCCGCCGACTACCCGATTCTCAAAGATAAAAGGTTCGTCACAAGGAGTGATGCGACCAGTTACATGAGCAAACTGACCAGATCCACCAGATTGCTTTTTCAAGCGGTAGTCAAATGTTGCTGACTCAGATATAGTTTCCCGATAAGCAACCGCCGGTTTGCCAACGAAAACTTCCGCATTGTATTCTCGCTTAATCCGCTCGATGTAGATTTCTAGATGGAGTTCACCCATCCCGGAAATCAAGGTTTCGTTAGATTCCGGATCGAGGCTGACTCGGAAAGTCGGATCTTCTCGGCGGAAGCGGTTGAGTGCTTTCGACAAGCTATCGCTATCATCTTGTTTTTTCGGTGTAATCGCGAGTGTAATTACTGGTTCCGGGACAAACATTTGTTCTAGAGAAACCAGTTCACCACTACAAAATGTGTCACCACTGGCGCAGTTGATACCTAACAAGGCAACAATATCCCCAGCAACGGCAATTTTGACATCCTCTCGCTTGTCAGCGTGCATTCGCAGTAGACGACCGATTTGCACCCTATCGCCTGTGCGACTGTTATGCAAGGTATCACCAGGCTTAAGTGTACCTGCGTAGATGCGGGTATAAGTTAGCTGTCCGAAGGATTCCACCGACAGCTTAAACGCCAAGGCAACTAACGGATCATCGACATTGGCATCAATATTGACTGTATTTGCAGTCGCAATATCTGTTGCTGTGACGATTTCTCGATCTGCTGGCGAGGGAAGATAAAGAGCGATCGCATCCAGGAGATTTTGCACACCTTTATTTTTAAAAGCCGAACCCAACAATACAGGAGTTAATTCCAGACTCAAGGTAGCGGCGCGAATCGTGTCCCAAATCAATGATTGAGGCACAACTTCACCATCCAGCAGCAGTTGCATCATCGGGAGTGAGAACAGCGACAGGTGATCCAATAGCTTTTCTCGTGCCGTTTCTGCTTCACTGTGCAAAGATTCAGGAATTGGCTGTGTGATGCGGTTTTCACCTTTCTCACCAGCAAAATAGTGAGCGGTCATCTCCACTAAGTCAATAACTCCTTGGAACTGGTCTTCACTACCAATTGGATATTGAAGCAACACCGCATTCAGCCCTAGTCTCTCCCGCAGTGCAGCCACAACGCGAAACGGATTTGCCCCAGCGCGATCCATCTTATTAATGAATGCAAGCCGTGGTACTCGGTATCGTTTCATCTGCCGATCCACTGTGATTGACTGAGACTGGACGCCAGCAACAGCGCACAGCACCATAACCGCCCCATCCAGCACCCGTAACGCCCGCTCAACTTCAATCGTGAAATCTACGTGTCCTGGTGTATCAATGAGGTTAATCTGGGTATCATGCCATTCGCAGGTTGTGGCGGCTGAGGTGATAGTGATGCCTTTTTCTATTTCTAATGGCATAAAGTCCATCGTGGCACCTTTGCCACCACCCCGCACTTCCTCAATGTTATGGATTCTGCCAGTGTAGTAAAGAATTCGCTCTGAAAGCGTAGTTTTACCAGAGTCGATGTGGGCAGAGATACCGATATTGCGGATGCGTGTTCGGGGAATCATAAAATTGTACCGTTTTTTAATTTTGGTGTGACTAGTGATCGTGCTTCATCGCTGGATAAGCAGTCATTTGTATTACAATTATACTACAAAAATGGTGAGATGCCAGAAAATGTTGACGAACAAGTTAAAATTGTTGATTACTGTTGTTTTAGGCAGATCCGCGCGATGTGGCACTCCCTGACGCTACGCTACGCTGACTTAGTACGTCCTAAAAAGAGGTATGCTACGAATTCATCTACAAATATTTTTTAGCAACTAGATAAAACTTGGGTAATATTTCGGACTAATGCATCATTCTCAAAGAAGTAGAATTGCATCTAAAATATTAGGAAATCCTCTTTCGTTCTTGTATTTTTATATACATTACACTTCGGGAATATGAGTAAAAGTGGCTGGTCTCAAGGAGATAAAATTGCTCTTACAAGTTTTTGCGTCATATTTGTAATCATCTTGACAAAAATTGCCAGCCCAGATATCAAATGCTTTCTGGGATCTAAGTCTTATTCCTGCCGAGCTAAAGACCAACCTGCGCCTGTTGTTTTAGAATCAGCAGTAGGGTTCGATTACAGCCAACTGGAAAACCTGTTAAAATCGGGAAATTTCAAAGCAGCGGATATTGAAACCAAAAGAGTGATGCTTCTAATCGCTCATCGTCAGAAAGACGAGTGGATCGACCTCAAAAGTTTAGAACAATTTCCCTGTGCTGATTTACGCACTATCGACCAGCTATGGGTGAAGTACAGCGATGGTAAATTTGGTTTTAGCACCCAGCAGCGGATTTGGAAAGAAGCAAAATACGACTATGTAAAATTTAGCGATCGCGTTGGTTGGCGCGTGAACAATAATTGGTTAGAATACGATCAACTCTCTTTTGACCTCAAATCTCCACCCGGTCAGCTACCTGTAACCACATCCAAAGGTACCTATGGATATATGGGTGCAATTCGTTGGGACAATGTATATCTAGATAAAACTGGGAAATGGAATATTCAGTTGGGTAAAAGAGACGAATATGGTCAAAATTTAAAATTAGAGTACGACGACGGATTAAATTTAATGTACTTTAAGACAATTGAATGTAGCATTTTCAATGAACGGCTACGCAGATAGTAAAAACCTTAAAACTCTGCCAATAATGTGGCTATTTGTTCCGGTGTCGGAAGTTGATTTTGTAACTCCTGCGGTAATGCGGAAAATATTTGATAAGTTGCTACTCCAATAGGCTTATTAGACTCTCTCAGCGCGTATTCCACAATTGTCTTATCTTTTGATTTACAGAGAATAATCCCAACCGAGGTGTTTTCGCCCTCTAACCTGACTTTGTCATCCAACGCCGCTAAATAAAACTGCATTTTACCAACATATTCAGGTATGAATTTGCCGATCTTTAGCTCAATTGCTACTAAACATTTCAAACGGCGATGAAATAACAACAAATCAATCAAATATTCTTGGTCGCTAATTTCTAAGCGATACTGACTACCGATAAATGTAAACATACCTCCCATTTCCAGCAAAAATGGCTCAATCTTTGCGAGAATTGCCTTCTCTAACTGACGTTCACCATATTCATCAGCTAGTTCTAAAAAGTCGAAAGTATATTCATCTTTAACGGCTAACTTCAGTTGATTGCGGATATCCTCGGAAACTGTTTGGTCAAAATTAGTTTGATTTAATAACGTTTTTTCATAACTTTGATTTTCAATCTGATGAATTAAAACATTCTTTGTCCAGCCAAACTTACGTGTTGCGCGAATATAAAATTCTCGTTCTAAGTTGTCTTTACATTTCTCCATAATAGCTAAATTATGACTCCAACCAATTTCTCGCACCATTGGTGCGAGTTTTTCATTTTCGGTATAAGTCTCATAGAAAAGCTTCATCCGCCAAAGATTAGCACTGGAAAAACCTTGAATACCAGGAAATTCAGCTTGTAAGTCCTCCGAAAGGGTTTTTACAACTGCTTTTCCCCAAGTTTCACCCTCTTGACGGCTGATAATTAACCGTCCAATATCCCAATATAAAGCAATTAATTCTTTATTAACAGCCTTCAACGCTTCATACTGTGCAGCCCGAATACGTTGCTTCACCGCAACAAACAATTCACCGTATGTTTCTGCATTTAGTTCGCTCATAACTCTCTATCCGCATTAATTGCTTTTTAAATAGTACCATTTAAAGAAGTAATATCACTTTAATTTTGATAATTTAAACATGATTATTCATAATGAAAATCTACGATTTAACCTCTTGATAACTAACCTCTTCTCCTCCCAAACGCATAAGATATTTAACCTCAAAAGGTTCATTACCTTGACGACTAATCAAGGCTACAGAATCAACAGTAAAGCTAACTGGATACCATTCAGGTAACTTAGTAAAAGCTTCTTCTGGACTGTAGAATTGTCCAATACTCAGATGTGGTGTAAAACCTGACGCTGATTTAGTACTTTGTTCATTGCACTGAGGAAACAGGCTTTGTAGTTCTTCTTGTAATTCATGTAGCGCTGTTTCCGGCTGGGCGACGGGACGTAACCAAGCTGTAGAACTTTTGCCGTGTTGAAAAGTATCAAAGTCGGTGAGTGAGACGGTGAATGGTTGTACTTGCGCTAGCGCGGGAGTAATGATTTCTACTGCGTCTGTAAAATAAGATTCTGGTAGAAATCCGTAGATTAAATTGATATGTGGCATCCAACGATAAAACCGGGTGTCATAACACTGACGGATTGCTTGGATAGCTGGTAAAACATCATCAGGCGGAATGATTACCACAGCACTTTGATAAACTGGACAGACAGCGTTTAAAGAAGACAAAGTATCCCCTAAAGTATTTGTGTTTCAGGCAGTATCAGGCAAGGTGACAAGCAATCGCTTTGGCTAAATTCACAACCACATATTATGTCAATTTCACCATGTAAATTATCCGGCGTCACCGTTGACAACAATTCTTAGACTATAGCCGCAAGTCTTCAGCCAATGCTACTGCACCCCATAAAGGTGCCTCATCTCCCAGTGCTGCTGGCACAATCTTAAAATGGACTTCCGGTAACGCCGTCTCTCGCGCCACTTGCTGCACTACTTTCCAAAAACCCTCCCCCGCCTTAGTCACCCCACCACCCAACACAAACAACTCGGGATTAATCAGATTCGCCACATTCCCAATACCCACCCCCAACGCCCAAGCAGCCTGGTGTAAAACCCCCAGCGCCAACTCATCCCCAAGTGACGCCGCCTCACTCACCATCTGTCCCGTCAGCAACTCCAAATCATCACCCACCAAACCCCGCAACACCTCTCCTCTGCGATGCGGTTCCTTCAACAACTCCCGCACATTCTGCGCCATATAAGGACCACTAGCAAACCTTTCCACACATCCGCGTTTCCCACACAAACACAAAGGTCCCGCCGGATCGACAACCATATGCCCAATTTCTCCCGCCATCCCTTCCGCACCGCGCCAAGGCTGATTATTGAGTATCCAGCCCCCACCAACACCAGTACTCACAGTGATATACAACAAACTATCGTATCCCTGACCGGCACCAAAGCGGTGTTCACCCAAAGCCGCTACATTCGCATCATTATCTACACTCACAGGAACCCCAAATTCATCCTGTAGCAAATCTCGCAGCGGCATATTTTCCCAACCTTTGACATGATGAGATAGGCGGACAGTACCTGTAATCGCATCCACTGGCCCGCCAAAACTCACTCCAATCGCCGCCGGTTTTGTGTCTTGTAATAGGGAATGGATTAGCGATCGCACGCTCTCCAAATCGGTGCTAGCATCTCCATCAGCAGGTGATAAACGCCGTTGATAATCAACCCACTGCCTGTAACCAGAATTTACCACTCCAGCCGCCAGCTTAGTACCACCGAAGTCAAGAGCTAAGATTATCACAATTTTTAGTACATCAACTTAGTCAGGGAAAGCTTTACCAGTTCTGGGGTCGCGGATATATAATCCTAGGGTGAGCGATCGCACAACTTCATCCCAAATAGGTATCAGCATTTCTGCTTGATCTGCCCAATAATCAAACGTAATCAAAGACTGGACATTCGAGCCTAAACCAATACATGTCCGGGAAAAAGCTTCTCGTGGTGCTTCCTGAGTATCCATAAACTTGATCTCACTCCAGACAATCCGCGCAGTTTGGCGCTTAGCAGTAACGACTTCTCCTCTAGAAATAACGTCACGGCTATCATCTTCCGTTACTTTCGTCAAGATAGATTCTAGGGGAAACTCACTCCAGTCGCCCGGTGGTAGGTGATTGAAAGATACTTCTAAACAGCAATCATCATCAGGCTTTGGTTTGTCCATAAACTTGAACGATTTGTCTTGAGGTTCCAAAACCCAATCCTGAGGAACATGGAAGCGAACAGCCCCCCGACCTAACACAAAAATCTTATAGCCAGATGGACACTCCCAATTGTGGTCGGGCTTGAGGTCTAGCGTTTCTTTAATCCACTGGAGATTGCTTTTCTTCTGCTTTGCCATAGTACTTGTGCTGTGTGTAGTAGTGCAGGAGCGGAAATAAATAGACCACGCAAAATATTAATTTTACACGCTTTGCGGTACAGCTTCGCGCACAGATTCTAAATCAACAGGAAGCTGTTGAGCAATCTCCTCCACACTCATCCCTCTTTCTAGTAACAGAGGCACGATGACTTTCAACATCTTAGCTTTCTGTTCTCGCTGACCTTCTTTCCAACCTTCAGCTTTCGCTTCTTGGTAAACTCTGGTTTGCTCTAAACTTATATCCAACATAGCTTTTCCCTATTCTACGACGTACTTTACCCTACAGCTAAGCGGACAGATTCTAAATCAACATCAAGCTGTTGAGCAATCTCATCCATACTCATCCCGGTTCTGAGTAGAAGAGGTACGGTAACTCTCAACATTTTAGCTATTTTAGCTTTCTGTTCTTCGCGACCCAGTTCTATACCCTGTTCGATACCCAGCTCTATACCCTCAGATTTAGCGTCTTGATAAACTCTGGTTTGCTGCAAACTCTGACCCAACATAGCTTATACCTCTTCACGACTTAAACTAGAGAACTTATAAACGGCAATGGTGGTAATGATGTCAACGAACTCGGTTTTTGCGATCGCGCTTGTCTCTTCTAATTGTACCCGCTCGATTAATTGCTTGGCTTGCTCTGCCATCGTTTCGTTTGATGCTATGGTCAACTGCATCAAATTGATACCGATTGGCATATTGGTAGTGCCTAACTCATCTAAATAGATTCGCTGCACTTGGTCGCTATTGAGAAAAATCTGATGAGTTCTTTGATCGCTTGGTTCCAAACTACGTGAGGGAAAAATTACTACACAGTACCAGTCGTCATACTGAAACCGATTCCGGTTCAAGTACATCATGGATTCTGTAAAGAACCGATGGTAAAGGCTTTCGTCCACTTGGAATTAAACTTCAGCGAAAAAGACCGTTTTCGGTGTTGCATCCTCTGGAGGTAAAAATACCCCGTCAATACGGAAAGCGGTTTCTTTGACTTCTATTGATTCAAATCGGTAATTTTGTCCTTGTTCCAGAGGGCGATCGACGAGTTCAAAAAGTAACCCTGGAAAGCGCTTAAAAATCTGGTAATAAATCGAGTCGCGTTTCACTACTCCACCCTAAAATTCACTTGTTATTAACTTTTTACTGGCTTATTCAATTAATAATACTATAATATCGTAAAATTGTACTCGGCAGAATATCAACTTACTCCTGCTTTTTTGTAAACGCTTATTTGCATCATCTTAAATTAACGTAACCGTCGCCAAGTGTTATTTTTGTCTTTAGCTATAAATGGTACAAATCAGATTATGTATACTTTTATAGCCTGAACTTTACGTGATTTGCTTACAAGTAATTCTGATTTTAGGTATTGCTAATTCATGATAGAGAATCTGCGATCGCTGTTAGTTCTTTTTGGAGTTTAGTACACTCGCATGGAAGTTCTAAGAGTTCAATACCTTTTAAGAAAGGGTCTTTAACATGATTAATATAGGTAGACTTCACATTACTACTCGGCGCTGTAATTGAAGAGTCTAATAAATATTTAATCACGGTCTCATCTTCCATCCCGCGCAAATTGTGCATTAATTGGTTACGAAGGTCAGATGCCCTCAAATGTTCCCAGGGCTTAAAATCTCTTTTTAATTCACATAACCATTCCTGCATCCCAAAACGATTAAATTCTAAGCCGCTTTTTTTTTGTGTGTATAACTTATTACCATTACTGTGTTTGCCAGTCGGGAATTTAAGTAAATTTAGTACTGTTTTTTTGGTATATTCTAAATCCTCGTTTTCCGTGAGATTGAGTTTTTGTTTGAGCTGATAATCATTCGTTAAGAATAATCCTTGAGATTTCCAGGAAATTAATTCAGATATAGCTACACCACGATATAGAGTGGTAAGTTTAGCTGTCTCATGAATAATGGCGACCTTCAAAAAAGTTTCTTGTGCAGCCGCAAGTAAAGAAATTCCTTGCAAATAATTATTTTGCTCAAAGAAAAATTCTATTAACTCAAGACTGTCAATAATGCGTTGACTGGCTTTAGCAACTTCAAAGTCTTTAGTGTTATCTTTTTCAACACTATGGAGATTGAAGAAATCTACCATTTCTTTAAGTGAATTCAGAGTTTTTTGATCAATTCGTTCTAAACCGTTCAACATTGTTAGTGCTGCGCCGGGAAAGCCACTAGTAATTAATGGCTTCACTTTCTGGATTTGGAGATCACGCCAATATCCAGAGTTAACATTATTAATTTCTTCCGGTTTTGATGCATTATTATCTCTCGCCACCTGCGGATATATAACTTCTTCTACTTTTGATTCTTGCTCATTTGCAAGATCATAATATTTGTTACTAAGTATAAATTTAACTTTGTCTTGAAATTTATTCAAGCTAACAAATTGAACCGCAGAAGATATTGCTGGTGTACCTGCTTGGTGACTGACATATACAGTTCCCATTTCTTCTGAATTATGTTGAATTTCCTTGAAGACATCTTGAACAAGCAATAAAGTTTCATTCCAATGACTTAAACCATGACCAGAGTTTGGTGCTAATTCTCGAAAATCTGGTTCTAGTTCAAAGGCTTTATTTTTCTGAAAATACCACTTGATAATTGGTTTAAGTGTATGAGTATCTTGCCAATAAGGGCTTTGTTTAGACCTTGCTTCTTTTTCAAAAAAAATCTTTTCTTGATTAGTTAGAAGGATTATTATCTTATCTAATTCAATATTGTTATCTTGAAAGTATTTACTAAAAGTATTGAAAAGCGGAAAATCTAAATCTGATTTGTAATATTCAGCTTGATTTCCATAAACTTGACCAAAAACTCTAGCAGGCGCAGTATATCCTAATTGTTTGTTATCTTTATCAATTGGGTCAGGCTGAGAAAATTTTTTACAATCTAGTTCATCCTTTGCTAAAGGATAAAATTCCTTGACCCAATTTTTATCATTTCTCAGGATAACATCGCTGTTACCAGTCGTGACAATCCAAATATTCATGCTTTTTCCTCTGGTTTCCATACTTGGGTAAAGTTGCTATCGGTCTCTAAAAAATCTAAAAAGTCACAGGTTTTATCAGAATTATCAGGGAAGATTGTCAGTATTTCCACAAATTCTCGACCCTTGCGTCTAATATCGCCATCTTGAGGTTTGACATAACGTGGATACATGCGATGCCAAATTCGACCAATTTGACCCATTTTTCCAGTCAGAACTGAGCCTTTAATCGAATCACCTTCTGCATAATTACCGTGAAACCATTGAATTGCTTCACTATCCGTAATATCTTCAGCAATACGTGCCCAAACTTCTACTTTTGTTGGATGCCACACTTCACGCCAGTTACTATGTCTGTAGTTAAGTTTTTTACCTCTTAATTCTACCCACTCTTTAATTGATTTCTCATGAAGGAAGTTTAAAAAGTTAGTGATGCTATTGAGTTTATTGATTGGGATATACAAATTCTTAAATGTTTCTAAAAATTCCCAATGACAACCTATCATCGGTTTTTTGTTACCTTGCAAATAATCTTCATAGATTAAACGATGGTCTACTCGCCGCCAAGATCTACCAAAACCGCCTAAAAGCATGGAGAACTTAATTAACTGTCCAGCTAGTTTCTTTAGCTTTTCTCTTTCGTCACCCGCAAGTTGACCTAAGCAAAGAATATTTAATACCCCTTCAGTCAATTCATAAGTAGGCATGGAATTACGATTATATCTATAGGAATCCATATTTAATTCCACTGGATTAAAAGCAATTCCTAAAAGTCCAACAACTGCACTATTATTGCCTGTAAATCCTCCCCAAAGTTCGCGGGTTAATTCTTCAGCGGTTTTCTCGTCAGTGACACCGCTAAATAATCGCAATGTATGACCGCGTAATGCAGCTTTAAACATATTGGGACGAAATTCGCCAGCATCATCAATTAACTTCGATGCTAAACCATGTCCAGACAACCCGACAGTCACCAATTTAGTTTCTGGATGTTTCACTGGTTGACCGTAACCTGCACTAACGCGACAACCAATACCTTTTTCTAAGGCTTTTTCCCAAAGACTCCAAATTCTCTTCCATTCATCTTCTTTTAATTCAAGAGTGCTAGAAATGCCAAAAACTAAAGTAGGTTGATAAAGAGATATTTGTAGAAATGCGGAATTGTTTCTTTGATTACTCTCTTTTACTTGCCAATCTTGTTGAGGATGAATGACATCTATTAATTCTGTCTCCTTCCAAGTATGATCTTGGGGATATGCACCGTGAAAGCGCAAGATACCTGGTTGAGTTTGATTATCTGAAGTCTTCCCTCCGCAATAGCGTTTTTTTTGTTCTGGAGTACAAGCACGTAAAAATGCACCTTTCATACTTGCACTAGGATAATAAGGAAACCCCCCGGCTGCAATTACAGGACGAATAATGTCTTCGTCTTGTCCACTATTGGAGACAATTCGCCAGGTAATTTGATACTTTTTCTTCTGGAATAATTGATCATCTTCTTGAGATATGAATCCTGGAGATTGGTTTTCTGCACCTTCTTTCCATTCTTTAACCCAGCGTTTGATATTGGTGGTATCTCCGATATATTGAGTTTGTCCTCTTCCAGAAATCTGTGCTTGAAACATTAAGGGAACTTCGTTAGCGTTGTTCTGTGTCATCTTTACCTCCTGGAAGCTTGTATCGCTGAGTCCACCACACTAAGCTGTCGCAGAATTGTGCGAGGACAGCTAAGCAAATACGTTGGTCTTCTAAAGGAAGATTCCACAATTTTTCTGCTGTTTCTTGAATCTTCTTGGTATCACTATTTTCTATTTCTTGTTTAGGAAGCAATATACCTGCTTCTAACATGATCGCTGCAAAACTTTTCCAAGTATCATACCAATACTTACCTTTGTTTTGCTCTTTTGAGTCCTTTTTACCTACTAAACGTAGATGTTCTCCCCAAAATCTTTCTAAGCCAAATGCGACTGTTGTCCGCATTTTGTGAGATTGTCCAATTACGCCTTCCATCTCGCGATATTTTAAGACTAAACATTGTGCTTTTTGGTCTAAATTATAGGGTTGCCAAGTCATATTTATATCCCCTCTAAAGTGATGACACAATGACCAAAACCAATGGATTCTAATCCACCGAGATACATTTCTGCTTCGTTTTTGGCAGCTTTACCAAATGCCTCCCATTTTTCGTTGGGTTTCTCTTTGTTTTTCTTCAGCGCAACGGGAAAAATCATAATTGTACCTTCTGGTAAAGCTTCAGTATTAAAAAATCCACCCCCATCTACGACTTTTTCATTATCTTTTAAACGCACACGACTTTGACGATATAATGCCATGTCATGAATCATCGCAATATCAGCATCATCTACGACAACTGCCGGGAATTCTTTACCTGAGGGAAAACAATGACTAAGATTTTCTAACCTATTAACAGTTAAGAAGCCTAAGTTAAAGAATAAAGTTTTCTTGCCTTGTGACTCCCGTGCTCTTAAAATGCTAGAACCAGTATAGCGATCGGGAATTTCAAAGTCTCTGCCTGTAATCCGTTTGTAACGTTTAAGTAAAGAGGGACATGTTACCCATACAATTGGTTGACCAGGACAAAATACGGGAAGCCACACTACCGAAGCATGTTCAAATTTAATGATTGATTCGTTGTTAATATTTGATTGTTCAGAAGTAGCGCCTTCGCCATACCAGTAATTAGTCTCAGCTTCTCCAGTATGCTGGCGCATATCTGCACGAAAGCGACCGCGTATTGAACTACCGGGAACAATACCCGTTTGCGTAAATTGATCGCGGAATATTAAATTTAAATTGCCTGCTTCTTCTCCCGCAGTTGCACCTACATGGAGAGGTGATAAAGTTTCGATAATACCGTAAGCTTTTTTATACATTATCAAGCAACTCCTTTAATTTCGATTGGTAAACACAAACCACATCCTACTCGTTTCAAGCTGTAGCCTTCATTCGGAAACCAATTTAGCTCCCAGTCCCACCAAGATTTATTAATTGGCTTTTCTAAAACATAAACACTACCTGCTGGGACTGCATATCTTCCCCTTCCCAATTGTCCTTTAGCGCGATAACGGTAATGGATGGGTTTGTCAGTTAGCATTTGGATATTTCCACTAGGAAAATTTGTCTGTTCTTTTTGAGGGTAGCGGAAAGAAAGGCGAGTGGAACCCCAAATACCTGGTGTAATCAAAGAAAATGCCCGTTCTATAGGTTTATTGAAGAGTTCAATAATATCAGGATAGTCAATTTCCTCGCACTCAATTTCTACTAAATGATTTTCTCCACCAAAGCGATACCAGCCATTTTCAATTGGATAGTTGGAGAGGTAAACAATAGATATATCTTCAGGCATCTGTACAGTATTTTCTAAAAATAGTCCATCTTTTTGTTTTACACATCGCTGATTATCTTCTAAGCTGGGATGGAGTAAGGAAACAGATTCCCAAGGTTTTTTGGCTACAGAATCATTACTTTTGAGAAGTGTTGCGGAATCTCCCCATGCTGTAATTCTTTGCCATTGATATTCTGGTTCCAGTTTCTCTTTTATATTTTGGTGATCACGACTAAATTTACCTTCTCTAAATACCCATTCATCTACACCATTCTTACTGATAATCTTTGACCAAGGGATAGGGACATAAAAATTTTGTCGCTCGGTGTCATTGGTTGTCCAAAATGGACCGGCGACATACAGGTTGTCACTGAGTCCTTTCTGAAGTTTTTCTTGTTCTTGTTTTGGTAGACCTTCTTGAGCAATTTTATTAAGACTAAACATCAAGCCTGATAGTGTAGCAGCTTCTGGAGGGAATTTTGAGCCAGAACGACCAACCAAGTTTTCCGGTGAAAGAAATGCACCAGCACTTCCATACATCATCCCTAATGGAGTCACATAAATTATATATTTGAACATAAATTCCAGCCAACTTTTATTAGATCACTTATCCATTTAACTGTTGCTTGTGCGCGTTCGTAGCCATCCATTTGTTGAGCACTATCAAATATGTTTTGGTTTATTATATTGTCAAGTAATTTAGTTTTAATCCCTGGAAAGTAAAGCTCTAAAAAATTAAATAGAAACTTTAACTCATAAGTTTCTCGGTCAATCTTAAATGCGTGGCGTGCAGTTAACTGGGCTAAATCAGTGTATACATGGCTCCAATTTGGTTGTTCCTTGGAGTCAAAACCACTTTTTTCCCATTGTGAATATGTTTTGTAGTTCTTATCGCGGTAATCTCGCAAAATACCTAATTCATTCCAAGGACAAGTCCACTCAACATACTGACCGCTATTAAATAAGATTCTAATAGTTACTCTATTACGTCCTAAACCTTTGGCAACTTTTTCGGCTTCGCGGCAATGTTGCAAAATATCTCTTTGAGTGACGCTATGACCAGCCCAAATGAACCCCACACTTAAGGTTATATCTTGCTCATGTTCTTCCCATTGTCTAGGTAATTGTATTAGCCAGTCGAGGGCATGTTGTGCTTTTATAGGTGCTTGCTTTTCTTCACTATAAATCACCCCAAGAAAATCGTCACCACCTGCATATACAACTCTTCCTAATTCCCTAGAAAATTTTTTACTAAATTTATTTCCCCATTCACACATAGCTTGACTAAATTTCTTAATCTCTTCATCTCCACTAGGAGATTCTGCTAACTTCTTGAGATGGTCTCCAACCTTGTCACCATCTCCCATAAACCAACCTGTCCAACGTCCCTTTTCTGTTTCTGTAACTGTGTCTGGACGACGGTAAATATCACTGAAGCTCCCGTCAAGTGGAGTCATTCCAATATTTTTGGCAATATCTTCTTTGGTAACAAGTCTTTTAACTAATTCGGGGATGCTTAATTTCTCATTTGGTGCAAAAAATTTACCTTCTGGTTCTTCACTTAGCGGCTTATTCTCTAATAAGCAAGCCAGGTTTTTATAAAATTCTTTAATTTCCTTGTCTTCTTCTCGCCATTTGCGATCGCGTGGATTTCTATCTTCAGCACCCAATCCTGGAAATGCTATTGCATCTGTACCAGTTAAACTCGAACTCTCGCCAATCCAGTTAATCGCCGTCCAAGCACGGGAAAGCTTGCAGGTTTCTAAATCAGCCATCGCCTCCGAAATTGTCTCTCCCTCCCCTCGAAATACTTCCCAGGCGTAGTTTCCCCAGTTTCGCCATTCTCTTTCCCAGTGGTATTTCTGAGGTAATTTCCGTTCTACCCAACTCCGACATTCTTCCAGGATGCGTTTCCATGTTCCAAGCAAAGCTTCACGAGCCTGTTCTTTACTAAACTCGCCTCTGAGTAAAATCCGATTTGGCGTCCCTTTATCAAATTTAATAGTCGCTGGCGAAATTACCTCAGTTGTTTTTTCTGCTTCCTTTACTATCTGCTGACTGAGATAGGAGAGAATCTGAGAGGCTCCATATAAATCTCGCAGTTTCCGCGATTTTTCAATGTGTCCTTGGACGGGTGCAAAGGTGATAACAGTGTATTTAGGTTTAATCACAGGTATCCTTGGGGTTTACATGTTTAAGTTCTTTGGCTTCCGGTTGTTTGACTAGTAGTTTTAATTTTTACATTCAAGTCCAGTATTAACGAGTCGCAATACCACTGAAACCTATACTGCACATAGAGTATAAAGATTACGTGGTAAAAATTTATAGGCACCTGTGTCTAAGCTGTCCTAAGTTAACACGCATACCGGATGATTACGCAATAGTTTTCACGCGAACGACGAAATTTTCTGGCAAAATGGGAAGGTCAGAAATCCGCGATCGCCTTCAGAAATGCTGTCAAATCCTATATAGAGTATGCGATCGCTAGTTCCCATCCCTCGACAAAAGTAATATATTTGTCATTCGCACCAAAATGTAGACGCATCAGTCGAGACGGCATTAGCATAGGTTTATTGTCAGCTATATATCAGATAAATATTTAAATGCACCCTATTTGCCACATTTTAATAGGTGTCCCAGCTTCAGGAAAATCAACCTTCGCCAAACAATGGCAGCAAGCAGAGCCAAATTGTGCCATTGTTTCTACTGATAACATACGTGCCAAATTGTTTGGGAGTGAAGAAATTCAAGGTAACTGGCCAGCAGTTGAAGCCGAGGTGTTGACTCAGGTAAAGCAAGCCATTCTATCTGGACACTCAGTAATCTACGACGCCACCAACGCCAGACGTCCTTGGCGGATGGATATGCTGCAAAAGTTGGCTAATTTGGGAGTGAAAACATTTGTGGGTTGGTATATAGATACACCTCTACAAGAATGTTTAATCAGAAATAGCACCCGCCAGCGCCAAGTCAATCAAAATATTATTATAAGTATGGTGCAATCCCTCAAAGATTTTGAACCAATTGCAGCAGAGGGATTTGCCAAAGTTATCCGAGTCAAAATCACGGACGGGAAGTTTGATTTCCCAGCTATTGCTTCAGAAATCGATAAAATACCCCGCACTGTGACGAATCGACGTAACAGAAACGTGGATAAAACCCTGCATCAATATTCACACTTACGAGATTTTGAGCGTTTGATGTACTTGATAGCGCTACTGAGTCGCTTCCCTGGCGCGGGATTGCTACATGTGACCAACCCAGAATTTTTACAACAGTTAGTAAATAGTCAAGAAATTACTGATTCTCTAACGGAAATAGCAGCTTTGATGGCACGCCAATATCATCCCATCTATGCAGATGCAACAGCACTAGTAGGTGATTTGGAGTTTTTGGAAAAAAATAGTATTATCGGCGACCAGAATTTAGATGCAGAAATTAACGTATCTGAATATACTGGCGACAATAAAAATCTAGAGGTACATACGTACTCCGATTTAGAGATATTTGTTCGCCTCATCCAAACCATCCGCTGTATGGTGCATTATCCATGCTTTCGTTACGAAGAGGACAAAAAAAGTTTAGAACTGCTTTGGCTGTCTTTAAAATCCCACGGTTACTTTTTTTCCTTAGGAACCCTGCGTAAAGATATCCAACAAGTACTCCACCCCTACAAAATTCTCCCCCATCCCACAATGAAACGCGCTTATTACGTTGGTACCGCCATCCTCGCCAAACATGAACTAGCCGAGGTGTTTAATGTTCTACGTTCTCACGTTAAAGACCTAGAAGATCCCATCGCCTTATCAACTTACACAGCGCTGGAGAAAAAACTAGAACTAAGCCAACTATTTAACCCAGAACAATTCTCTGATAGTTATCCGGTACGCGCGATCGCTAACCAACCAATAGTCGATATTAACGCTTTACCTGATTATACTGCTTACAAAAAACTCGATGAAATCACAGATGCGATTGTATCAGGAACAGCATTGGAATTAAACCGCGTTGTCGGATCTGCAAAATTTGAAGGCGACCCGCACCTCAATGATTCATTTTCGGTATTCCCGCTGCAAATCGTCTTTAACAACATTGGTTGGTACCTAGGTTATGAGTGTAAGGGAGATACAAACGCCAATTTATTTAAATTCGAGCGTCTCGACCGGATTTTTATCAGCCAAGTCCTGAATGAAACACGTACCCCAACAGCGCAAAAACAAGCACTCTCGAAACTAGAGACACTATATAAGTCAAGTTACAGCCTGTTTTTAGGCAATAGCGTTGAAGACCAACAAAACTATTTAGATAGCAAACGCCGTTCCCAAGCCGAAATAGTCTTAGAAATTTGGTGTAACGACACTATATTCCGGTTTATCCGAGAAGGTACCAAACGCTTCGCAGCAAATAAAATCAAAATGTCAAAGCAGGGTGCAGGGAAAAACCCCAATTCCCAAATCTTTGCCCTCCCCAAAACTAAAGACCCAATATTTCCCAACCGCTTGCAGGTAAATTTACCCTGTTGGTCAGTAGGTGACATCGACCTATTACGCTGGGTGCTTGGTTTCGGCGCTAATATTAAAGTAATTCAACCTCAAGCTCTCGTTGATAAGGTACAGGATATGAGTCGTGCGATCGCTCAGGTTTACAGCAAAGCGACGAGTTAAAATTAAATGTCACTTCTATTTATAAATACAAGTGTTTTTCGCGAACCTATAGCTGTTTTTTTGCGAGCATCGATTTTTGAGGCTGAAAGTCTTACTCTGTATAGCTTTGGAGGTTTAAAATGAAAAACGAGGTTCGCGCAAACGCTACAAGCTATACCACCACTACTTTTAAGCGATTTCATCAAAGCTCAGAGTTGACAAGCCGAAGCCTGAAACGGTACTTTTGTTGGAGGTTCGCCAAAATGCACTTTGAAACCCTTGTATACCAAGGGTCGTAGAGGCAGCTGTTTCAAAGCTTCTCCGGAAGCGGAATTAATGGAAACTTTCTATAGCAGCGCGTGGATTTACGCGCCATGTACGTTTCAAAGCTTCTCCGGAAGCGGAATTAATGGAAACCCCTACGAGACTGTGGGTACGAGCGATCGCTTTTGTTTCAAAGCTTCTCCGGAAGCGGAATTAATGGAAACCTGCACCACCATCACCCCTAAAAGTTTCTTGCTTCCGTTTCAAAGCTTCTCCGGAAGCGGAATTAATGGAAACGGAAGCTCATCAGCAGCATTCGCGGGAAGCGCTGCTCGTTTCAAAGCTTCTCCGGAAGCGGAATTAATGGAAACACTTGGCTTTTTAAAGCCTCGAACTCATCTGATGTTCGTTTCAAAGCTTCTCCGGAAGCGGAATTAATGGAAACTTGTCGCCATTAATAGCTATAGCATAAATATTATCCAGTTTCAAAGCTTCTCCGGAAGCGGAATTAATGGAAACTTGATCCTTCAACCACTAACATCTTGTTGTTTATATGTTTCAAAGCTTCTCCGGAAGCGGAATTAATGGAAACAATAACCAAGGTACACATTACGACATTAGTGATAAGTTTCAAAGCTTCTCCGGAAGCGGAATTAATGGAAACCTTTGGCATTCGGTGCCGTGATAGTAAGAGTCATTTTTGTTTCAAAGCTTCTCCGGAAGCGGAATTAATGGAAACACTATTTACTTAGGCTAGTACGAGTTTTCGGTTAGGTTTCAAAGCTTCTCCGGAAGCGGAATTAATGGAAACTTATCAAATAATTACTGATAGTGCAGAGAGACAATCGTTTCAAAGCTTCTCCGGAAGCGGAATTAATGGAAACCGGGGAAAAACCTCTCTGCAAAGGAATCTGTCACTTAAACCATAAAATGGCAGTGGAATAAAGCATAAAGTGGCAGCAAAAAAAGCTGAAACTCTGATTACTTGGTTGTGCCTGATCGCCAGTCAATGAGCAAGTGCAAGCATAAATTGGCAGTAAGTAAAATAAAT
>JBBQRU010000015.1:0-53004 GCA_038214545.1 Cyanophyceae cyanobacterium | reverse complement strand
TTGTTGAAGGAATAAATAACAAACTAAAGGTTATTAAAAGATTGGGATATGGCTTTCGCAACTTTGAAAATTTTAGACTACGCAGTTTATTATCCTGGCATTTTAGTATTAATTCACCATAAGGGGAGCGGTAGAACCGAGTATTCAAAGCTGTTCAAGCTGGAGACAAGCGTAAAGCTAGATCTTTACAAAAGCTGATTTTGAAATCTCGCGCAGCTAGGTTCATGGCAATACGTCAAGTAACTCAGCTAAATGCTGGAAAAAAGACGGCTGGAATTGATGGGAAAATCGCTTTAACATTTGAGGAACGGTTTAACTTAGAACATATCCTGAGAAATAGCCTTAATTGGTATCACAATAAACTCAAAGTGATACCAATTCCCAAAAAAGACGGTTCAACCAGAAATCTGAAAGTCCCAACTATTGTAGATCGAGCTTGGCACTGCCAAGCAAAATTTGCGTTAGAACCAGCACATGAAGCAACTTTTCATGCTAACAGCTACGGATTTAGGAGTGGGCGCTCGGCTCACGACGCCCAAAAAGGCGTTTTCTACAATCTAAATTCTAGTGCAAAAGGATACGATAAACGCATCCTTGAGTTAGACATTGAAAAATGTTTTGAACGGATAAATCACTCCACCATAATGGAAAACTTAATCGCCCCAGCCGGGCTAAAAATGGGTATATTTAGAAGCCTAAAAGCTGGCATCAACCCAGAATTTCCTCTTCAAGGTACCTGTCAAGGTGGTGTGGTAAGTCCGTTATTAGCTAATATCGCACTCAACGGAATAGAAGAAATACACCCAGGAGTGAGATACGCCGATGATATGGTATTTTTTCTAAAACCCGGAGAATCCGAAAGAGAATTGATTGATAAAATCAGCCAATTTCTAGCAGCTAGAGGACTAAAAGTCAGTGATAAAAAGACCAAGCTAACTGCTTCGATAGATGGATTTGACTTCCTAGGTTGGAATTTTAAAGTACAACAAAACGGAAAGTTTAGATGTGTTCCCTCAGAGGAAAACTATAAAGCTTTCCGCAAGAAAGTCAAAGTCATCGTCAATAGCTCGAATTATGGCGCTAAGGAGAAAGCCAGAAAACTGGCTCCAATAGTTAGAGGATGGAGAAACTACCATAAGTTCTGCAAGATGAATTCTTCACAGTTTTCACTGTGGTTTATGCACTATAGAGCCTTTAAGGTATTTAACTCCAAAACCAAACAGGATAAGCATTCAGCCAGAAAACTGGTAGAACAAGCATTCCCTTCGGTTTCCTACTCTGAAAACCGTTATATCAAAGTCAAAGGTAATAAATCACCCTACGATGGAGACCTAGTATACTGGAGCGAACGTAACAGTAAATTATATGACGGCATCACCTCAAAACTACTCAAAAAGCAAAGCCACATGTGTGGACATTGTGGTCACAAGATGACCTCTGAAGAAAGAGTTCACCTACACCACATAGATGGCAATCACAACAACTGGAAGAATAACAATCTAACAGTTATGCATGAAAGCTGTCACGATTATCTCCACATGAGCAAACAGGGAAAGGAGACTGCATTTTCGCCTTTTAGCTACGAAGTAACCGAGGAATACATCCAAAGTAACCCTTGGTAAAGAAAAGCTGACATAGTGGCGACAGAAAACCTTAATCCTAAAGAGTATCGAAAGCTGGATGCAGCGAAAGT
Organism: Cyanophyceae cyanobacterium; assembly: GCA_038214545.1. Lineage (GTDB taxonomy): Bacteria > Cyanobacteriota > Cyanobacteriia > Cyanobacteriales > Nostocaceae > JBBQRU01. The sequence goes on along the minus strand of JBBQRU010000015.1, from coordinate 51,311 downwards.
GGCACGTCCAGATTGAACAGAGAGGTGCGGAGGATAATACCTCCCATCGACTCTAACAAAACCGGCTTAAACGATATTTATGGATAATACAAAAATTTTAGAATGCTGAAACCCTTGTTTTATCGTTGGGTAGCTAGGCGAAAGCTGATTAATCCTCAGATTGTCGGTTTTCACAAGTCACTCCTCGCTACTACTAGATCTTTTGATCAAGGTATCTCACTTCTATGGAAGTTTCATCAGCTACGAGATATGATTGGATATTGTATGGCTGGTCGTTCTCCTGAAGTGGCAGAAGCTGCAATTTTCATGTGGAGTACCAAGCAATATGGGACTTGCAAAGCCCATATTGGATTAGTTTATAGAAAGCAAGAAAAATCCCAAAACTTCTTAAATTTGGTGAAATATGGAAACAAAATTAATTACCGTTCGTGTCAATATGGAAGCTGCCCGCATCTTTGAAAAAGCTCCGGAGGCGGAAAAGCGCAAAATCGAGGCGTTACTCAGCTTAAAACTGACTGAAGCAACTCGTAAAAAAAGAACACTGGAAGAAGTCATGAGTGACATCAGCCAGAAGGCACAAGAGCGCGGATTGACACCAGAAATTTTGGAGTCAATTTTGAATGAGTAGTAAGGTACGCTACGTTTTCGATACAAATGTAATTGTGAGTTCGTTGCTGTTCGAGAATAGTAATCCCTCGAAAGCATTTCGATATGCTTTGAAATATGGAGAAGTTTTGTTATCGGTTGAGGTGTTAGAAGAACTCAGTGATGTGCTTGGGCGGGAGAAATTCAATCGCTTTGTGACAAGTGTTGAGCGGGACGAGTTTTTGGAGACATTCGTTGAGCAGGCGATACTGGTTGAGGTGATTGAAGAAGTGCGGGAATGCCGTGATCCGAAAGATGACAAGATTTTAGAACTGGCATTAAACGGAGGTGCAAAGTTCATTGTCAGTGGTGATAAGGATCTATTGGTGCTTAACCCGTTTCGTGATGTGAAGATAGTCACAACAGAGGACTTTTTGAGAGCAATTAAGCTTGAGTAATCTATCACAGCGGCACAACAACTGTGGCTTGATGATAAAATCGCGTTTTTGATCAGATTGAGCAAAATACTAATTAAGACACCTTCTGAGCAAGTCGCAGATCGTATACATTTTGAGACAGTTTTTGCCAGAAGCTTACAGGTATTGCATTGAAGGTAATAATGCCCAACTTCATTTCTGCTAATCCCCAATGATGACGTCACATTGGTCAGACAGCACGATTATAGCAATACAGCTATCAAACGTGACTACTCTTACCCAAGGTTACAGTTAATAGGAAATTATCAAGCCCATAGACTCGAACGTAACAATCAAAGCTCAGCACATTGAGGATCGCGATAAAATCAAGGGCGATTCTCAGGTTTACTGACCGATGACTGGAAGCAGCAGCAAGCCTCTAAATCAGAAACTGAAACCTAACCCGTCACTACAATAGACATGTTTACAGTAAGCGGAGGAAAATATGATAACGATAGACCGTACCACGAGATCGATAGTAGGTTTAGACCTCTTTACTGTTGATCCTCGGCACACTGGTGCGTTGATTAATACAATTGTCTCTGAGCAATTGAGTATTTGGACTTCAAGCCATTACTTTGTCTCCGCCAGTGTCCATCGGAGTCTCGACGGTCTCCGCGTCTTCACCTACAGCCAATGGGAGCCAAAATTCGACTATCGTGTGCTTCCAGTACCTACTACCTTTTTGGAATTCTTTCCTCCTGATTCTCATCTTCTAGAAGTCTTTGCCAGCCGCTCTAGAGCCGCTGAGGTCTCTATTGTGAAAGGGGAGCTAACTACCCATCTGGCCGAATTCCGAATGAAACCCAATAATCAGCCAGATATGGTAGCACATGCATCAGTAGAAGTAGAGCAAGCGATAAACAGTTCACCGGGTCTCCTATCAGCAACGTTTCACCGCAGTTTCGACGGCACACGAGTTTTTAATTATGGTCAATGGGAGAGTCTTGAAGCTTTTAACACCATTTTGAAGCAACCGGGCTTCAACCCAGATCAGCCATACTGGGAGGGTATAGCTCGCAATGAGTTTCATCTATACCACGTCGTTCACACTCAAGCACAGACAACTTAAAATAACTATACAGATATGATGAAAGAGCTTCTGCGTAGGATTCTCGATATCGCTATTTCATTTTTATAGAACCAATTCCTATGACTTCGCTGACACTTCCTTTCAAAGTCGATCTAAGTGAGGTTCATCTCACGGATGAGCAGTTTTACCTGCTCTGCATTAAAAATCCTGGCTTAAACATTGAACGAGATGCCAAGGGAGTTTTAATATTTATGTCTCCAGTCGGTGGCGATAGCGGCAGACGAGAAGCAAATTACATCGCTGATTTAATTTTTTGGAATCGTCAAACTGATCTTGGGGAAGTCTTTAGTTCTTCGACACTGTTTAAACTTCCGGGTGGTGGCGACCGCTCTCCCGATGCAGCTTGGATCGAGCGATCGCGCTGGCAAGCGTTGACCCCAGAACAACGGAGGAGATTTCCCCCCATCGCGCCTGATTTTGTGATTGAACTGAGGTCACGAACCGATAAGTTAGACGAACTGCAAGACAAAATGCAGGAGTATATGACGAGCGGCGTTCGATTGGGGCTAATGTTGAACCCTCAAGATCAACAAATCGCAATCTATCGTCAAGGACAAGCTAAAGAAGTGCAATCGCTGCCAACGCAGTTTTCTGGTGAAGCTGTTTTACCAGGCTTTGTCCTCCAAATCGATCGCTTCACAGAGGACTGAGTGGTTAGCATTAATTTGTCATAGATTTGTTTCTATATTTTAGGGAAAAAGAGCAATGACAGAAGTGCTGGCATTAACAGTATTAAACATGTGGGTTAAACGTACCGCAAGGTCAGCGAAGCGATCGCCAACGGTCAATTTGGTCAAATGTTAGATAAACTGAAGAATCAGAGGCGACGCTCAAAAATTTAGGTGCAGCGATGGAAACTGAAAATAATTTACCGATTGAACATCAGAATGTACCTGTAGGTCATCAGGGGCTGCATAGCTTTTTATACAGTTCTGATGATGAACACAGAGCGGAAGATGTGAGTGTCACTCATGTGTTGGTAAATAATGGGGTGGAAATTATGCCTCTGGCAACATGGATCGCGGCGGTGGAAAATCTAAAAGTTGCTGGGGTTTATGCTGTGTTAAATGCTGAACGCCTCACCCAGTATATTGGCTATTCGCGGAATGTGAAAATTAGCCTGAACGATCATGTTGCCCAAAATGGTGAGCAAAATTGTGCCTATGTGCGGGTGCAAACATTCAAGTTTCCGAAGCGTCAAGAAATGGAAGATTTGCGTGATGCATGGCTGGCAGAGTTAGATAGTATACCATCAGGGAATGCTGTGGGAGCAAGTTGGGCGACTACTACTGGGGAAGCTGCGTTGTCATCGATGTCGCCTGCGGAACGTCAGGCTTATGAAGAGAAAAAGATGAAATTGCGGAAAGCGATGGCGGATACAACTTTAATGAAGGATGTGCAAGAAGCACTTGAAAAAGAGAGTCGCGAACAGTTGGATGCGGTAGTGCCGCATGATGACGATTGGAGTGCAATTATTAATACACAGACTCAAGAAACAAAGTCTTAGAAATTTACTTGCAACGATGTCGAGTGGGCGATCGCTACCTTCATCGCAGAGAGCGTCCGCGATCGCAATTTTAATCGGCGACGCACTCAAAAAGAATTCGATAAGGCAGATGCTTTACGCTAGCAACATACAAGTAGGCTTTGATTTAAGAATCTTTAACTGTCATCAGCAATGTCTTCATGTGTAGAAATAGGTAACGGTTGCCCAACAGACAATAAGGTGCTTTGTGGTAACTTCTGTTCAATTTGTCTCAACATCGTTGCCAATTCTACTCTTGGACTGGTTTGTAGACCAAGACATTGTGCAATTCCATTTGCATCTGTACTCCAGCGCTTTGTAAGTTGAATACGATAACCGGAAGCTTCAGTCAGCAACTCATAAGAATGGAAGTGCATAGGATTTCCAAGAAGAGCATCTTGAATATGCTTAAAGGAAAATTCTCGTTGCATATAACCAAAAAGGCAATCTTGAGCTACCAGGACAAGGTGCTTGCTGAGATGTTCAAAGGTGTGAATCTTATGGTGAAGTTGCATCAAGATTGTCTTTGCAGTCATCTTCCAATTCATACCAAATGCTTTTCTTGATGTGACATCCGTATCTTTTACTGCGATACCATGATGTTGGATAAAACGTTGTCGTTCTGGCCACACCGTGCCAGTAGTGTCAAGGGTTTGCAGTTCAACGCCAACGAAGTCGATGATTTTTCCTGAGCGTACAGAAGCGAGACAATAATCTATGCTGCCTCCCGGTACTGCAATTTCAGGAACAATCCGAAGTTCGTTACCAGGTTCATGTAGTGTCAACAAATGGAGACAGTCCGTAAAGACTTGACTACGTTCAAGAAGTCGAAACGGGCAAATAATAATATTCCTAGCTTCTCTCCCGAAAGAAACTGTGCATGTGCCAATAGTCATATCAGGCTCACTTTTCCGATTTTTGAGGCATTTGCGAGATAGAAAATGACAGTTCTGATTAGTGGTAATATCGCTCCAAAGAAGTGCTTGGTTTGTAGGATTTCCGTACAATTCGACGATTTTTGTCATTAGAGTATTCCGCACCTTTCACGAGCAATAGTAATGTATTCACCTGAAATATCAATTCCAATCGATTTTCGTTGTAGTTGAGATGCAACTAAGTTTGTTGTACCTGTTCCCATAAATGGATCTAGCACAATACCGAATTGTGGACAAGTAGCAAGAATCGGAATTTTACAAATATCTTCAGGATAGGGTGCAAAGTGAAGTTTTCGCTTTTGAGTATCTTCGGGTAGAATATCCCAGACATCACTAGGTTTACTACCATTTGGGTGATATTTAAGAAAATAGAAACCACGTTCAGCAAGTTCACGCGCTCGTCCAGAAACCTTTCTTGAGTCAGAATGCGTTGTCCGTTGCTGACCGCGAATAATCATGCGAAAGTCAGAGATTTTACCTACCCGTACTTCTTCTAATACTTCATTAAGAGCCTTCAGAGCATTTTTACGTTCAGCGTCGATAAGTGCTGTAGACAACTCAATCTGTCGGCGATAGCGTACACCAGAAACACCTGTTGCAGAAACTACCGAACCATTGACAACCTTGGCTTGTCTTGGCTTTGAGCGAATTGCATCAACATCGTAAAAATAATGGTCTGCCTTTACAAAGTGAAAAAAATGTTCGTATACATTTCGGAGTTTATCTTTAGCATTATCAGGAGCGCCTTTTATCTTATTCCAAATAATACTGTTGCGAAGAATCCAGCCTTGCTTATCAGTCATTGCAAGTGCGACTCGCCACGGTATACCAATCAGTGATTTATGCTGATAAGCATCTCCTATATTTAGCCAAAAAGAACCACTGGGTTTTAATATTCGCTTTACTTCACAGATGATTGCAAGGAGTTGATTAACATAGTCATCCCATCTATCTTCATTTCCAATTCCTCCATTGGAGTAAACCCTGTGTCCCCAATAAGGAGGAGATGTTATTATACAGTCGATGCAAGCATCGGGAAACCGCTTTAAAAGTGCATAAGTATCAGCCTGTAAAAATAGAGGTACAAGATCCGACGTAGTGAGATAATCTTTGACCGGATCTATGTTTTCTAAAAGTTTACTCTCTAAAAGCATGGAAACACCTGGTAACGACATCCATAACTTTACTTGAATTTTAGGGCTTTGCTACTATGAGGTTGTTCTGGGGGTATGATTTAGTCTTCATGATTTCCGTAGCAAGACAACGTTAGCTTGTTGGTTCATGTCCTCCCAAGTTTTTTTCGCGAAGCTTTTGAGCAAAAATTTACCCACCGAAGCTAATTTTCCGCCTCGTTTTAGTCGGTATGATTCTTCCCAAGCCGATTTACATTCGGCTACTTCCCAACCATATTGGTGAAAAAATTGTGCTCCTTCTGCTGGTGAAAATTGCAAGGTTGAATCTCCGCTGCCAAAATATTGGTCAAAGATTTTGCGATTATAAGACTTTTGAGGTTGTGATGTTGATGATGATAATAGTTCAAATAACCACCAACGAAAATTCGATTGTTCACACAAGTTAGATGTTAAAGATGCTACTTGTTCTGAAGACAAATATGACAGTAATCCTTCTGTAACTACCAATATTTGCTTACCTGCGGTATTAATTTCGGAGAATAAATTGTTTCTTAACTGGATATCAATAAGATCTAGCTGACATCTTTCTAAAATGCAGTTTGGCTTAGCACTGAGGAGTATTTGTGCTTTGTAATCAATAATTTCCGGCAGGTCAATTTCAATCCAACGCAGTGATGAAGGTAAAGATAACCTGTAGGGTCGAGTATCAAGTCCGGCAGCTAGGTTTACTACTGTATCAATACCTTCTGTACTAATTATCTGCTCAATCAGTTCGTCAATTAAATAGGTGCGGATGGCGATTACATCTTTTGCTTGCTTTTGAGAACCAACGACTTCAGCAAGCATTTCCCCTAGTCCTCCTGCCAGTTTCCGAGCATATGGATCTTGAAATAGAGAATTTGCACTTTCAGTTTCTAAAGCGCGATACATTGCTACCAAGTAGGCTGTTTCGGAAATATTTTTCATCAGCGGCTGTAGTATGACATCATACTCTGCTATGGACTAATGGTTAGGCGTGAATGTGCCTAGCAGCTTCATGGATGAATTTTCACAATTGACTATACAGAGCTTACACTATTTAAGTCGATTAATTTGCGGATTCTGGAACAGAAATAGAAATTTTCCTATCTAATACACAATTAGTACACATTATTGGAGATAATTATGCTGCAACGTTTATCTGTCAGCTTTTTGCTTCTGGCTATTCTTGGCAATACAATGATTTTATCAAGTGCGAAAGCAGTGTCTAGTAGTACTCTAAATGTGACGGTTAGTGGGCTGAAAAATCAGCGTGGGCAGGTTTGTCTGAGTTTATTTGCAAGTAAACGCGGATTTCCTGGTAACAGCAAGCAAGCAGTGCAAGCCCGCTGTGTGAAAGCGGAAAATAATCCGGTAGCAGTCCAGTTTTCCAACTTAAAAACTGGAAATTATGCGGTTGCTGTTTTTCATGATGCTAACAATGACGGTAATCTGAATCGCAATTTTCTTGGTATTCCTACCGAAGGGTTTGGTTTTTCGCAAAACCCACGGGTTCTTACCAGTGCGCCTAATTTTGAGGATGCGGCGGTTTTAGTTGCTGGACCAGAGACTGATATTAATATTCAATTACAGTACTTTTTCGGCAGGTAAATTAGGGGACAGGCTCAAATGCCTGCACCCACTGCTATCGGTAATAAAAATTAAAATTCTTTAAAGTGACAATTCGCACACGCAACAAATTATACATATAGCCGAGCCGCTGACTGAGCTTCAGGGATATTTTTTCCCAGAGTGAGTATTGGGGATACTCTAACATTTTCTGCTGTTCAAAATAAATTGACATTTCTTTCATATCTGATTCGCCTTTTTGGATTCTGACTAATTCAGTCCGATCCTTGAAAAAGTCAATCCCTGGCATTTCACCCCATCTCACAGGTAAATCGGCTTTGGCTGCGGCTAAACCGATCGCATTTCCTTCGCTGTCATAAAGTCCATTCAACTCAAAGTAATGAGCAATATTTTCCCATTGTTTGATAAATTCAATTTCTTTACCTGAGTCTTTGGTGACTGCAAATAAGTATTCGTAGACAAATTTAATTTCTTGGTTAGGGAATTCTAAATTTAGCTTTTGGGCAGCCTTTTGAGTAACTTTAAATTCTCGCTCAAGTTTGGCATCAAAAATTCCTGCTAAAACTCTATCATATTTTTTCGTCATTACCTCACACACTCTGGCAGTGATTCCCGGTACTCGCGTCCATTCCAGATCTTGTGGTACTGGTGCTAAAATTCGCATATCTGCATCAATATAGATACAGGAATTGAACAGAGATAAAGCCTGCGCGATCGCAAATCTTTTATCGTGGTAACACTTGACACTTTGTTGTCGATGCTTAAAGGCTAAGATATGTGGATGGTGCCGAAAATCTTCTTCGTTATCAGTCAGCACCACAAAATTCGTGTGGGGCGCATATTTGGTCAGATCATTTGCTAACAACAGTGCCAAAGCACGATACTTTTTGCCAAAGGCTAAGGTACAAAAGCAAAATCCTGGTTCTTCTGAAGGCACAGCTTTTGACTCACGTCATTACAACTAACTATTCTGGCTTGTAGAAGCGCCTAAGCGCAACTACAAAACTTATCCCTCACCCCAAGAGTCAATATCTAGGGTTTGGAATCCTTGGCGCTCCACTAAACTGAGCATACTCCCAAGCTGACGCCAAACGAACACGGCTAAGATCAGTGTCATCGGTAAAGCCACAGAATAGGCGAGATCCGCTGGAAAGCCAAAAATTTCTAGTCCCGAACAGAGGAACAACGCAACACCAACTGTTATGCCTAAAAATGGCAATACTAATTTTGTGAAGGAAAACTTTGCTTTAGTATCCGCCGCGCGATCGCTTGACCATTTTTGCACAACTAATTTCAGTGTGCCAGCAAATGCCGATCCACAAGTCAAAGCTGCTAGTAAACCTACTGCTAGTAGGATATAAGGCGGTTGCAAAGGGTAATAATACATACTTCAACTCCTAATTTAAGGGGATTACAGCATCTCACTGTCTTATTTTTTACCGAAAGCCGTAATCGCTGTCACCGCTGGGATGAACTCTGTTAAAGCCCCAATCGCGACATTAAACAGACGATTAGGCTTGAAATCATCTTTGACCAAATTCCACAGCCGTTGAACTTCTGTGGTGTGTAGGCGATTGTCATCGGTTAGGGCTAACAGCAACTGACGGCGGAGAAATTTGCCTTCGTCAGATAGCAGATATTGTAAACCGAGTTGAGCAGTCTGTTCTAAATCGAAACTGTTGTCAATCCGGGCGATCGCAATCAAATTCTCTAATCGCTCCCATTGGAATTTACCATTTTTGAAGAGCACATTCAGCAGTCGCCGTCTGACTTCTGGCGATTCTCCTGTTAACAAGCGGCGGGCAATATAAGGATAAGCCACCTCGACGATTTTGAAATTTGGGTTCAGCGATAGGGCAATTCCTTCTTGTGTCACCAAGGAACGAATAATTAAGGCAAACTTCGCCGGGACGCGGAAGGGATATTCGTACATCAACTCCGAAAAGGAATCGGTGATGGTTTTGAAGTTGAAATTACCGACACTTTCGTTCATCGCATTCCCCAGCAATGCTTCTAAGGCTGGGATAATGGGACGAATATCTACCTCTGGTGACAAAAAGCCGAGTTTGACATAATCGGACGCTAAGTCGCTGTAGTCTTTGTTAATCAAATGGACGATCGCATCGATTAAAGTTTCTTTAGTATGTTCATCCAGTTGATCCATCATCCCAAAGTCGATATAAGCCATCCGACCATCTGGAGTGGCAAATAAATTTCCGGGATGGGGGTCAGCATGAAAGAAACCGTGTTCTAACAATTGCTGCAAACCGCAGGTAACGGCGATTTCAATGATTTTCTGAGGATCTATCCCAGCGGCGCGGATGTTTACAGTGTCATTTAGCTTAAATCCGTTAATCCATTCGAGAGTTAAAACCTGAGTATTGGTGTAGCGCCAGTAAATAGACGGAACTTTCACATTTGGGTCGTTGCGGAAATTAGTGGCAAATTTTTCCGCGTTGCGACCTTCATTGATATAGTCGATTTCCTCAAATAATTTGGTGCCGAATTCATCCACAATCAAACTCAGGTCATGTCCCAGATTTAGCGGTAGCCAGGGACTCAACCAACCCGCCGCCCAGCGCATCAAATAAAGATCGAGTGTCAATACTGGGCGCAAGTTAGGGCGTTGCACTTTGACAGCAACTTCTTCGCCAGTGAAAAGACGACCGCGATAGACTTGACCTAAGCTGGCAGCCGCAACTGGTTTTGGTGATAATTCACTATAAATCTCGTTGATCGGGCGTTCGAGTTCTGTTTCAATAATTTGGTAAGCGATCGCATTGTCAAATGGAGGCAACTGGTCTTGTAGTTTAATGAGTTCTTCTAAGAAATCTTTCCTGATTAAGTCTGGTCTGGTTGAGAGGGCTTGACCGACTTTAATAAAGGTTGGACCGAGGCGAGTTAGTAGGAGTCGCAACTGCCTTGCACGTTTAAATTTGTTTTTCTCAGACTGGTTGAACCATTCATCCCACTTCAGACTGAGAATGAACCCAGCAAAAAACCACACAATCTTTAGCGCCCGCGCCCAAGCCAGCCAAGGACGATAGCCGTAGTAACGAGCAATCTGTTGAGCATCGTAACGGCGATTATTTTCTATTGATAGTTGAGTCACTCCTCTATTTACCTCTTTGATTTAAAAAGTTTTTTCAACAAAGTTTGCCTAGGAGCATCAGGTCAACAAATATGCGATCGCAGTGTAATTCGAGCGATGCATTTGTTAATATCCCTCAAGTTTAGGCTTTTTTATTTATCATTTATTTAATAATAGTATACAAAACTACAACATTGCACTAACTAAATGCATAAATAGCATCACGAATATTCTCTAATGTAAATGTAAATATTTATAACAGTTGGTTGCAAAGGGTTATAAACTTGAAACCTATACAAGTTGAGCAACGTCTTTAAGAGATCGTAACTCGTGAAAGTATAACTACTAGCTTTGACTCAATAACAAGTAGCTAAAGCGACTCATTATACTAAACTTGGATGCAGACCATAGCGAAATCGAAACTATGTTCATGAGGCTTTTGCAAATTTTGACAAATCGCTGGCTCCGACGTACTTTACAGATGTTTGTTGTTGGCATCATCATCGCCACTGTGTTCGGCTCTGCAGTGACTAGAAGTCAAACCCCTACCCGAGAGAAGTTCTTCTGGCCATTTGCCGCCACATCGCCTTGGAACATGCCAATGGGAGCGAATGCTAAATATATCAAAGCTGGTATTGGCAAAGCTCAGTTTTTTGCCGTAGATGAGGAATACTTTTACCAGCTTAAAGATGGCGATCCCTTACGTTCAGTTTATGGTATTGGTGAGTGGGGTGTTGGGCGCTGTACAGGTACGCAATCGATGGGGATCTCACTCCCAGTTCCGGACGATTTAATTGTTCCTGATGCTACCAAAGAGCCGTTCAGTACACCCAATAATGCTTCAGCCTTTTTAATGCCAGATGGTAAAACTTTAATTCAGCTTGGTCCTCTGGCTCGTTGCCAACCGGGAGGTTCAATCTACGGATGGCGTTATTATCAAGACATGAATATTTACGGTGATGGGATCAACGGAGCACATTTTGGCTCGGGTCTATCTTCAATTGGTGGCTCGATTCGCAAAGGTGAAATATCCAGCAGCCAACCACTGCGCCATGCCTTAAAAGTTGTGCTTTGGGGAGAAAAATATCTTTATTATTCAAAAGATCTTCCTGGTTTTCGCTGGCCGGCACACAATGCCGATAATGGGGCAGCAGGTCAGTATCACGGTTCAAATTCAGCCTTAGTCCAAGGTTCTTTACTGGCAATTCCACCTAATGCTACCGAAGCGAGTCTCAATTTGCAAACACCAGCCGCCAAAAAGCTGTTTCATGCTTTGCAAGACTACGGTGCTTATATTGTTGATGATGCCGGTTGGGATGCTCATTACTTTGCCATTGAAAAAGGAGTTAAAGAAGAATTTCGCTCCGCTTTCGGTTATGACTTTGAATGCACGAGTGGCAATTTTTACGAGGATGTGATGCAACTCTTCCAAGCGCTCAACATAGTGGATAACAATAGACCTGACAGTGTTGGTGGTGGTGGGACACCGCGTGTACCTTTAGCACCACCAATTAGTAACTAAGTAAAATTAACAGTGTTTTTCCAGGGTTTTAAGCAAAGCTGCTCTCGACACGGCACCTACCACCAAATCTACTCGTTGACCAGCTTTGAAAACCATTAGTGTTGGAATACTCCGAATGTTATACTGATTAGCGATATTTGCATTCTCTTCAGTATCAATCTTCACCACCTTGAGCCGTGTACTGTACTCTGCGGCGACTTCTTCCAATAAAGGAGTCACCAATTTGCAGGGACGGCACCAAGGTGCCCAAAAATCTACTAAAACTGGTACAGAACTGTTGAGAACTTCTTGTTTAAATGTAGACTCTGTAACGGATGTAACAATAGACATAAATAAATACTCCTAACTATTTCCATACGACAATACCGAACAATTAGACGAGAGTTCGGTCTATGAGACTGCTTTATCACCTAGTCTGCTGGGATATTTCCCAAAGGGCTGGTGTTTGTCATCACTTCTGAGTATTGCGTATATTAGGAGTATTTTTCTGTCGTTAAAAAGGCACTCAGCATTAAAATGATTCACTATGTGGTCGAAAAGCGGGTATGGAGTTCCCTACACCCCACACCCTACCCCCGATACCCTACTGTGCGACAAGGTTTGTCCTAATAGGTATTTTTGTTCGTTGTAATAACCGTAAGCTTTACCAGCAATATGATCTCGGCGCTTGACAATCAACACTCTGTACGCTAAGCGAGTCGCAATCCTTTCTGCTAGTACACAAGCTGAATATCCAGATCAGACAATCAGCCAATCTACTTTCATACTGCTTGTCCTATGACGAGCATTAATTTAAATTCTGAGGTTCCAGATAAGCCTGCCAAAATTGCATTGTCGCAAAATCTGGAGCAGATTTCTGCCAGTCCGCATTTACCTTTGACCAGCGGAATCTGCTTTTAGCTACCGACTTTACCCAAGCGAATAAAATGTTGATTCCCGCTTGCTTATCTAGCTCATTATGATAAATCTGAGGATTTTTCTCTAAGATAAACACACCTCTCTTCTTTGTAAACAATTTACAAATTGAGTCTCGCTGTTCAGGTGCAAAGCGAATTGTTACACTTTCATCACTAATAAGAGATTCTGGCAAGAAATGACCGTTGAGAGTTAGCAAACTCATGATTTTTTGAAATTTGCCCGCCTTGCTAATTTGGTATTCTGTACTATTTGAAAGATAATTAGGTACTATACTTTGACTTTGGTGACTTTTACTCCGTGCAAAGACCTGGGAGTGTAAAATCTCCGCATCATTATTTCTAATCACACCAGGACCTTCCATATAATCATTAAATCCTTTGATAAACATTTCCGCAGAGTTGTAATCAAAAATCATGATTTGGTAGATGATACTTTTGGTGATAGATTGGATTGTGCTAGCGTAGGTAAGCGAGCTATGGATAGAACCATTTATCAGGTCATTGCGAACTGTATAGTATGTATCCCAAACAGGCTTTTTCGCATAAAATGGTTCATGCCACACAGCAAAAGATGGAAAAGCTACTATCATCTTACTGCCAAAATGTTCTTTAATTCTTAAGCCATATTCTTGGTCATCACCTTTGATAAATAAAGGTAGTGGTAAGCCAATTTTATCCACAACTTCTTTAGAAAAAGCGAAAAACCAAAATGCACCATAATCGATATCTTTATCTTCTAATAAAAGAGAGTTAAGTGCAGCGGTATCTCGTAAATCAAGATTATTCTTAAGGGAAGTGATTCGGAACTGACGATATTTAGCATTACCTTCACTATCAACCTCTTGATTGTAAAGTCCGCCAGCTTCATACAACATGTGTTTCATGTATAAATCTAGCATACTACCAGCTAAGGCAAAATCTTGAGATGCATACTCATACAAAGAAATCAGTCGATAAATCACCTCACTGTCTAGTTCAATATCGTCATCCATAAACAAGAAGTGTGTATAAACTCCTTCCTGCAATGCTTCAATTAGTCCTTTAGTGAAACCACCACTTCCGCCGACATTGCGATTCGATATTAACTTGACATGAGAATCAGGAAAATCACTCTGGTTGAGGGTTTTGCCATTGTCAACTACAAAAACTTTGAAGTTCTTCGCTGACAAAAAACGGTCTTGTACAATTACATTAACTGTATTTCTGACATAAGTTTCTTTTTTGAACGTGCAAGTAATCGCCGCTAATGACACATCCCGAAGCTTTTCTTGTTCGGTGACAACTGACCCTTCTGTAAATACGCCTTTTTCGCTAAGACATGTTATTTCTAAATAAATTCGTCTAGCTTCTTGACTTTGCTTCAGGAGTGGTAATAAAATTTTTGCAGGATTGTATAGTTCGCACTCCTTAATTGTCTGGCTGGAAATAAGCTCTTTTGGACTCAGTTCATATTCCCGGTAAACAGAAACTTCAAAATCACCTTCTAGCTTCAGTAAATAGTAGATTTCGCTAAGAGTGGTGTATTTCGTATAGAATTTTTCGTAGATTGAGTTAAAGTAAGTGTTTAAAGAAATTGTGCTACCTTGAGCCAAAGTAACTTTACAGTCACTGGCATCAAAATTTATGGATGCATTAATATCACACTTAATGCATAAGTCAGAAGTCTCAAATGTTTTAGGAAATTGTACTCGACTGATTACGTTCATCTGCTTTATACCTTTTAACGTGGTGACTTTTGTGTTTAACTACTCTTATGATGTAGGAAAATTACTTATTTGCTTTTGCTCAGTGTCCTTCTACGGCTAATTAAAAACTTGATTTCTTTTTGAACGAAAAATTAGTGTTTAATTGCGGCTTTTATTTATGAGAATTTGGTTTGAAATCGCTGTATAACCTGATATTTGAGAATTGCTGGCAGCCTCTGCCATAGAGCCAAAAAGAAAACAGGATTTTGAATCGCCTCAATTAAAGCGTTAAATAATGCCCCTTCTTTCACACTCTGTCTAACTCGATAAAAAGCTCTGATTTGCTTCATAATTATTAAGCGTTTAGACAGAGAATGTGTTAAGTTTGAATTCTCTTTGATAAAATATTGCTGCAATAGATACAAATTTGTTTTGTAGGCTTGCTCGTGAAAATGCATGTATTCAGTCACAAGCGAACCACTTCGGTTGCAGTAGTAATAATACGATTCGGGAACGATGATAAAGCGTGCTCCCTTTAAGAGACATAATAGAAAAAGTACAAAGTCTTCTTCATATCTCAAGTCTTCATTAAATTCTAGACTATGCTGAAGCAAAAAGTTGAGCTTGATTAAAGGCTTTGTCACACTAAGATAGTAATCTACGAAATAAACAGAATCGATTACTTTAGGTTTGTCAAAGCGAATACCCTGTTGAAAAAACATTGTGCTTGTCGGAGAATCTGCGCCGTCAGCGATGAAATATATATTATCAGCAATTAGGTCAGCATTTTCTTCTTGGGCAACATGCAAAAGTGTTTCTATCCTTTGTGGTGTATACCAGTCGTCTGAGTCTAAAAGAGCAATCCATTCACCTTTTGCTTCTTTAATTGCCAGGTTACGTGAGTAACTTGGTCCTTTGTTAGATTCATTAACCAAGAGTTGCAGGCGAGAGTCGGTAAAATTATTCACAACTTCTGCTGTGTTATCAGTGGAAGCATCATCCACTACAAGCACCTCGATATTCTGCTCAGTTTGATTTAGCGCAGATTCTATTGCTCTAGCGATGTACTTACTAGTGTTGTAAGCGGGAATAATGATAGATACCTTAGGTTTCATAATTGTCTTTCTCTGTGTTCTCTGCGTCTGGTGCGGTTCCTTAAATTAATAGTCATAACTTAGACTTGTGGTGAAAAGCCTAATTTCTTGATCACTTTACCGAATAGCGAACGCGGCAACTTTTGCGGGTTTTGCGAAAAATATTTAACTCTGATTGCTAGCCAATTTTTCAAATTGTAAAAATCACGTTTAGTAGATACTTGCCACCGCTGAAACCAAGGTAACTGCTGGCGATAAGCTGCTAGTATACGTTCTATTCGCAGCGCCGTCTCACCAGTCTGATTGCTGTTGTATGTTTTTGAACCTTTAATAACTCGAAAGTTCCCCCAAATTTCATCTATATACTTAACTGTAGCTACCTGCACAGCTTGAAGAATGAAATGTAAATCCATTGCCTCATGATCGTCCACATCGTAAAGACCAATAATTTGGTGTAGTGAAGTGTGGTAAAAATATGCTGAAGGATTGGCTGGAAAAGGGTTAACATGCCAACCTAACAACAAGTCATCAAACTTCATATTATCCGGCTGATTGATCTCAAATATTTCTCCGGCATCATTCCATAAGTTACAATTACCCACAAGTAAGCTGGGTTGTGGTAATGTTTTAAATATTTCAAATATCCGATTTAAAACATTTGGCTCATAATAGTCATCGACATTTAAAATTGCTATGATGTCTCCTTTAGCCATAGTAATTCCCTTATTCATTGCATCTGATTGCCCGCGATCTTTCTCAGACTGCCAACGGATATGAGGATACATCGCGGCATACTGCTTAATAATTTCTACTGTCCGGTCCGTTGAACCACCGTCTATAATAATGTGTTCAACCTGTGAGCATTTTTGGTCGATGACAACCTGAATACAAGATTCAATGAATCTTTCTCCGTTATAAACTGGGGTAATGACGCTGATCATAGTTAAGTGAATTAAGTGTGTAGTACATATAAATAAATTAGTTTTTAAAACCTGCTTGTGATTTAAGAACTTCTTAAAAATTGGGAGACCAATTTAGTAATGCTGCAATTTGAGCATTTGCGCGATTTCGTCGCCAAAGATAAGGTTTATCTCGTATAATCGAGCTTACTTTTTGTAACAAAGTCTTGTCATCAGCACGGGAGGAATATCGAAGCATATGTTTAATATGTTGATTCATTCGATAATTAAAATAAGTTCTAGCTACATCCTCAGTTAATCCAGAGTAAGTAGATAAAAGCATTTCAATTTTCTCTAATTGAGTAAAAAAATCTGGTTTACACCAAGTTTTATATTCATAGTTTTGATGATGAATGTTGAATGTTAGTACGTGAGGGCTTTCAATTCTAATAGAAGTAAACTTTGCACAGATCCGAGCAAAATACTCAATATCTGGTGAATAAGTAAACTGCTCGTCAAATAATCCTACAGAATCAATAATAGATTTATGGATAGTTACTCCTGAGGGCACTAAAGTACTATGCTGAACTGCCCAGGCTCCCGGTTCTACCACCCGATAACGAAAGCGACTATCAAGATTAACATCTAAGCTCTCATGTGCGATTAAAGCAGGTTCGCTGACTAAGCTGCAAGCTTTGCGAATTGTTTTTAAAGCTTCTGGAGCAATTGTATCATCATCATGAACCAAACAAATCCACTCGTTTGAGGCAAATGTCAGACATTTATTCCACGTTTTAACCATTCCTTGGTTAGATAAGTTAGATATTAACGTGAGCCTTTTTATTGACTCTAAAGATTGGGCTGTGCCATCCTGCGAACCATCGTCTACAACTAAAAGTTCATCTTCTTCATGTAACTGAGGTAGAATTGATTGCACAAGAGATAAGACATTTTTACATCTTTTATATGTAGGAATTGCTACTGTTAAATGGAGATAATTATTCATTTAGTTCCTCCACCTTCATTGAGGCTGAACTTAAACAATGCCCATGCCACTTCTCCTCGTACAAACGATTACCATAAACAGCTTTTTCTGTGACTGAAAAAACAGCTATTTGTTCTACTTTCTCGAAAATGTGATTTGAATAGCTCTTAATATACGCATCAATATAGTAGCGACCTGGTGGTAAAGGACAACTTGGCAGTTTTAAAGTAAATCTGGCTGTAGCGTTATTTTTGATATCATCTAAAATAGCCTTAAAGTCAAAACTATCGTAACCTAAATAGCATCTATTATCTTCTTGTTTTATAATTAGGATATGCACCGAAAGATCTCGAGTTTGTATGCTAGGTAAAATATCAATTTCAATCGTTAGTTCTCCAAGTGGCAATATTGGTGTATCTGGCGAGTTACCAAAGCAAGCTACAGACTTAACAAAAAAGTTTTTTGTCTGCCTTTGATTCGCTGAGTTACTAGTGACTATTTCGTTCTGACTAGAGAGGTATTTATCAATCACATCTTTTGGTTCTCCTACACTTTCTACTCTTCCGCTATTTAGTAAAACTCCTTGAGAACATAATTCATATATTGCTTGAATGTTATGACTTACAAATAAAATAGTTCTTCCTTCCTTCCCCACATCCTGCATTTTTGCCATGCACTTTTTTTGAAATTTCATATCTCCTACAGCCAGCACCTCATCGACAATTAAAACCTCTGGTTCCAAATGTGCAGCTACAGCAAAAGCCAATCTGACATACATTCCCGATGAATAACGCTTCACTGGTGTATCTAAGAATTTATTAATCTCTGCAAACGCTACTATTTCATCAAAATTGCGTTGAATCTCTACTTTACTCATCCCTAGAATTGCACCGTTAAGAAAGATATTTTCTCTACCAGTCAATTCTGGGTGAAAACCCGTTCCTACTTCCAACAAACTGGCAACTCGCCCTCTAACACGAATTAGTCCCCTTGTCGGTTCTGTAATTCTACTGAGAATTTTCAGCAGCGTTGACTTACCAGCCCCGTTGCGACCAATAATGCCAACTCTATCACCCTGTTTAATCTCAAACGACACATCTTTTAATGCCCAGAACTCTTCAATATCTGGGTTTACTTCCTTTTTAGTATGAGGACTAAATGTATTAGTAATAGACTTTACAGCATTGCTCATCGCCCCACTAAATGTTTTATAACTATTGCTTTCTTGCTGATGTCCAAGAACGTATTTTTTACTTAAGTTTTCTACCCGAATCACAGTATCTGACATCTGCCTAACTCCTAGCCAAATTAACAATCTAAATCACATCAGCGAATGTACGTTCCATCTTGCGGAAGTACCAAATGCCACTCCACAGGACGAGAAATACTACTAATAAAGAGAGTGCAAATCCTGGTAAGTATATTTGGGACTCACCTCCTAAAATTGCCCAGCGAAAACCGTCAATTACCCCTACCATTGGATTGATTGAATAGAGTAACTGCCACTTCTGTGGGACAATTTTGCTGCTAAACCCTACTGGAGAAATATATAAGCCAAATTGCACTATAAACGGAACCACAAAGCGGAAATCTCGATATTCTACAGTTAAAGCCGCTAACCATAAACCTGCCCCAATCGATGCAGCAAAAGCGATCGCAATAAACAGCGGCAAAGTCAGAATCCGCCAATCTGGCACAAAATTATAGTAAATCATTAATCCCAGCAAAATCATGCCAGAGATGAGGAAATCTACAAAGCTGACAATCACAGCACTTGTGGGCACAATTAGCCGGGGAAAGTAGACTTTAGAAAGCATATTTGCATTGGCAATTAAACTGTTACTACATTCAGTTAGTGCATTCGAGAAAAACTGCCAAGGTAACAATGCTGCATATACCAAAATTGGATAAGGTACATTGCCTTCACTCGGCAATTTTGCCAAATTTTGGAATACAAAGGTAAAAACCAGCATTGTTAAAAATGGTCTCAGTAATGCCCAGGCTATACCTATAGCTGTTTGTTTATAGCGGACTAAAATATCACGCCATGCTAAAAAGTAGAATAGCTCTCGATATCGCCACAGATCTTTCCAGTATTGACTCTCTGTACGACCTGCTTCAATGATCAGTTCTTTGCTATTCATCTATTCCCCTTGATTTTTACCAATTTATTGCGGAAACTGCCTACCTGAAATCTGCCAAAAAACCCTTTTACTTCACAATACATCAAACTTCGAGAGGATTTGTTGATGGAGATAAGGTGGGGCGAAAACGTTTTTTTAATACTTTTTCAATCCCATCAATCATCTTAGCTAAACTAAATTTGGCTAAAATATGCTCTCTACATCTTGTCCCTAAAAGGGGATCTCGCTCTCGCCAATTAATCATCTGCTCTAGTTTAACTGACAAATCTTGCTCATTTCCGGCTGTAAATAACCCATTTTGGAACTCTCCGGTCAAAATTTCCGGAATTCCACCAATACGGCTAGCAACAACAGGAGTACCGCAAGCCATTGATTCCACAATTGTCCGTCCAAAAGGCTCAGACCACAAGCTGGGGAGGACTGTCAGATCGCTGACTTGGTAGATACTAGTGGTATCACTTACGTGACCTAGGAAATTTACTTGCTTTTCTATACCTAAATTAATTACTAGTTGTTCTAAAGATTTTTGGTAATCTTCTCCATTATTAATTGGTTTGCCAGCAATCAATAGTTGCGTATTAAAACCCTTTTTAAGCAATAGAGCGAAAGCTTTAATCAGGGTTTCCAATCCCTTTTCTTTGTCTATTCTACCAATAAAAGAGATGACCGTGTCACTAGCGATAGCATATTTATTTCTGATTACCTGCACAGTCGCTCTTTTATACACTTCTAAATCTATGCCGTTGTAGACAACATCAATCATTTCTTGGGGATAGCCTCTTTTTACCCAATCTAATTTTGTTTGTTGAGAAACTGCTATGAAATGATCGACTCCTTGGAGTCCTATATTCCACATAAAGCGATTAATCGACATAGC
This sequence comes from Cyanophyceae cyanobacterium, assembly GCA_038214545.1. GTDB lineage: Bacteria > Cyanobacteriota > Cyanobacteriia > Cyanobacteriales > Nostocaceae > JBBQRU01. The sequence continues at coordinate 30,742 of JBBQRU010000015.1, read as the reverse complement.
AAGGTTAAATTTGATTTTCTCTAACGACTTCCAGTTCCATTCCAGTGCTGCATTGGATAGCGGTGGTAAATGGAGATAACAAATAAAGGGAATATTTTTAGCGACCGCTAGTACTCGCGCAAACGGAGTATCTTTAAACTGATTACTGAGGATTAGACTATCTTCCGTAGTCGGTAGTTGATTGATAACTTTCTGCACATCGGCAAAAAAAGCGAAGCTGTCTTGCGGTCGATAGATAAAAAACTTATTTACTTGGATGGTTTGAACACAAAAATCTTGATATTGAGGCAGGAGATTGTCTGCTTGACAATAGAGTAAAGTAATGCGGTGTCCGCGTTCTGCTAGACCACGACAAATATCAAAAAGGGCTATTTCTTGTCCACCGCGACGAGAAGAGGGATAGGGTTCTAGAACAATAAGATGCATATGATTTGGGGGAATGGGGGAGTTTTTATAGTTAAAATTAGGGGGATTTAGGTGCTTAGGTTTGGGGTTATTTCTTTTTTTGTTTCCAGGTAAGGGTTTTCTGTTCTCGCTTTGAGGTTACGGAGAAAATTGCGGATTCCTTCATAACCGGGAAATCCCCACCAGCGGATGACAAAGATGGCGAGACTCAAACGGAGATACATTTTGGTGAAGCGCAGTTGCGGATAATGTAAAAGTGCTTGTTCTTGGTAATGGGTTGCTTGCTGATAATTCTGCTCATCTAATAAAGTTGACCAAGCAGCAAAGATATTCATCCAGCCATAACTGTGGTTGCGTAAATATAATGATTCTATTGGTGCAGATTTAAAGGTTTTCTCAATCACTTGGCGCAGTTGTTGAACCATTTTTTGGCAGTTTTTGGTTGTATTGTTGGGATGGCGGCGATAAAGAGTTAAAAATTCTTTGATTACGGTAAAGGGATAACGCGCTGCAATCCGACTCCACATTTCTCGATCTTCACCACCACTGATTTGAGGATCGAATACGCCAACTTTGGCAAAGCAGTCGCAGCGTACCATTGGTGAACTACCTGTAGAAATCATGTCTCTGACAACAATTTGTTCCCAGACATTACCTTCTGCATGAGAAATAATCGATACGCCTGTAGGGTTAGCGGACTCATCTATAAAAGCTGTCCAGGTGTAGACTAAACCGGCTGCGGGATTATTTTCTAGAGATTGGACTTGTTTTTCTAGCTTTGTTGGTTCCCATAAGTCATCAGCATCAAGAAATGCTATATATTCTCCCTTTGCATGGGTAATACCTGTATTGCGTGCTGCTGATACACCTTGATTAGCTTGGGAAATCAGCTTGATACGTGGGTCTGATAGTCTATCAGCCCATTGCTCGATTTGATCTGTACTGCCATCATTAATAATTAATACTTCAAAATCATTAAAAGTTTGCTTGATGACACTCTCCAAGGTTTCACTCAGATAAGTCATCGCATTGTAGGCGGGGATAATTACAGAAACTTTCGGCATAATTGCTACAACCTATGAGGTGATACTTGATGAACGCCGACGCAGGACGTAGATTAGTGCTAGCACTTTGCTGTAACCATCGGGTTTTAACCATTGCATAGTAGCGATCGCTAAACTCAATCGCAGAAATTTCCAGGCGAAAATTGTTTGCGGGTCATAAGCTAATGCTAAATCTCGATAATGACTTGCTTGTTGATAATCTTTATTATTTAAAGAGCGCCAAGCTAGATAGAGTAGTTGGTGACCGTAGGCACGATTTCTTAAATAAAGTAATTCTGTCGGCACACGCTCAAATGCTCTTTCAATCAAGATGCGGAAACTTTGTAAAACTTCTGGACAATTAGTCGAAAGAGTTCCCGGATGCAAGCGGTAGCTAGTCAACGGTTCTTTGATAATGCCAAATGTGTAACTAGCCGCTAACCGAATCCACAAATCAGTGTCTTCACAATAATGTAAATCTGGGCTGAATCCGCCAACAGTTTGTAAGCAAACAGAGCGAATCATGACTGAAGATGTGACTATCGTATTTTTTTGGAGCAAATGTTTCCAGGGATTTCCTTCAGCCTGACTTGTGAGAATTCTACCTGTCGGCTGACTTTGAGGATCAATTAAACGCGTCCAAGTATGAACTATGCCGACGCTGGGATGCTCTTCTAAAAAACGTACTTGTACTTCTAGCTTAGTTGGCTCCCAGAGATCGTCAGCGTCTAGGAAGGCGATGTATTCTCCTTTGGCGTGGGAGATACCTGTGTTACGTGCAGCTGCTATCCGCTGGTTTTCTTGGGAAATCAGTTGTACACGGGAGTCTCGTAACTCAGAAAACCATTGCACAATTCTGTCTTTACTACCATCATTAATAATTAATACTTCAAAATCTTCAAAAGTCTGATTTAGCACACTATCGAGAGTTTCGCTCAGATAGTTCATGGCATTATAAGCCGGGATAATTACAGAAACCTTTGGCATATCTTTAACTCCTGATTTTGTGTTGCGATTGCTCAATCGTTGCTAAAATCCGATCGCGGTAGTTTAATGTCACTGCGTCCCAACTAAAACGCAACGCCTGAGTAAGCGATCGCTCTCTCCAATCTCCGCGCAAAACTTTTGTCAAAGCCTCAGCATAGATATCTGGTTTCGTGACATCACAAAGAATCCCAGCATCAGCAACGATGTAACGGCGCATCTCATCCTCAGTCGCGACCACAGGTAAACCACTCGCCATCGCTTCGACATAAGCCAGTCCAAAAGGCTCATCTAAAGACGGTAGAGTAAAAGCATCCGCACTCCGATAGACAGAAGGCATTTGCTCATGAGTAAAACTGCGGATTGCAAAGCGTTCACCTAATAACTCCTCGCCTAAAGCCTGGAAATAAGCGCGATCAGGGCCATCTCCGCAGACCATCAAACTTGCTTGTGGTAGACGCGCCACTGCTTGCATCGCCAGTTCTAAACGCTTGTGATTTTGACGTTGTAAAGAGGCGACACATAAAATCACTGGTTTGGCTAAACCAAAGTCGATGCGAGTACCTTGAGATGTAAATTTGTCCAAATCTACACCATTAGGAATCACACTTACTCTTTGAGGCGAGCGCTTTCGCACCCACTCCGCAACTGTTTCTGAGTAAACAACCAAATGGTCAGGTTGAAAACGCAAATTGCGCGATAAAGATTTACCACCTCCCATCAAACTCGCATGTTCAGTAAAGAGTATCGGCGTCCCGATGAGCGATCGCACAAAAGCAGCCATCGCCAGACCACCATAATCATTGCAAGGAAAGATCAAGTCAGCCGGATGACGTAACAAACGCCAAGCACAAGGTAAAAAATTAGTCAAATGTTCGATGACGATATCAGGATGAGTTGTCATTCCCAGTAAAGGAGTAATCAGCGGATGGCGACTGAGACGATACGCATCAGCCCGAGAGATCCCGCCCGCCGGATAACTAAATGAGCCACAGGTAGATCCACTCAACAATTCCACCTGAAAATAAGCACTGAGACGACGCGACAGTTCAATGGCAATTATTTCCGAACCACCACTCCAATTCACCCCGGCACTCGGATGAACTATAACCACTCGGTAGTCTCTTTTACCTAGTATTTTGCTATTGCTCTTAGTTAGTTGCTGGGTCATTTGTTAATTAGTGGTTGTATTTGCCGGAGGACAAAGCCGCCAATTCTGTTGTCTTCACATCTGAGGTAAAAACAATCACAAAATCGAGGACAAAAGAAAACAATCTATTTTTGATAATCTGATAATCTGTAATTCCGGCAGCGTGCAGCCGCTGCTTCAAGTCTGACAGAGACAACAAGTACATATAATCGTCTGCAGCCCACCCTTTTCCAGCAAAATGCAAATAGCGATCGAATATTTTCTTTGGTAAATAATGCAACAAAGGTATCTGCGTATGTACTTCAATCGGAAAGAATTTATTCGGGGTAGTAATAAACCCTACCTTGGCGACCCTTTTAATCTCCTTTAAAAATTGAATTTGCTGTTGTTCATCGCCAACATGTTCCAAAACCGCATTTGACCAACAGACATCAAAAGTTTGATCGGCAAAGGGAAAAATCTTACCATCATAAGTCACAACTTTTAACTTTGGATAACGGACGGAAGTGGAAATTTTTTTAGCCTGAACTATAGATTCTGGGACTTGAAAATCTTTATTTTTACGAGCGTGGAGATATGCTTCCGGTGTGTCAATCGACAGCGCAGTCACTTGCGATAAATACGGGTAATGCTTTTCTAAAAAATTATCCGTATCACTGAACTCTTCCTCACTAAAGCCGACATCTAAAACTGTAGTTTCCGGAGTTGGTTGAATTTCTGCCAAAAACGTTTGCCATTTCCGCTGACGATTCCATCCCGATACTTTATAAGCTAGTGACATAAATTCATCCTCATTATGTTTTACCTAACAACATGCGTCGGGAAACACTTAATAAAGGCTTCTCAACGTAGTGATAAATTATGCACCCCACTATCACCGCTATACATGCATTAGCAATTGCAAATACACTGAAAACCAAGGTATTTTGAGTTAAAAAGTCGATAATTCTCAGTTTGATCGCGATCTTAGTTAGATTATTGATCACAAAACCATGTATGAGGTAAATCGAATAAGACGCATTACCTAATAACAGTAAAAACTGAGGCGTCATCACAGCTTTACTCATTTCTAAGGAAGCACCACCCAAAATGATGATTGCTGAGGGTATACCGTAAGCGATCGCGTAAGAAATTGGCAGCAAATGGTAAATAGTATTAATTGCCGACAAAGTGTAGATAAAAAGACCAAAATAGAGTATATAACTAGGGTGACTAAATCTGTATTTAGAGACTAAATAAGCAGTTAAAAACCCCATAGCAAACTCCAAGTGCAGTATACTAAATAAAAATTGCAGTACAACTCCATCCAGAGGTAGATGTAATATTCCCAGAAAATTTAAAAATATTGCTGATAGCCAGCCGACAATAATAGGGATATAAAATTTAGGTTTCAGGCAAATTAACAAAGAAAAAGCTAAATAGAAAAATATTTCATAACTCAACGTCCAACTCACACCCAGAAAGCTAGACGAGAGGAGAATTCGATCTTGAGGAAATAGTAAATAAGCTTTAATAACCTCCCAAAAACCGTAGCGATTACCGTTCACCAAACTACTAGTACTCAACAATTTAAGTGTCAAAACAAACCAATAAATCGGGTAAATACGCACAAATCTCTTACGTAAAAATTCACTAACTCTAGAAGGATGACCAATATCTTGACGGTGAACATAACAAATAATAAATCCACTTAACACAAAGAAAAAGTCAACTCCAGAGCCACCAAAATCAAATATATTAAACAAAAAATCTCGATTTAAAACTTCCTTAAATATCAGACCTCCATGAGCAAATACCACCAATAACGACGCCAATCCTCGAAAAAATTGAAGAAGATTCAGCTTATGTTTAACAGCTATTTTTTCCGGTTTGAGAGTAGCGATCATCTGCATATTACTCCTGAGGATATCAGGGTTATTTGTTCTCCTTGAGTCCGCCTAGGAATAAATTCCCAGTCTCATAGTCTAAGTCCATTGAAATGGACTGAATTCCCGATGCAGTAAGTGTCTAGTCCACTTAAGTGGACTTATGCTATTAGCCTGGGAATTTATTCCTAGGCGGTTCCAGGGAAAATGAAATAACCCGGTGTGGATCAGAGTAAGTCATAGGTTCCCAATTCCAACCAACTACCGCCGACAACACAGACCAATACAAGAAGAGAGTAGTATGGTTCCAAATATTATCACTAGCCATCCCCACAAGGATGCCACTGAAAATAGCAATCATTGTTGAGCAGAGATTTCGCTGCATACTTGACGAAGCAGTCCGCATTAATCTCACAAGCCGAGAAATTTGCACGATTATAAAAGTTAAAAACAGACTAAAACCGACAAGTCCCTCCTCTGCTAAAAACCTCACATAATCGTTATGAGCATAATAACCAGCAAAAAGACTCAAATAAGCACTAGTCGCCAGACCATATCCTAAAATCGGCGACTGTTGCCAAGATTGCAGCAAAAAATACCAATGAGCCAGCCGCCAGTTAGCACTGTTACCATCACTAAATGACAGCAAGATGGTGCGCGTGATATCAATATCCGAATTAAACAGAGGAGTTGCCAAAAGACCCGATATCTTCTGCTGTCCAAAGTCCGTACTGGCAAATAAGCTCAAAACTATTGCCAAAAATACAACACCGCCAATCAGTTTGGCAAAGTTCAATTTAGGCGCAATTAAAGCCATGATAAAAACCGATACCATGATCAAACTACTGAGTGATTTACTCATCACGACAAAGAAAACCAGAATCGCGATTAAAAATCCCCATAGCCATTGTCGGGACTGATTCATCTTCCAAAGAGTCAAACCCACAAATAAAAACGTGAACGAACCAAAAGCACTAGGATGTCCAAGAGTTGAGTTGAGACAAGAAGCAACGCTGCTATTAGAACCATCACTTTGACAACTCAGAATCGCCGGATAAAGTGATAGAGGTAAAACCAGTTGCATAAACCCAACTGTAATCGGCACAATCAAGCCTAGGAATAAAGCAGAAATCACCTTTTGGGGATGTACTCGATCTTGAAGTTGCATTACCAACAGATAAGCCATTGGCCAAGACAACACTCGTAGCCACTCGCGGAAATTTACTAATAGGTAAGCTGGTCCCAACCCCCAACCTAGCGCTGGTAATACTACCCACAGTCCCTGCAACAGCACCCAACCGATAAAAAACCAGAAAAATTTGTCTGTACGGACTGGCTGTCTAGTCAGAATCTGCACTGTGACATACAACAGAGTTAAGCAATCGAGACACAGACCAAACGCCGCCGGTAGTTGATAAGCAGAGAAAGGATCGAGAGAAGTCCGGAGAATTAATAAACCGAGTACAGTTTGTTCAAAAGAGGTAAAGAAATAGACAATAAATGGCACTACTCCTAAAGCCAATCCCAAATACAACGGTTTAGCACCAGCCAGAAATCCCACACCAATTCCCACCACAACGCCAAGCAACCCCACCAATAATCCCAAACGTTGAGAATGAGTTGAACCTGAATTAGTGATCATTTTCAACAACACCTCCTCGGGAATAATTTTGGCGTAAAGCCCCGATTACCAAAGGTTGGCGGGTAGGTAATACAGGTTCGTAGCCTTTAAGAGGATAGCGGTAATACTTTTCTGTGTTATTTGTCATTCCATTGACAATTACACCCAGGATCGGTATGTGATTACGAGTTAATTCTGATACAGCTCTTTGCATCACTTCTTTGACAGTGACGCTAGGACGTGTGACTAACATCAATCCATCGCTATACTTACTGATTGTTGCTGCATCCGCAGAAGCACTGATTGGCGAAGTATCTATGACGACCAAGTCGTAGTGATTAGCCGCCTCCAAAAGCAAAGACTTGATTGCCCCTGACTCCAGAAACTGCGACGGGTGCCCCTGCATTTCTCCACAAGTCAACACAGAAAGATTTTCAATACTTGTGGGCTGTGCAGCATGTAGCAGCGATTCTCTACCTGCGATCGCATCGGTAATACCCGGTTGGCGATCTAAATTAAAGAGTTTGTGTTGTACAGGACGACGCAGGTCTGCATCCACAAGCAATGTCCGGCGGGACAATATCGCGGAGACAGCAGCTAAGTGAGAAGCGACGATTGACTTCCCCTCACCAGAAAAAGTACTGCTGATAACAATCACCCGTAACTCTTCGCTACGAAACTCCAATGTTTTCAGGAGCATCCGGTAAGGTTCAACCAAGCCAACATTATCCAAGAAATCGTCAGATAGTGCGAGGATTGACTTCCCTCGGAAAGTCGGTAAAACACCGAGCAATGGTAGTTGAAGTAACTCCTCTGCTTCCGAACCATCACGCAGTGTGTTATCCATCATCTCCAGCAATACCACAACACCCAAAGCCAGAATGCTGCCAAAGACTGTAGCAACTACTAACACCGCTGATCTTTTTGGTGACGTCGGTGCAGTCGGAGGTTTAGCCAGGTCAATCAGGCGGATATTCCCCACCAATTGTGCTTCGGCAATGCGAGCTTCTTCTAGTTTGCTCTGTAACAACTTCAGACTACTCGCTGCTTCTTCCCGACGCCGAGTCAATGCGGTTAGTGGCTGTTGCTGGATTGGTAATTGGGTAAGGCGAGCTTGTAAATAAGTTCGCTCCGCCTGAACGGTTTTCAGCTTATTGGCAATTGCCGATCGCTCGACAGAATTAGTCACAAGTTGCGAAGTCAACTTTTGTGACAGATCATCACCCGCAACACCACTGGGAGCGATCGCTTGATTTGCCGGTGAAACCTGTGCCAAAGCCTGATTGTAACTACTCTGGATGTAATTGCGTTGCTGCACGAGATCTCGCAGAATCGGATGTTGATCGGTATACTTCAACCGGGATTCAGCGACTTTAGCGTTCAGTTCGGCTAACTTAGCGCGTAATTTCTTGAGTTCTTCATCTTGTCCACCGCGCACAGAAGCATAAGCTCTTTTTAAGTTTCCGGCAGATGTAATTTTCTGCAAGGAACCATCTCGGGCTGAAGCCTCTTGCAACGACGCCGTCAAATTTCGTTCTTGGTCTTCTATAGACGCCAGACTATCAACTAAACTTTTTGTTTGATCCGCCAGCGAAACAACACCACTGTTGCGACGATAATTATTTTCCACAACTTCCGCCGCCTGAAGAAGTGCTGCTTGTTTCGGCACTTCTTCGGCTAAAAATTGCCTCGCACTCGCCGCCTCTCGCCGGATCACTGCTGCACTTTCAGCAACCATTGCAACGGATACTGCATTCAAGATCTTGGCAGCACGGTTCGGATCGCGATCGCTATAGTGCAATTCGAGAATATTTGTTGCGGGGACAATTTTGACTTTTAAACCCTGACTGAGATTACCTGGGGTAATCGGTGGCTGAGAATTAGGAACATTCGCTAAAGCTTGCTGGATAACGCGTTCAGACTTTACTAACTCAGCTTGATTGGCAATGGAATTAGGACTACCAGCACCAGAAGACCCTGATTGTGTCAGGTCACGACCCAACTCCGAAATACTCACCTGCTTTTCATCAAGGATCAGCCGGGAAGTTGTTTCATAAGTGTTTGGAGTTATCGCTAGGTAAACGATCGCTGCCCCAATAACTGAGGCAAACGTCGCTACAGCCGGTAAAAAATGCCGTTGAAAAACCGATGGCAAGGATGAGAACGTTTTACTCATCTAAGTACACACTTGTATAAAAGGTGAATGTAGGGTAAGACAATGGGTAGAACTTATAACACCAAGAAAAATAACCAGATGTACTCAACTCACAATGTTTCCACAGGAATCTGCGGCGCACCCAAAAGCGAGTTATACAGCTTTAAGTTTTCCGCTGTGATGTTATCCCAGTCATAATTCAATCGAACATATCTTTGAGCAGCATTCGCCATCACTCTCAAATCGGCAGGGTGATTAATCGCCCAATCCAAAGAACGTACACAAGAGTCTACTTTTCCCGCTTCAAAAAGCATTCCCCGATTCAGCGCCATTAATTGCTGATGTGGCGGAATGTCACTAGCGACGACAGGAACACCTTCACGCATTGCCTCTAACATTGCTAGAGGTAAACCTTCTAAATCAGAAGGAAGGACAAATAAACCCGCACCCCGCACAATCTCTGCCTTACGGCTACCCCAAAGTTCTCCCGCAAAGATGATATCTGGACTTTGAGCGACCTTGTTCAGTAACTCGGCAGTATAAGACTTCGTATCACTCACACCCCCAACTAACACTAGCTTCCAGCCAGCAGATTTCAAAGCCGAGAAAGCCTCAATCAGCAACTCAGGACGCTTTTCCGGTACAAGTCTACCTAAAAACAGCATGTAACGTCCGGGTGTTAATCCCAGCGATTTGCCATAGGCAAAGTTGGGATCTGAATCTGCATAACCAGCAGGAGCATTAGGAATATAAACAGTCTCTCTACCGTAGGTTTGGAGAAAATAAGATCGTAACTCCTCAGAAACAACGATCATCGAATCAGCGAAACGCACCGCTGCCTTTTCTCCCATATGAATCAGAGAACTCGACATATTTCCCCATTTCGCCCGTTGCCAATCTAACCCTTGACAGGTGACAACAATCCGAGAGTTAGTCAGTTTGGGAATGCCGCTAAATAGTGCCGGACCTAAAGCATGGAAATGCACAATATCGTATTGTGTTCCTGTAGAGGCGATCGCTCCCAATGCCGAGGTCATAAACGCATCTAATCCGCGTAGAGGTAATCCAGGTAAGCAGATAACTTTAATGCCTTCATAGTCATAAGTGTCTAACCACCCGCAGTTGTTATAAGAACTGCGAGCATATAAATCAACTGAATGACCTTGAGCAACTATCCGGGGATAGACTTCTGCACAGTAATGTTCAATTCCTCCCTGTTTCGGCGGTAAACCTTTAGGGCCAATTACAGCAATTTTCATCTGTTTCCACTCAGGTTTAGTCTTAGGTAGATTTCTGGTTAATAGTTGTTGCCTTGCCGCTTCTCCCAACGTTGCCACATTTGGTTGTAAACTTCATTGACCACATAACTGGCGGCATAAGGTTGAGCAGTCCGAACGCAAGATGCAATCGGATAATTTTCTGGATGTAGCACTACTCGCCTTAAAGCGTTGGCAATACTCAAAGGAGTTCGTTCCTCACACACAACTCCACTGTCCACAGCCAACAAGTTAGGAGTTTCTCCCGAAGCTGTTGTCACCACAGGCGTTCCGCAAGCCAATGCTTCAAGCACAACGAAAGGAAGACCTTCAAAAGCACTCGTCAACACCAAAGCATGACAGCAAGAATGCAACTGCGCCAATTCAGCCTGCTTGAGTGCTCCCAACAGAGTCACTCGTTCCGACAAATCCAAACGCGCGATTTCCGCACAGATTTCGCTCTTTAACTCCCCATCACCAGCGATCAGTAGGTGAATCTGTGGCTCATTTAAAGCCGCAATCGCCCGAATCAACAACAGAGGGTCTTTTTGGGGATGCAAACGACCCGCAAATAAGATAAATCTGGTTTCTGGATCTTTACCCAACCTGATTGCTAACTCACGCCGAGCGCGATCGCGTTCTGCACTTGCCAACGGAAAGAAAACATCCTCATCAAAAGTATTTTTGAGGAAAGACAGACGGTCGCGCATACTCGGATAACGCTGCTGATACAGTTGCAGCGAATTAGTATTACACGAAAAAATATGATTAAACTGGCGAACTAATGACTGTTCGAGCGCAAAATAGGCTGTAGGAAATCGTCGCCACAAAATCGTATTTTTGTCATTACTTGCCGCCACTTGCTGCTGAATATCATTTTGAATAAACAGCGTTTTCTCGCCTTGCCAATGGAAAGTTGCTAAAGTCGGCTCCAGCCTGTAAAAATGCATGAAGTCTGAAGCAAAACAACGCCCTATCAGCGCCGCCGTATACTTAACTGTTGTCGGGATATGACTGCGGAAATTATCATTTTGTAGCCTTAGTAGCGGCAAAAAACTAATCTCCCTGCCAGCAAATTCAGCTTTTTCCCACTTCCCGATATTTTTAGTCGAGTCGTCTCCTGTACCGACAAGTCGAACATCAAATTCCCTGGGAGCGTACTTGATAAAAATGTTAATCAGTGTTTGAATTCCACCAATTGTTGTATTCCAGGGATTGAATTGGTAGAAAATCGTCAAAATTGGTTTACGGTTCATAAATACTTTACATAACCGCAGTATTTCTACTTAAGCTATGCTCGCGAAACCTAACATACTATCTCCCAGTGTGAGAAATAGTACTTAGAAAATCCTGGCGCATAGATTTCATACTATGCCTCACATCAGATAAATGACTTCATCCTTTAGGTATTTTTACAAAATCTTTATAATTGCCCAAACGTCTTTTATGTATCAATAAATAAAATATGCCTATAAATTAGATTGCATTTTCACTCTCACAAATGAGTTGCCAGGATAAAAATCATTCAAATATCAAGAATAGATAACACTTTGAGCTTCTGTAACCCTTTATACATCTACAACTCACATCTTCTTAAATCAGAACAAAAATCATACTTGTCCATACTTAGGCAGTCTTCACACAAAATTTATATTAAACCAAATATATAAAGAACAAGTGAACCACAGAGGAACTCTGCATTCCTCCGCGTTCCTCCGCGCCACCTCCCTTCCCCCTCTGCGTTTTTTTTACCCCTTAGACTGAGCCTCTAAATTCTCCAACCGACTCCGCATCTCCTGATTTTGTTGTTTCAGCACCTCAATCTCCTCCCGAAATTGTTGAACCGCAACACCAGCAGCCAGATTCTTCTGCACCCGCGCCACCTCTTCTTCCGCAAAGCGACGTACACGTCCATCAGGAGTTTGCTCAACCAAAGAACGCAACACTCCTATAGCTTTAGGAGTTTCCATCTGTCCCAAGGCAGAAGTTACAGCCATTTGCGTCAGAAAAAATGTTTCTCTAGATAGTTCAGTTAATTTCTCTAAGATGCGTTCGACATTAATTGGTGTTTGAGCAACAGAAATTTTACCGAGAGAGCGAATCGCTGCTAAACGCAATGCTTGTGGTACACCAAGTTGAGTATATTCTATCAGCAAAGATAATGCAGCCTCGCTAGTTTTGAATTCCGATACTCCCGCAATTGCGCCACTCCGCACAACTTCATTCCATCCGGCTTTCTCCTCTAGAACAGATTTAAGCAATTTGAGAACTTTTTCTTCTTTAGGCTTATCATCAAAATTCGCCGCCGCAATCACACCTATTGCCCGACTTGCAGCAGATTCGACATAATAGCTTTCATCCCCATTAACTACTAGCGGTTTCAAAACTTTGTAGCTTTCATTGGTTTTGATATTTGCTAATGCATCGACTACAGACCGCCGAACTTTCGCATCTCGATCTTTTAATCCTAGTACTAAACCCTCAAAAGCTTGATCGAGCTTGATTTGACCTAGCTGTTTGGCAACTTCAACGCGCACACCCCAAAAATTATCACTTTCTAAAGCTTTGATTAGTACCTTTACCGCTTCTAATCCACCTTTCTTCGCTAAAGCTATTGCAGCATAAATCCGAGAAATGGGATCGGCATCAAATTCTAACTGCGCTTTCAATTCGGACAGCGGATATTCTAAAACCACTGTCTTGAGATAATTATTGCCAACATCAAAGCTAACAAATTGCGGTTTTTGAGTAAGTGGGAAATAAAAGCTTTGTTCTCGTTGATTGACTCGGAGATGGAAAGTACTAAGTGCTTTAGGCTGAGGGCTGCTGGTAGCAGTGCTTTTTTTCTTTTTAGTCCCTGTCTTTTTACTATGTATTTCTGTGACTGATTCCTGTAAAGACGCAGAATCCGCATCTAGCTGGTAGCTAAAGGCGATGGGAATTTTCAGATCGAATAAATCACTTCGACTGCCATTTTCACCTTCCACTGCTTGAGTTTGAGTAACTGTCAGTTTCGCCAGATTAGCATCGCCATCCCAAGAATAAGCGACTTTGAAATCTGGATGACCACCACGATAAACATACTGGTCGAATAAGAATGTCAAATTTCTTCCAGTTGCTTTTTCAATCGCCCGCAACAAGTCAATTGTTTCGACTGTGTTATGAGCATTATCTTGGACAAAGGTGGCGATCGCTTGCCAAAATAATTCATCTCCCAATTCCGTCCGGATCATGTGATATACACAAGAGCCTTTTTCGTAGATATGACGGTCGTAAAGTTCGATCGCTTCCCGATAAACGTGAGTTACCATTGGACGCCGGTAGCGACTACTATCTTCCGCGATATAACGACCTGCTTCTAAAAGGCGATAGTAAGCGGCTTCATCTGCGGTATATTCATGCTCTGTCCACATCACCTCCGAGTAAGAAGCCATTCCTTCTTTAACCCAAGCATGTGACCAATGTTTGATCACCACAAGGTCGCCAAACCACTGGTGCGCTAACTCGTGGACGACTAAGCTTTCTGTAGTCCGGTTATCTAAAGCCGCGCGTTCATCTAGCAGACACCGATCCGTGAGCAAAGTCGTGGAGGTGTTTTCCATCCCGCCAAAAATGAAGTCATCTACGCAAACTTGCGCGTATTTGGGAAAAGCATAAGGATAACCGTACTTTTCGCTTAAAAATGTCATCATGCGCGGAGTCTTACCCATGCTACGCCGAGCATCGTCTTCGCGTCGTTTTTCGACGTAATAAGTTACAGGCTTACCGTTCCATTCATCAGCAATCACTGCAAAATCGCCGATTGCTAAAGTCATTAAGTATGTCGGATGAACTTGCTGCTGTGACCAGTGGTAAATTTTATCGTCGCCTTCTTCAATGGCTGAAACCAGTTCACCATTGGAAACCGCTATCAGGGATTTGGGAATGCGGACGCGAATTTCTGAGGTTGCTAGTTGTCCGGGATAATCAAAGCACGGGAACCAGTAGCGAGAATCTTCGTCTTCTCCTTGAGTCCAAACTTGAAGAGGCTTCTGGGGATAGTGTTTATCTGGATGAATAAAGTAAATCCCACGCTGAGGTTTGACTACAGAGTAGGCGATCGCAATCTCCAACGCCTGGTCAACTTGTGTTGGTGTATCCAAATAGATAAATAGCTGTTCCTCACCACAGTCAAATTTTTGCGGCTTTTTATCCACTTCGACTGAATCGATGTTGAGGTTAACTGCATCCAATGTCAAACGGTCGATCCCGTTGCGGATTGGTAAGAGGGTAATTTTACAGGTACCGTGGTAACTCGATGAGGGGATATCTAAATTTAAGTCAAGAAAAATATGTTTGACCTGACCTGGGCGATCTGGGTTGTAATGTGGTTTAGCACCTGGTGACTCAAAACTTCTATGGCGATTATTTTCTGTATCAAAATAAAATTCTGGCATTGACGCTTACTGACCTTGGAATAGTAAAAGGTATTGACTGCTATTGGCACTCAATAACGGTGTATGGTGTATTTTCCAGATTAACCTTCGGGAGTGCCGATTTTCACTTCAATGAGTGAGGTTTACGCAATTTGCCCTGCCAATATCTGTCTGTAGCGTTAACTACTGTTTGGTTTTTGGGAATAATTCTCTGAGAGCTTAATAATAGGGTAGAAAAAAATTCAATATTTTACAACTACACCGTGTAGGATCGGTTGGGCTAACTTACAATTCTCAATTAACTAAGGATAATTACTTAGTCACTAAATAAAAATACACAGGCATAGAAAATTCCCAATGGTTAACAATAAATCAAAATTCTTAATTCCAGCTATTGGCGCAGTAGCACTGGTAGCAGGGAGTATAGCTGCTTATATGTATTTCTTCAAAGGACCAAACGGAGATGTGTCCGGCGCTTTAAGCAGTGCGAAACTAGTGCCAGATAATGCTTTGATGGCAACTTTTATTTCTACTGACCCTCAAGCTTGGAGTCAACTGCAAAAATTTGGCACACCTGAAGCTCAAAAAATTGTCACGAAAAGTCTACAAAATATCACCGACAAGACTTTAACAGAAAATCACTTGTCTTACGAAAAAGACATCAAACCGTGGATTGGCGGAGTGATGATTGCTGTCATCCCGCCGACACCAGTGAAGCCAACACAAGCAACACCACCAAAAACAGAAGTCCAAAATGTCTTGATTGTCGTGGGGATTAGGGATAAAATCAGCGCTTTGAATTTTGCTAACAAGCTCAAAGAAGACAAAAGTGCAAAATTCCAAGAAAAGGACTACAAAGGCGAGAAAATTATCGAGTCTAATAACAATGGCAAAGCCACCTACAGTGCGGTATTGGATGACCATCTCGTAGTGGCTCCCGAAAAACGCTCTGTAGAACAGGCGATTGATACTTACAAAGGACAGCCAAGTTTTGCCAATAAAGAAGGTGTAAACAACTTGCTAACTGAAGGTGTGGGTGTAGAAAATACCCTTGCCCAAATTTATGTGCCTGATTATGCTAGTACCATGCAAATGTTAGCCGCAAACCCGAATTCCGCACAGTTACCGCCACAAACCCTAACACAGCTGAAGCAGGTAAAGTCTGTGGTTGCTGGTGTAGGAGTTGATAATGCGGGACTGCGACTCAAAGCGAGGGCTTCGTTAGACCCAAAAGCAATCAAGTTTGAGTATCAAACAACAAACGCCAAAGTTGTCTCCCAATTTCCTTTAGATACCATCGCCTTAATCAATGGACAGGGAATTAGCCAGAGTTGGTCAACTTTGGTAGAACAATCCAAAAATAATCCTCAATTCCAAGACGGACTTAATCAAGCCCGCAGCCAATTGAAAACGGTGAATCTCGATCTTGATAAAGATATTTTTAGCTGGATGGACGGAGAATTTGGCTTTGGGCTGATTCCCTCGAATCAAGGTTTTTTACAAGGTATTGGTTTTGGCGGTGCATTTGTGTTTGATACTAGCGATCGCAAAACTGCCGTTGCTACGTTGACCAAACTAGATACTCTTGCCAAAACTAATTCACTCAGTATTGCTCAAAGAAATGTTGGCGGTAAACAAATCACGGATTGGCAAGCACCACAAGGAGCTTTAATCTCTCACGGTTGGCTAGATAACAATCGGGTTTTTATCGCCTTAGGCAGCCCACTTGTCGAGCCACTCTCTACTTCCACCGGAGATCATCTCAATAATAGTCCCACATTTAAAGCAGTAACCAGCACTTTACAACAGCCAAACAGCGGTTATTTCTACGTAGATATGGATAAAACCATGTCTCTTGTGAATCGTTTTGCCAGCCAGACTCAACAGCCAATTACACCCGAAGCTAGCGCCATTTTAAACTCAATCCGTGGTCTTGGCGTCACCGCTACTCAACCTGATAAATCTACCTCACAGGTGGAGATGTTGCTAGGACTAAAGCCGAAGTCTTAAGAAGTGGGGGAGTGGGGATAATAAGATCACTCCCTTTTTTGCCTGAATCATGTCATAAGTAGAAAGGCTGTTTTGACGACTTAATTTATGACTACTACTGTAAATACTGCTCCAGGCTTGGCTTCTCGCTTGGTAAATGGAGTATTGGCAATCAAACCTTTAGCTAATCTTGCCAAGCATCAAGCTCGACAAATGATGATTAAACGGGCTGAAAAAATTGGGGTGCCTTGGCAAAAAAGAGTGCAAGAATTGCGATCGCGTGATTGGCTTCCCGATCTCGCCGAAGTCCAAAATCTCGAATTAGTTTACCCTGACTACTACCAACGCTCGTTTCATGCCTACGAAAAAGGTAATTTGAGTTGGGATGCAGCAATGGAGGTAGAAGTTGCTGCCTACACTGTCCATGCGGGAATTGGTACCGGGGAAGGGGCGCAAGGTGATGCTAGACTTCGCTCTAGTTATCATGATATACTTACCGCCCAAATTCCTTCTTTGCCGCGAGATATTCTGGATATGGGGTGCAGTGTGGGGATGAGTACTTTTGCACTCCAAGAGATTTATCCTCAAGCTCAAGTCACGGGCTTAGATTTATCTCCTTATTTCTTAGCTGTTGCTCACTATAACTCAGTCCAACGTCACCGACAAATTAATTGGGTTCATGCTCAGGCTGAATCTACAGGACTGCAAAATGAATCTTTTGATTTAATCTCTATTTGTTTGATGTGTCATGAATTACCTCAGTCCGTAACACAACAAATTTTTGCGGAAGCACGGCGGTTGTTGCGTCCTGGTGGTTATTTAGCGATTATGGATATGAATCCTCAATCGGAAGTTTACGCAAAAATGCCACCTTATATCTTGACATTACTTAAGAGTACTGAACCTTATCTTGATGACTATTTCACCTTAGACATTGACCTCGCGTTAGTTGCTGCGGGTTTCCATCATCCAAGTATTACTCGCAACACTCTCCGCCACCGTACCATTATTGCCCAAGTCGGTGGCTGATGCAATTACGGTTATGTGGGCAGTTGTACCACCACTGTTACTACTTGCCTACTACTATTACCGGGCTGGGAATTCTCCATTAACTCGACTGTTGTTGTTTTTCGTTGTCGGGGCAATTTGTGGTTTTATTTCTTTAAATTTAGAGTGGTGTTTTGAATACTTAGCTAATTCGGTGACAAATTGGCGCAAAATTACTCGTTCTTTAACAGGTGTAGCCTTGCGCCAATTACTGGAAGTTGCTCCCATCGAAGAAGACTGTAAGTTCTTCGGTGTTGTTTTTACTACTGAGTATTTAAAACGTTGGCATCACCTACGCCCTAATCGTAGCAGCTTCCTCTACTTTATTGCTCTGGCTTGCGGATTTACGGCTCAGGAAAATTGGGTATATTTGAGTCACGATACAGCATCTATTTTTGACCGGCTCATCGGTACGCCAGTTCAGGCAATGTTTTCGGCACCTTGGGGTTATGCTTTGGCATCCGCTTCATCTGCTTCATTCTTGAGCAAAAACAACAACTGGAAAGCCGTTGTCCTCGCTTGGCTAAATGCTGTTGTCTGTCACGCTTTAGCAAATATCCTTTCTAGTGCTTGGCATTATCCAGCACCTTTAGGTTTACTCAGTTATGGCTTCTTTCCTTTCCTCCTGTGGATGTTTTGGCGATTTGAACAATTATTTCGTATATCACAAAATTATCGTTCTGTCAACCTCATTTCGGGCTATTCACTTTTACACCGTCTTTGGCAACGTGGTTTAGTAGTGTTCGCCTTAATCCTTGGTGGTAACGCCATTTTTGGGCTGTTTCTGTTAGTCCGAATGCTGATTCCGCTTGACCCATCTCAACTGCTTTATCCGGTGCTAATCTGGTTTATCATTCGCCACTGTCTGTTAAATTTGGTCTGCGGACTATTAGCCTGGGGAATTTATCTTTATTTGCGCCATTTTGCTGGACGGCGATCTTTTTAAGCGTTCAAGATAAAATTGATCTAAGATTGCCTGAGTGGTGTGAGTTGCTTTAGCTTTTCCGATTGTTCTTCTAGTCTGACAGTTAAGCGATCGCATACTAATTCGCACAACTCAAAAATCAGCGGATCGGTGATTTGGTAGAAAACGCTTACGCCTTGAGGCTGGCGAGTAATCATCCCGGCTTGAGTTAAAATTTTTAAGTGCTTAGATACATTTGCTTGACCTAATCCTGTTGCTTCAATAATTTCCCCCACATTTTTCACCCCAGACTTCAAGCAGCACAGGACTTGCAGCCGACTCACTTCCGATAAGACTTTGAAATAATCGGCGACTGGGGCAAGCGTTACCGGAGAAGTTTCTAACATAGACAACTCAATTTTATTTCCCATTAATTTTCATCTATTATATTTATTGGCTATAAAGGTATATCAAAATATAATTACACTACTAACTAGTAATTTAATTATAAGATTTTCGCTCTTAAAATTATAGATGACATTAATGACTATGCTGCTTTTTTATTTAAACCAGCAAGCTCGGCAATGGTGGATGCCAATTGATCTGCTGCGACTGGTTTAGCGATATGCCTTTGAAAACCTGCAGCCAGAGTCTCTCTTTGTTGATCAGCGCTGACGTAGCCAGATAAGACGGCGGCAGGAATTTGTCCTCCACATTCATCACTAAGCGCTCTCACCTGTTGGATTAGCGAATAGCCGTCTTCATTAGGCATACCGATGTCAGATAACAATACATTATACGCTCCTGGATTTTCAGTGAGCGCGGCAATCGCCTCTTGGGCTGAAGCCGCTGTTGTGACTGTGCCTTTATACTGTTCAATAATCATCTTCAGTAGTAGGCGCAAAGCCGGGTCGTCATCGACAACAAGTACACGCAAGCCGCTGAGAATTAAAGTAGTGTCATTAGGCACAAAAGTGTTGATCGGCACTACCTTTGGCAAATCACTCGGTAGAGAAACGTCTACGGCTACTTTTAATGGCAATCTCACTGTCATCGTTGTCCCTTGACCCTCGCCTTTACTTTCGACAGATACCTGACCACCATGTAGTTCTACCAGATGATAAACAATAGAAAGTCCGAGTCCGAGTCCACCATGCTTGCGAGTGCTGCGGCTATCAGCCTGACGGAATCGCTGGAAGATATAGGGAAGAAATTCGGCGCTGATACCCTGACCTGTGTCACTAACTTGAATCTGAGCAAATTTGTTCTGAACCTCAAGTTTGACTGTAACTCGTCCGCCGGAGGGGGTAAACTTGATGGCATTAGAGAGCAGATTCCAGAATATCTGCTGTAAGCGGTCTGGATCGCCTGATACCTTGATAGTCTCTGTGGGAATATGGGATTCGATTTGAATATTTTTCGCGTTAGCTGATATCTGGCTGACATTTATGGCTTCCTCGATCACTGGTGCGAGAGCAATCAAACTCACGTTTAATTTGAGCTTGCCTGTGGTAATGCGGGAAATATCAAGGAGATCTTCAATCAGCAGGGATTGTGACTTGGCATTGTGCTCGATTGTCTCCAGCGCCTTAGCAGTCTGGGCGGCGTCAAACTGGCGGCGGCGAAGTAACTGAGACCAACCAAGAATAGAAGTCAGGGGGTTTTGGAGTTCGTGAGAGACAATTGACAGGAACTCATCTTTCGCCAGGTTAGCTGCTTCGGCGGCATTACGAGCCGTCTCAGCATCATCACGAGATACTTGTAGCTGCTCGTTGTGGCGTTTTTGGGAGTCAATATCAACTAACAGTAGCACCGCGCCATCAATTTTATTTTCTGTCGTTTTGTAGGGGCGTATTCGCAGGTCATACCAATGACCATCTTTGTCTTGCACGTCTTGCTCTTGAAGTGCCTGGGTATCAATCACTCCTCTAATCAATTGCTCTAACTGAGGCAGATGAAGATTATGGTTGATATGATTCAGTGGTCGCCCTACATCTGTGGGAATCAGCTTAAAGATTTTTTCTGCCATCGGGGTGAAACGGCGGATACACAAATCGTTGTCCAGCATAATAATGGGGATATTGACACTGTCGAGAAAATTACTGAGATCGCCATTGAGCTGGTTTGATTCAATAATCCGACAGCGTAATTCCTCGTTCGTTGTGTTTAGCTGTTCATTAGTCGCTTGAATCTCTTCTTTGGCAGTTTCTAGTTCCTCATTTGTGCTTTGGTACTCTTCGTTGCTCGACAGGATTTCCTCATTGGCGGTCATCATATCTTGGTTAGCAAGTTCCTGCTCCTGAATAATTGATTGCAGGTAATCATGAGTCGCCGCTAGTTCTTGTTTGCTGGTAGCAAGTTCCTGTTTTATTTGGTTAAGTTCTTGTTCTACGGCTGTCTGTGGCCGAATAGGTACAGAAGTGAGATTATTTTCTGGTGTCGAAGTAGCTGAAACTGGTACGGATTCAAACAAAACTAAAAAATATTGCTCTTGATGGTTCGTGAGGATCGGCATTACCTCAAAACTGATAGACTGCAATTGCTCTTTATTTGTCACCTGGATGCCAGACTTTTTGACTGAGGCATTTTGCTCTTTTGCTTGCTTGATTGCTGTCCGTAGCTCTAACCGCAAGCTGGGTTGAGCCATTTTTAGCAAGTTAAAATTTGGTTTTCCTGGTGCTAGACTCAAATATGGGCTAGTTTCACCGCGAAATTGCAGAACCTCCATGTCGCTGTTAATTACTACACCGGGCGGAGCATATTTATTCCAGACCATCTGGTCAGCTAATGACTGCAAGTCAAGATCGGCACTCTTCAACTCAGTCATTTTCTGGTCATAAATTGTCTTTTGAGAATAATCGCTGTTAAAAAAGTGAAAATTTAACCGCGCGGGTGCCAATTTTCGCTCATAAATTTTCTGCTTTTTGTCTACTACAGTGAATAAGTCAGAGTCGCCTGTACTCTCGGAATTGCCGAGTAGAAGAAAGCCTGTTGGTTTGAGACTGTAATGAAATAGCGGGATCACCTTCTGCTGTAAAGTAGGTGATAAATAAATCAGCACATTGCGACAGCTAATCAGGTCTAAATTAGAAAAAGGTGGGTCAGCACTGAGATTTTGCTTCGCAAAGACACACATTTGGCGCACAGACTTGCTAATTTGGTACCCACCATTTACTTGGATAAAAAAGCGTTGTAAACGTTCAGGTGACATTGAGCCAAGTCGGCTCTCCATGTACTTACCTGACCTAGCTTTGTCAATCGCTGACTCACTAACATCGGTCGCAAAAATCTGAATTTTTGGTAAGGTTTTTCCATCCAAAAACTCCAGCAAGCAGATGGCAATCGAGTAAGCTTCCTCACCAGTGGAACATCCTGGTACCCAAATGCGGATTGCCTCTTCGGGTAATTTATGCTGCGTAATGCTGGGAAATACCCGATCTTTTAGAGCTTGAAATACTTCTGGATCTCGGAAAAAACTCGTGACATGGATCAATACCTCCTGGGACAAAGCTGCCAATTCTGTCGGGTTTTCTTGAAGATATGTGACGTAATCCTTTAGATTTATACTGTGTATAACTAATCGCCGCTGAATTCGTCGCTTCAGTGTGGGATGTTTGTAATTGGTAAAGTCAATTCCCGTAGCTGTCCGCAACAAAGTGAAGATTTGGTTCAGGTTGTCTTCATCGGATAGTAACTGTGCTTCTGGGCTTTGAGTAGCCTGGACATAAAACTTCAGCTTTGCTAACTCTTTAGCAATCTCTGACGGCGGCAGGATGAAATCTACTCCCCCGATGGCTGCAGCATTGTGAGGCATACTATTGGCTTGAGCAGAATTTTCTGATTGAGCAAAGGTAATTCCTCCCGCATCCTGAATTGCTTCTAACCCCAGTGTGCCATCTCCATCTTCTCCTGAGAGGACTACACCAATCGCTTTGTCACCCCTTTCTGATGCTAAGGAGTAGAACAAAGAATCTACAGACATGTATTTGCCTTGGGTTTTCTCGCGCGGTGTGAGTCTCAGCACACCTTGAGCTAAGATCATCTTCTTGTTAGGAGGAATAACATAAACGTGGTCTGGTTGGACTAATATGCCATCATTAACTTCCAAGACTGGCATTTCGGTTTTCCGACTCAGAATCTCGGTCAATAGGCTTTTGTGATGGGGGTCTAAATGCTGAACGATGACAAACCCCATCCCAGTATTACTTGGGAGATGTTCTAACAGTTGCGAGAATGCTTCTAATCCGCCTGCTGAGGCACCAATTCCGACAATCGGAAATTCCGACTGATCTTTAACTACCTCTGACTCCTGAGTTGATTGAGATTTCTCAGAAGGCTGATTAGTATTCATGTTTTGACTCTCTTGACTATATGCGGTTTGTAATATTGAGCGAACAAAAAGTTTTTGGAAATATATTGTTTTTCAGACAAAGACAATTTAAGTACTAAAGTAATAAATTACTCTAATTAACTTAGTATATCTACACACTTGATCTAAAGTTTATGGGTTTTGATGTCTGCACACCAGTATTTACAGCAGCGATTTCACCGGCAAAAAATATTTATTTTTAAATACTGCTTTTCAAAAAGCTCAACAAATATACATGTTATCCGTATATGGTAATGTTGTAGCTTCATCTCAAGCTTACATCATATTACCGATATATTACCGATGAAGGGGGTTAAATTAACTGCATTTATGATACTGAATGCCATGATTTAATGACTGTAGAGGCTGGCATTCAATGGTGGAGCGGGTAACTCGCTTTAAGTTATATGAAGTTTTGATGATACTTGTCGGTTGAGTTAGGTGAAATCTGGAGCATTATTAGGGCTATTTCATTCTCCATGACCGCCTAGGATTAAGGGCTATTTCATTCTCCATGAGTCCGCCTAGGATTAAAATCCTAGGCTTATAGCCAAAGTCATCTAAAGATGACTCAAGAAAAATTTCAGACTGTGGCTAAAATAGGCTCGCTGAGGGCGTTATTTACTGGGGTTGGTTCGGTATCAGGGCAATATATTTCACAAGAGTTGTTGGGACTTTCAATTAGTTTAATTTTGTGAAGTTTGGCTCCCAATTCCAGGACCGGCGATCGCAGTAAATTAGAAATGTGCAATGCAATATTCTCGGCTGTGGGTACGACTTGAGCAAAGTAGGCGACATCTTTGTTTAAGAAAGTGTGATCGAATGGCTCAATTACATAATCGGCGATCGCCTGATTCAACGCACTCAAGTCTACAATCATTCCCGTGCGTGGGTCAATTTCCCCGTTGACTGTGACTTCTAAATGGTAATTATGCCCATGACCATTCGGACGAGCACACTTACCATAAATCTCGACATTTTCGGTATCACTGATATCAGGATGAGCTAACCGATGGGCGGCGCTAAAGTGAGTACTAACTGTCAAATAAGCTTCCATACCGTTTCCTTGATAATTTGCCCAGAGTTCAGGGTGTTCAAATAACTGGATGCCAATTAAAGGCAAGTGCGGGGCGAGTTTTTGCCAGATGGCGCGGGCGATATTTTCTGTGGTGGGTAAGGTTTGGTCAAATTGCCACACATCATTGAGATAGGCAAAGTCCAGTTGACTGGTAACTTCGCGTTTGATTACGTGTTTGACATCAGACAAATTCAGCACCATGCCATATTTATCTAATTCTCCAGCCAGAGAGACAAACAACACATAGTTGTGTCCGTGTCCAGGGAATTGAGCGCCGAGGCTAAATTTCTGAATATTCTCTGCTTCACTTAATTCTGGCAACCAATATCGATGGCTTGCCGAGAATTGAGCGCGACGATTAACAATGCATTGCATGAGTATAGTTAGAGCAGAATGTAAATTTTTTTAAAGTCCGCTAATCTTTAGAATAAACCAATTTACTGATTACCTGTAAGATTCTACAGATTCTCGTGCCTCGCAGTGTAAGCCCTCAGCAATCCGAAATAGTTCGGTGCCGTTATGTAAATAACGCTCATCGTAATTTAAGGGAAAATACTCTAACTCTTCGAGTCCGTCGCCGATGCGATTCAAGCAGTAGTAGAGATGAGCAGCGGCTTTTGCCAAACTAGGTGGATTGGGTAAGGAACGAAACACAAATTGCGCTCTTTTGAGTTCAGCGCGACAAGTTTTTAAATAATCTTGAAATACTTCTAAAAGTTCGTCGTCAAAGGGATCGGCGGCTAGTTCCTCAATTTGATCGGCCAGAGAACTGAGGATTTCGCAGAGGATATGGTTAACTGGTTGATAAACTTGCCGTAGCCATTCTTGAACTTGCTCATCAGCATTTTGTCCTCTGCGGCGAGAACTTTGGTATTGCTGTGTCGCTGCACTGTTGCGCTGTTGGCGATTGCTAGATGGCGGCGCTGAAGTCCGAATATTCTGTTGTCGGTCATAAGACTGACGTTTTTGAATGTCGCCTAATATTTCATAAGCCGCATTAATGCGGATAATCTCAGCGTTGTCTATTGTCTTGTTGCTGTCCGGATGAAATAACTTCACCAAGCGGCGATAAGCTTGCTTAATCTCCGCTTGGCTCGCAGCACGACTGACATTTAGGATTTCATAGTGGTTAGAATCTGCCATTCGTCCTATGATAGCGCTAACTTACAGTCGCGGCGACTCGGGCTTCTAAATCTTGGAACAATGGTGTGCTCAAATATCTTTCCCCAAAGCTAGGCTGGATCATCACAATTAAACGTCCGGCGTTTTCTGGTCTTTGCGCCACACGAATTGCTGCACACAAAGCCGCACCCGTCGAAATTCCCGAAAGTAATCCTTCTTCTCTGGCTAAACGCCGACCGTAAGCGATCGCTTCATCATCTGTCACCGCAATCACTTCATCAATTAAATTTACATCCAAGACTTGAGGAATAAACCCCGCCCCAATACCTTGAATTTTGTGCGGACCGGGGCGTCCACCTTTTAAAACTGGGCTATTGGTTGGTTCCACAGCAATTGTCTGAAAACTCGGTTTGCGGGCTTTGATCACCTCAGCCACACCCGTCAGTGTACCGCCTGTACCCACCCCAGACACGAGAAAATCGACTGTCCCTTCGGTATCTTCCCAGATTTCCTCGGCTGTAGTTTCGCGGTGAACTTGCGGATTGGCAGGGTTGCGAAATTGTTGCAGCATGTAAGCATGTGGCGTGCGATCGACAATTTCCTGGGCCCGTCGAATTGCGCCCGTCATCCCTTCAATTCCCGGAGTTAATTCTAATTGTGCGCCATAAGCCCGCAACATCGCCCGACGCTCGGTACTCATTGTTTCCGGCATTGTCAAGATTAGTTGATAACCACGGGCTGCGGCTGTCATGGCTAAAGCAATCCCGGTATTACCGCTGGTTGGTTCAACTAAAATCGTTTTTCCTGGAGTAATCAATCCTTCAGCTTCAGCCGCATTGACCATGCTGACCCCAATCCGATCTTTGACCGATGCTGCTGGGTTCATCCCTTCCAATTTCACCACAATCTGTGCCACACAATTTTCCGCTTGGGGGATGCGGTTGAGCATGACTAAAGGTGTACGACCGACGAGTTGTGTAATATCGTGAGCAATTCGCATAACTTAAAGTTGTTGTAAGTACAAAACACTGAGGTTGGATGCCTACTACTAAGCTAATTGTGCTTTGAATAGCGCTAAATTGACTTAGATGTAGTACATGATATCTAGCTGTTGACGTTGATCTCGCTGTTCGCAAATAGAATGGAGCGTATATTTTTGTAAAACAGCATTAGCTGCTTGATGTGTTTCTTGCCAAATTTCTTGCAAAACCGTACTTTCTAAGGTTTTCGTCACTGTTTCTTCTTCCCCCGTCCGCCGGTCTAATCCTTCCAAGCAATCTAAAATTTCTAAAAGTGTAATTTTCCAAGGTTCACGGGCGAGGACATAGCCTCCTTTCGCACCGCGTTGACTCTTGACTAAACCACCACGCCTTAAAGTTGCTAGCAGTTGTTCCAGATAGCGATCGGGTATATTTTGTACCGCTGCTATCTGTCTGATTTGCTGCGGTTCACCATTCTGGTAATGAGTTGCTAACTCTAATAGGGCAAGAATTGCGTATTCTGATTTACACGAGAGTTCCACAGGCAGAGGAGTGGGGGAGTGGGGGAGGGGGGGAGGGGGGGAGGGGGGGAGTAGGAAAAGGGGGGATTTTGAAGGCAATATTTTTAGCATTCACTATTCTTTATTTTCCCACTCTCTCACTGTCCCACTCCTATTATACTCCGGTTCTCCACTGGGGTTATGCTTATTATATTATGTTACGAATAAAAAAATCCCCGCTAAGAGTAGCGAGGATCAAGATTGATTTTTGGATTGGTTCTAGGAACCTTTACTGACTTACTTAGGTAGGTCTGTAGCCGTCTAGAAAGTAAAGGTGGTTCTCAGGGTACCGATGATTGCGTCGGCGTTACGGCTGTCTTGACCAGGAGACATCTGATAGATGACGCCAGGAGTAACTGAGATATTGTCGCTGAGGCGGTATTTGTAGAAGGCTTCGACGTGATAGCCGTATTCGCGGCTAAATGTTTGTCTGTTACCGTTAAAGGAGAAATCTCTCAAAGTAGGTTCGACACCACCAAAGAAGCCGAGGACGTTACCTTTTTTACCGAAATCGGGAAGAGCAACTCCACCACCCCAATACCAGGCGTTACCATGTCCTTTTTGACCTGGTCCGACGGTTTGGATATTGGTTGTACCAAAGAATCCACTCAGCGAAATGTTCTTGGTAGGACGAACTGCCGCTTCAAGACCATAAGAGTTACTGGCGAGTGGTCCTGTTGATCCCACCAGTGAGAGAGGGTTATTCGCCTGTACTGTTCCTGTGACTGCTGAACCAGTCGAACCACTAGTAGAAGAGCCATTAAGCCCACCTAGGTTAAAAATGCTTTGACCTGTGGTGTGGTAAGCGTTGACGTAGGTGGCAGCTAAAGAAATCCGGTCGTTGACGTTGACGTTCAACTGTGCTAAGGCTGCATAATCACCATTTGCCAGACCTGCGCCATTGCCAGGATTGTTAGCTTTGCTTGCTAAGTAGCCTAAGGTTAGGGAACTGCGGCTAAGGATACCACTTTTACCAAAAGCGAGGTTGATACCAGCACCAGCACCACCACCAATCCGGTAAATTGGACTTTCTTGAGCAAAGGCAGACAGGGCACCATTACCACCGTCAAAATCTTCAAAGTAAGGGTTAACGGTAGGGGTGTAATCGCTATGAATACCACCATAACCGGCAACGTAAATTTGGGATTTACCTAAGGGGAAGTAATACGCCAACCAGTCGATTGTTGGGCTGTTATTGCCGTTACCGTTACCAATGTTAAAGTTTTGTATGTCTTGAGAGTTTGGTGTGCCATTCACACTACCGGGCAAGTCAAAGACGTTAGCATTCCCTGTAGCAATCCGGGTATGTAAGGTATCTTTACCTGTGAAGCTGGTTTGCAAATCTAAACGGACGCGGTCTTGTAAGACTGTGTGGTTGCGATCGCCAATGCTGCGATTATTATTTCGATCGCGATCGCCAAAAGGTTTGCTAACGGCAAAAATTGCTTCACCTACTAATTTGGTGGTAGTGGAGAACTGGTGTCCTTCCAATTGCGCTGTCCGCGCTTCTAAAGAATCTACCCGTCCGCGCAAAGTTGCAAGTTCTGCAGAGAACTCTTCTTGCAAGCGTTGGAGAGTAGCTAAATCTTCTTTGGTCACCAAATCTGCTGTTGCAGTGGCGATTAATTCGTTGACTCGATCCAAACAAGCGTTTAAACCAGCAGCGAACTCATAACGAGTCATCGCCCGATTACCCCGGAATGTTTTATCGGGATAACCAGCAATACAACCATAGCGTTCAACCAAAGACTGCAAAGCTTGGAATGCCCAATCCGTTGGCTGTACATCTGAAAATTGTGAGACAGATGTAACCTGGGAGACTGAAGTATTGCCTCTGCCTTCGGTACTATAGCGGTTGATCTGATCTAAAACGTTATTAACGTTGTCTTTGGCCGGTGAGCCGCTGACTTGAGCTATGACTTGTGGCTTGACAGGTAATTGGCTGCTGGTTGTTGGAGCAGCGTTGGTTGCTTTAGACGTTGAGAATGTGTTTAAAGCTAGGTTGTTCTGGGGTGCCACTAACTTGATAAAAGTTTCTTTAGTGGCTTTGGTTGGCGCGAATGTGTTTACAGCCGTTTTGGTTGGGGCTGTAGCTGCGATCGCACCGACTGAGACGAGTAAACTAGCGCCAAGTATCGCTGGGCTAACTAGCAGAGATTTCCACAAAATATTTGACATTTTCCTCTTATCCTCACACCTTGTATAGATAAAGGGACCATTACCTGTACCCATTAAATTGACGATACAACCGATCTGCACCTGTTGAAGTCAAATTCGTAACTAAATTCAGTTTAACTCTTGTTTTGCAAAACGTAATCGCTAATTAAACGGAAGATTAACTGATTAATTGGGATTCTATGATACATAGGCAATCTAATTAATAAGTTTTATTTATGAATCTTATAAGTTTCTCTTTAGGTTACATATACCCTGAGGATTTACATTCTCTGCAATTTATCTGCCCAAAGGTAATTGACTCAAGCCTTAATCTGAGAAATCACCTGTGCTAAATCAAAATCTTTCGCTGTTAAACCGCCAGCGTCATGTGTAGTGAGAACGATTTTGACTTTATTGTAAGAAATCTCAATATCGGGATGATGTCCTGCTCCCTCCGCTGGCTCTACCAATTGATTGACGAATGCAATTGCCTGAACAAAATCTTTAAATTTACGAGTACACTCTAACTGCGAGCCTACCCATGTCCAACCCGAGAGCTTGCTCATTTGCTCTTGAATCTCTGCTTGACTAAGTAGCGTTGCCATATGTTAGGTAGTGAAAAGTATTTTGAGGCTTTTTCGCGTCTTTACATCATATTATCTAATGCCTGTAAAGACAAAGGAACGCGAAGCGGTAACTTGGGCATTTAGATAATACCCCTAAAAACTATCCGCTCCTACTTAGTTCCGGTGAACTAAATAGGAGCGGTGTAGCGGGTCTTCAGGTTGAAACCAGACTGCCGGATGGAACTCCAAGCTAGACTAGTCAGTTGAACGAACTCAGTCTTTCAGAAAGACTAAGAATATATTAGAGAACAGCTCCGGCGCGCAGCCGGTTGACTCCAACCTGATGACCCACGGGTTTACTACTTTCAATCATGGGCATCACCTCCTTGTTGCCTAAGCGGACTTAGTATGTAAGGGCAGAGCGATTAACTCTGGGCTTTTGACCTACAACTAATATAACATGCCAAAAACGGATTTGGACTCCTAAATCAAAAAAAACCCCACCAATTTGGCGGGGGTTCAACATCACGGAAAAAGATGAATCTTAAAGTGCGTTACCGCGAGGTAGTACTTCTTCTGGGAAGACGAACTTCTCGTGTGGCTGATCTTGAGGAGCCATCCAAGCACGGATACCTTCGTTCAGCAAAATGTTCTTGGTGTAGAAAGTTTCAAATTCTGGGTCTTCCGCCGCCCGCAATTCTTGCGACACGAAGTCGTAAGCCCGCAGATTCAGCGCCAAACCAACAATACCTACAGAACTCATCCACAGACCGGTCACGGGGACAAACAACATGAAGAAGTGTAACCAACGCTTGTTGGAGAAGGCAATCCCGAAAATCTGTGACCAGAAACGGTTTGCTGTCACCATCGAGTAGGTTTCTTCAGCTTGTGTTGGATTGAATCCACGGAAGGTGTTAGAACTTGTACCGTCGCCATCTTCAAACAAGGTGTTCTCAACTGTCGCACCATGAATGGCGCACAGCAATGCTCCACCTAGTACACCCGCTACTCCCATCATGTGGAAGGGGTTGAGTGTCCAGTTGTGGAAGCCTTGTAAGAACAACAAGAAGCGGAAA
>JBBQRU010000014.1:0-55640 GCA_038214545.1 Cyanophyceae cyanobacterium | reverse complement strand
GGGACAGAAGCAGAGGATTTGGGGCAAACTTTGCGCGATGTCAACAAACCGCCGACAAAATGGGAAGTGTATGAGCGTATTTTGCGAGTCCCTTATTATGTGGTGTATGACCGCTACGAAAATAATTTGCGTGCTTTTAAGCTGACTGGCACTCGCTACGAGCCAATATCATTGACCAATCAACGTTTTTTATTACCAGAGATCGAATTGGGTTTAGGGCTATGGCAGGGTAGCTATCAACAAACAACAGGTCTGTGGCTACGTTGGTATGATAACAAAGATTGGATACCAACGCTGGCAGAACGAGCGCAGGAAGAGCAACAACGTGCTGAGGTAGAACGCCAAAAAGCTCAGCGATTGGCAGATTACTTGAGATCTCAGGGGGTTGACCCAGATAATTTGCCTTGAGATTGGTATTGTAACCAGCTTGGCAGATTTAGTTTCATTGATCTTTATTTGCCAAGCTAGTTATTTGACTAGTGGGAATATTCTTTGAGGAGCAAGATTATATCTTGGTAATCATGGCAGTAAATGGTACGATTTTTGTACTATTTACATCCAAAGGAGTGAAACTATGCCGCGTCTAGATTTGGGTAATCCATATGATTACTATGTTCAGACATTGATTGATACGTGGCTTTACAGCACCTACACGGAAGTTGTAAAGGATGCGTTGCGTCAACATATGGATTCCCACACCGAGAGCAAGCGTATAGCCTTATTCCATGCCGCCATTGCCGAAGGAGAAGCGGATATACAGGCAGTCCGACTCAATTATTTGAAACAATCGTTGATATTCAAATGTCACATACGAAACAGGAGGATATAAAAGACACATATAAAGCATAATTGGAAAATAGCCAGTACCAATTCACCTCTACATTATTTAGTTAAATACTTTTTAACGTAGCCATAGATTTTTAGGCTACAAAAATTGACAACTCAGTATATTCGCCTTCACTTATCTTTATTTTTCAAGGCTTTTTGAGAAACCCATTGGATTAAGCTAGGAAACATGCGATACAATCCTTGGGATAAATTTGCCGAACCAACCATCACCTCAGACCGCTGATTTTTCACTCCATCCCAAATAGCCTTGGCGACATCTTCTGGCTTTTCGATTACAGGCGCATCAACCACCTGTTGTAACTGGTCGCGCCGAGATTGAGCATCTTCACCACGAAAAACAGCCCTTTCCATCAAACTACTTTTGATGATATTGGGATAAATTCCACAAACATGAATTCCTTTCGGCTTCAATTCGGCGTGCATCGCTTCTGTCAACCCGGTGACGCCAAATTTACTCGTACAATAAGGAACCAAATAAGGTGTCGGGACTTTACCGCCGATAGAACTGACGTTTACTATAGTTCCACTTCGCCGCTGAATCATGTGAGGCAAAAGTGCATGAATGGTATGGATATATCCCCACAAATTAGTATCTATTGCTTCATGCCAATCGCTAAGAGAGAATTCCGCTACTGGTCCTGACATATAAATACCAGCATTGTTAATCAGCACATCGATAGAACCATAGTGTTCCAAAGCTTGATTTACAAGTGTACTGACTTGATGAGGATCTTTCACATCGCACGGCACAGCCAAGGCGGTACGTCCCAAATTCTGCACAGACTCTGCGACTGATGCCAAGCGGTCAGGATGGCGGGATGCTAGCACTAAGTCATATCCATGACTGGCAAACAAAAGGGCTGTGGCTTTGCCTATACCCTGGGATGCGCCGGTAATCAATACTGTAGAAGGCATAATATTAGTTTTAGAGTTGCTTACTTCATCTTAGTTTGGGCAAATCAACTATAAAAATCTTCTAGCTTAAGTTGTAATTTTGCTCTCCAGGCAGATATCGCCAATTTCTTGATTAAGTAAAATCGACGAAATAAGTAAGTGAGC
This sequence comes from Cyanophyceae cyanobacterium, assembly GCA_038214545.1. Lineage (GTDB taxonomy): Bacteria > Cyanobacteriota > Cyanobacteriia > Cyanobacteriales > Nostocaceae > JBBQRU01. The sequence continues at coordinate 53,732 of JBBQRU010000014.1, read as the reverse complement.
ATCAACAAACAAAGGTTGGTAGTTGCGATGAGTGAGCTTTGAATAGGCTTGCGCTAAAGCGCAACTACAAACAGATACAAAAAATTACGGAGTGACGTTTTTATCTAGCTCTGATTAACATTGGAGGCTCAATAATAACACGCTCTTTCAATGTATTATGTAGACTCAGTAAAAACTGCGTATTACTTAAGATATAGGTCATTAATGATTTCAGAAAATTCCTACCTAGCCTACACGTTTTGTGTTTTTCGCTCTTAATGAATAGATTTAAGTGATAAATATGGTTCTGGTTTGTGTAATCATAGTTAATATATCTTAAACTTTCTACATGTTTTTGACTTTAGTCTGAAGCATGGATGCTACCTGGTGTCAAGATTTTCTAGATAGTAGTAGGCTTAGCCGCCATCGTGTTAGTTGTAAAGTATTAGTCAAATGCTACGGAGTGTAACAGCGTGATTCAGTTAGTACCACCACCACCTCGAACCGAAGCAGATCCAGAAGTGGGTCAGTATCAGAATGGCGGCATTCTTTTTGCCATTGGTATTATTACTGTATGGGCAGTGAGCTTAATTTTACTACTTTCAATTGATATCCAAGGATGGAGTATTTGGGTGTTATTGCCAATTGTACTTTGGCAAACGTTCCTTTATACAGGATTGTTTATTACTGCTCATGATGCCATGCATGGAGTAGTATTTCCTGGCAATCCCAAATTCAACCATTTTATGGGATCTTTGTGTTTAGCTTTATACGGACTTTTACCTTATCAAAAATTGCTGAAGAAGCACTGGATACATCACCATCATCCAGCAAGCGATCTCGATCCCGATTTTCATGATGGCAAGCACAAAAATTTCTTTGCTTGGTATGCCTATTTCATGAAAGCTTACTGGAATTGGGGTCAAATTCTGACTTTGATGGCTATATATAATATCATTAAGCCGACATTGCATATCCCAGATAATAATTTAACTTACTTTTGGGTGATTCCTTCGTTACTGAGTTCGGTGCAGTTATTTTACTTTGGCACCTTTCTACCTCACCAAGAACCAGCTACAGGTTACAGCGATCCTCATCGTTCACAAACGATCGCGCGTCCAGTTATCTGGTCATTTATCACCTGTTATCATTTTGGCTACCACGAAGAGCATCACGAGTATCCGCATGTTCCGTGGTGGGGACTGCCAAAAGTTTATAAAAATCGCTCGTTAGTTAACGATTAGTTTTTCACTCTTGTCTTCGCCTGCGGATAGAGGTGGACGGACACACAAGTAAATTAGAGGTCCGAACAGGGGAATTAAGGCTGTCAACCAAAATATTTGGGGATTTTTCCAGCCACGTCTGGTCATGTCGTCGCCTAAAAGTGCTGGATATAATAAACTGAGTAGGCAAAAATCCAGACTCATGACGTGAATAAAACGGCTGGTTTGCCACTGTTGAACAAAATCTCCCCAATCTCCACGTAAAGCGTATGTGGCAAGAATTATAGTACCGATCGCTAAGGCTAAACCAGTGATTCGCGAATCAAGTATCTTGAGTAAGATATTCTTTTCGCCTGTAAAAGGTTGTGCTTGGCGTAAAGCGAGGTAAGGTAATAGTGCAAAAGCACCCACTGCGAAAGAAGCAGTTGCAAACGGCCAAGCCGGGACTTTTTGACCTTTACCATCAATAAAGACTAAGCAACTATAAATTATCGGCCAAACGCCCATAATGTTGAATAGGGCAACAATTATGGGATTAATGCCCTGCCATTGACCTGTAGAAAGATTTTTGATTAACTCGAATGTGTCAGGGCGATCGGGTGGTGCCAATGCAAAAGCATAAGTAATAAACCCAAGCCAAACTAACCAAAATACTGATTTAAATTTCATCCACTACATCCATTCTCTGGTTACTTCTTCTATACTACGCTGTAGTGCTGGAATTTTAGCTTCACCTTCAACGACAGCCTCAGTTATTAATTCTAACAAATGAGAACTTATTGTCTCTGGTTTATTTGCTGCTTGCAATTGCATATTTACTAATCTTCTAAATCTCACAAGACTCTCTTGAATAACATTACTTAATTCATATAAACTGGTAAATGTTTGTTCATTTTCCCCAAACTCTCTGGAAGTTTGAGTATCAAATGTCTTACAACTCAAAAATTTAGATATGACTAGATTCCCATACGATCGCTTCGCCAAGGATTATCTCGAAGAGTTATTATCTCCATTGGGTTCAGTAGAAACTAGCAAAGATGTTGCTGGAGAAGTGTTAGAAATCGATGTTTACTTTGTCCCATCATCGACTGAATCCCAAATCGATAAAGAAATCTTGGGTTTACTAGGAAGATTTGCTGATAAACCAGCAGTTTTTGAACCATTTCGTAATGCGCCAACAAAGTCAAATGTTCGCAATTGTACGGTCAAGGTATTTAATAGTTGTGCCCGTTTTGAACGTGAAGCGAAACGTAACAACGTAAAATTAGATGAAGAATCTTTACCAAAGTTATGGGTTCTTTCACCAACAGCTTCTCAAGAATTTTTAGCAGCATTTGGTGCTGAATTAGATGAATCCGAGTGGGGAAAAGGTATTTACTTTTTTGACGAAGCTTGGCGAGGTGCAGTGGTAGTAATTCACCAACTACCAGTAACTCCAGAAACACTTTGGTTGCGACTTTTGGGTAAAGGAAGAGTTCAGCAAAGGGCAATTGAAGAAGTGCAGGCATTGGATATTAACAATCCTTTACGCACCAAAGCGATAGATTTACTAGCAAACTTGAAAACTACTTTAGAATTAAATCAGAATTTAGACACAGAGGATAGGGATTTAGTTATGCAGTTATCACCGATTTACGAACAACGTTTGACAGAGGCGACACAACGAGGAGTTCAACAAGGAGTTCAACAAGGAGTTCAACAAGGAGTTCAACAAGGGCAGCGTACTATTGTTGAAGACTTACTCCGCGTTCGGTTTGGTATGTTAGACGAGGAATTAGCGGCGATTGTTGACAATGTATTGGTCTTGCCTTCCATTGAGTTTATGCCTTTGTTATTACAATTATCTCGCGAACAGTTGTTGTCAAGATTTAACGCTCCATAAAAATGCAGGCACTTAATATTATTGCCCTAGTTCTTTCGGACTAGGGTTTTTTGCTGGTGAGCATGTGGAAACTGTACCGTCAGAAAGCGCGAACCTATGAAATGGCAGCTACTCTATTAGAACCTGAGTTTAACCCCACTTTCATCAGTATTTTCGCGCCTTTTAAATTGTCTGAATCAACACCAACACAATTTAACTTAAAGCTGCCGATAAATAGTCAGCCGCAGCAGTGACAACCGCGATCGCTGTCTCATAATCCATGCGCGTTGGTCCTAAAACTCCCACACTACCGACTGCAACTAAGCCGCGCCGATAAATAGCCGAAATCAAGGTACAAGTCTGGATTGGCGCGAGAGGATTTTCTGTACCGATGCGGATTGAGACTTTTTGCCGTGATTTTTCATCAATTTCTGGTTCTTCAAAAATTAACGGCCAAAGCTGATCTGGTTCTTCTTCTAGAAGGTGGATAATTGTTTGGACTTGCTGAGATTGGGAAAATTCCGGCTGGCGCAACACCTCAGCGACACCGCGAATCATAATTTGGGTAGTGGCTGGGTTTTGAGTGCGACGGGTTAACTCGGCGACAGAGGTTTTTAACAAGTCAGCGTAGTGTTGAAATTCTCGGTCTAATTGAGTCCAGTCTAAGACAGCGATTTCCGAAAGCGATCGCCCGCGCAGGTGAGTGTTTAAAAAATTAGAAAGAATTTGTAATTCCCGCTCAACCACTTCAATGTCGAACACATCGTCATCAGGAAGCGGTAATTCCATCATTGCTGACTGGGTTTCATAAGTATCAGTCACCACAATCAACATCACCCGTCCCGGATCTGTTTGCACCAATTGGATATGTCGCAATAAGGCGGTACTATTTTGCGGCTGGGTAATTAAGGTAATACAGCCACTTAAGGTGGCGAGAATTTGAGCTGCGCCATGCAGTAGGGCTTCCAAACTTCTGTCTTCCCACTTCAGCCGGTCTTGGAGTATCTGTTCCACCTGACGATGAGAAGAATAGCTAGGCATGATCAACTGATCGACATAAATCCGATAGCCAGAGTCTGAAGGTATGCGTCCGGCGGAAGTGTGTGGCTGGTAAAGTAATCCAGATTTTTCTAATACACCCATCGCATTGCGAATCGTCGCGGCACTGACTTGAAGATCGTATTCTTCTAGCAACGCTTTAGAACCGACTGGTTCGGCGGTGGCAATGTAATGGCGTACCGTTGCCCGAAGTATTTGCTGTTGACGATTTGTAAGCTGAACTTGCATAGCCGATGTTTGACCGAAGCCGAGTTTAATTAGAGTGAGAAAAAAAGAAATTAAAAATAAATTATGAGGTAATTTTATGTCCGATCTGTCTCAATGAATGCGACAATCTTTAACTGGAAAGATCTATCTTGTATGATAAAAAATCCAAAAATTTCCCCTCCCGATCACCCAAACAGTAGATACTTAAATTCTCGCACAAGCCTAGAGATACCTTAGTAGCGGATGTCACTAACAATCGCTACTTAAATAGGACTCCCAAAAAATTGCAGATCATTTAGATCGGCAAAGCAGCGATGTTTCCCCAAGGACAGCGAGGTATGTTTGTCAAGAATAGCAAATACAAGCAAAAAAAGCCAAACTGCTGTCTTAATACTGGGGAATGCGCCGATCTACCCGCAGGGAATAGGCAGCAATCCCGCCAGAAATATTTTTCACATTTGTAAAGCCTTGATTAATTAACCATTGGCACATCTGGGCAGAACGGACGCCGTGATGACAAAGCACTAAAGTTTCCGCATCCGCAGCCAATTTGGTCGGAATTTGCCCTGCCCAATCGCTAAATTCACTCAACGGCAGGTTGACAAAACCATCAATATTTGCGGTGGCAACTTCGGCAGGTTCGCGGACATCTAATAACTGAAGATTTTCTGTACCGGAGGCTAAACGCTCTGCGAGTTCCTCGACACTAATTTGGGCTAAAGGTTCGCCGTATTTGTCTGACATAAGATTTTCCCTTAAAAACTATAATTGGAGACTTAGGTGGCAAAAATGTGATCTGGGTGACAATTTATCGGTAATCTTGTCAACAGAAGCGGTCTGATGTGCGAAAAATCATGAATAGACGTTCATTTTTCAATTTTCTGGCAGTCGGTGTCATCGTCCTCGTGATTGGCATTGGTGGTTGGTGGTTCCGTGGTAGTCCTTCTTTCATCCCAGGTAACGGCGAGGTGAGTACACCGACAGCAGCGCTGATCTCGAAATCAGCCCCGGTGATGGTCTCCCTGCTAGTAAATCCAGAGCGCTTGGAGAATTTACCTGGACCTCTGAAAGAATTGTCTCAGTTAAAAACAAGTTTGTTCGCTGACACGGGGATCGATTACCGCCAAGATATCCAACCTTGGTTAGGTCAGGAAATTACCTTGGCTGTTACTAGTGTAGATCTCGATCGCACACCAGAGAACGGACAACAGTCAGGGTATTTAATGGCACTGGCGACCAACAATGCCAAAAAAAGCCGCGAATTTGTCGATTTGTTCTTTTCTCAACGGGCGATCGCTGGTGCAAAAATTGCGGTTGAGCAGTCTCAGGGAGTAAAGGTGATTTATGAGACAGAAGAAGCATTTCCTCTCACCCCAGCAAAAAAGGAAGTGACGGCAAAAAATCAGATTGCTGGTGCAGTTGTTGGCGATCGCTTTGTCTTATTCGCCAATCATCCCAAAGTTATATTTGAGGCAATTAACAATTTACAAGTTCCCGATCTCAATTTGACGAGTTCCCCTAAATACCAGCAAGCGATCAAAGAGTTGCCGTCTGGATCTATTGCGAGTGCTTTTCTTAACCTCCCAGCAGTGAGCGCATGGCAAGGTTTAAAATTAGCAGCGCCAACTTATGAAAGCCAACTGGTTTCTTTGGTAGTCAAATCTCAAGGCTTATTTGCTCAAACCACAATCCTCGGCGACCAATCAGAATTAGCACCAGTACAATTATCTAGTCCTGGAGGAGCCTTGCAATATATTCCCACAGGCACAGGCTTAGCAATTTCTGGGTCTGATTTAAGTCATTTGGGCAAAACTGATTTAGCCAAACTAGGGATGCAAATTTCTACTGCTTTATCTGGTTCTGCCGATTTAATTTCTAGCTTGGTAGATCAGCGCAAAGCGGAAATTAAAGAACGTTGGGGGGTAATACCTGCAGATATTTTTAGTTGGGTGCAAGGAGAGTATGCTCTGGGCTTGTCACCTAAGATGGGGCAAATAAATCCAGATTGGATTTTTGTGGCGGAGAAATCGCCTGCAGCCGCAGAAGGAATCGCGCGTTTAGATGAGATCGCTACATCCCAGGGACTGAGCATTAATCCTGTGACTGTTGGTAATCAACAAATATTTGCTTGGACAAAGTTGACTGCGGCGAGTCACAAAGACCCAGGCGCAATCACTCTGGCGGCGCAAGTGCAAGGAGTACATACAACGGTAGGAAATTACGAAATCTTTGCCAATTCGATTGCCATGATCAATGCGGCTCTCACAGCCGAGAAAAATTCCTTGGTCAACAATCCAAATTTTCAAAATAGTATCGGTGCTCTTCCCAAGCAGAATCAAGGTTATGTCTATCTCGATTGGCAGAAGAGTCACGAAATTTTAGAACAGCAAATCCCAATTCTCCAGCTAGCGGAAGTTGTTGGCAGGCCGTTTTTTAAGAACCTGCGATCGCTCACCGTGAGTAGCTATGGCAACGAAACTGGATCAATCAAAGCTGGTGTGCTTTTTGACTTAAATACTAAATAGTGTGCCACATTCTCAGGTGCCATAGGACTGCGTATTTTCTTGTACAAATGGCTAACATAGGTATATAAAACAACTTCACCTATCGCCTTTTAACTTGTATGAAATACATCCGCCCTCTACTTCCTCCTCAGCACTGGTTGTGGGCACTATTTGTCGTGGCACCGACATCCGCACTCGCCGCAACCGCAAATTTTGGTAATTTTCAACTCTCTCCTGGGTTTGAGCCAAATCTTGGTATCGGTGGAGGTTATACCGGCGGCACTTATTCTTTGTCGGCTATTGCTAACCGCGATCGCCTGAACAATCTTTGTATTGGCTTTGCAACTCCCACGCCAGATCACATCATCGTCTTAAAAAAAGATTTTTCGGCTCTTAGTATAAAAATCAACAGTGGCGGCAATGACACGACAATGCTGATGAAGGGACCAAACGACAATGACATCTGGTGTGGTGATGACACAGGCTCAAGTAAAGACGCGAGTATTGGAGCCACCAATTTGAAAGCCGGAACTTATCAGGTTTGGGTAGGTAGTTTTAAGTCTGGGGTAAAGTTTAACTATAATATTTCAGTACAGCAGCCGGAAAAAAAGTGATAATAACTGAAGATTTCACTTATGACACTAGTGAAGTTAAAATAGTTTTTAGCACCTTCATGGCTAATCGAGGGTAACACACCTTGCTGTCTATATTAATTGCAGACTTTCGCATCATTTTTGAGCGTGACCCGGCTGCCCGCAACTGGTTAGAAGTTTTATTTTGCTACCCCGGATTGCAAGCGCTGATTTTACACAGATTCGCTCATTGGTTATACAAGCGGGACATGCCGTTTATTCCCCGTTTAATTTCCTATATTTCCCGATTTATCACTGGGATTGAAATTCATCCAGGCGCATTAATTGGCAAGGGTGTATTTATTGACCACGGAATGGGTGTGGTGATTGGCGAAACAGCGATTATCGGCGATTCGGCTTTGATTTATCAAGGCGTCACTCTGGGTGGTACTGGTAAAGAAAGCGGCAAACGGCACCCAACTTTAGGAGAAAATGTTGTTGTCGGAGCCGGAGCCAAGGTGTTAGGGAATATTCAAATTGGCAAGAATGTCCGCATTGGTGCTGGGTCTGTTGTCTTGAGAGATGTCCCGTCTGATTGTACAGTTGTCGGTATCCCCGGTCGGATTATCTATCGTTCTGGCGTGCGCGTTGACCCCCTAGAACACGGTTGCTTACCCGACTCGGAAGCAGAAGTCATTCGCGCTTTAGTTGATCGCATCGAGGCGTTAGAACAAAAAATTCAAACGTTAGAGCCACAAGAACGATTCACAACTAAAGTGCTTGTCGAATTGCCAGCAACCTCAGCAGCATCTATACATGATAGCGATCGCTGTAGCCTCAGAGACAAAGCGATTCAGCAGTTTCTCGATGGTGCGGGGATTTAAGGGTTTACCTCAAATTTCGACCAGGTTTGGTCGTCGCGGCGGTAAAGCCAGCGGTTTTGTGGTTCGCCGCGTAATTCTAGGTGATCTACTTGGATCGGATCGAGTAGCATCAGGCAAAAATTTGCCAATGGTTGGCTGGGGTCGAGATTGGCGGGAGTAAATGCTGTCGCTTCTGACCTCGGTTGACCAGGATTTGGCCAAGCAAATTGCAACCGGGCGTTATCACTTAAATCTTGCCAGAGTTTTTGGCGGGCTGACTGAAATTTGCTTTGAGCGTCAATTAAGCTCAATTGACCAGTCAGGCGAAATTGTTCGCGCGTAGTTGGGAAATACCAACAGGCTTCTGACCACGGCTGTTGCTGGATTTGAGGAATTTTCTCACTCCGCGTATCGGCAATAAATTGTAACTGATCGCTATCGGTCAAAAAGCCGCGAAAAACTACCGTTCGGTTTGCTGGACGGTGATTTTCGGCAATGGTTGCCAATTGGAGGTAGCGAGCGTAAGCAAGACTGCGGTTGCGGTGTAAGGCACTAGCGATCGCGCTACGCCAAGGAGCACAAGACATTAATTCAGCCATTAGATATTTTTATTCTCTTAGCACGGCAGCACTACCACTAGCGCATTTAGCAGAAAATTTCAATCTTTGACCGCTACATCTACATGGTCTATAGTCTTGATCTAAACGAGAAAAACAAGATTAGATTTTATGGTTCGCGAACTGGAACGAGAACGTCAAGCGAGCGAGGTTCCTGAAACCGCCCCTGCTGCCAATCCGGTATTTTTCCGGACTTATAGCCGTCGAACAGAGAAGGGACGAGAGACATGGGAGCAGGTATGCGATCGCACGCTACAAGGATTAATCAAACTGGGAAAACTCAACACCCAAGAAGCCGCTCTACTCAACCGAATGCAGCGTCAGATGAAATCTCTACCGAGTGGGCGCTGGTTATGGGTCGGTGGTACAGAGTGGCTAGAAAAGCCGGAAAACTTCTCTGGTGCTTACAATTGCACTTCTACTAATCTGGTGGATTGGGGTGCTTTTGGTTTAATGATGGATTTGGCAATGATGGGTTGTGGGACTGGGGCGGTGATTGAGCCACAATATATCAACCAGCTACCAGCCATCCGCAATCGGCTAAATATCGCGATGCAGGGTGAAATTGGCACTACACCTGCTGCTTCGCGTCGGGAAAAGACTGAGGTCGATGTCGAGAGCGATCGCGTGACGATTCATGTTGGTGATAGCCGCCAAGGTTGGGTTAAGTCTTACCAAACATTGCTGGAATTATCAAGCGATGAAAGATTTACGGGTGAAATTGCGGTTTTTGTGGATATTAGCGATGTCCGCGCCTCTGGCGAAACATTGAAGGGTTTTGGTGGTGTAGCGAATCCGGTGAAGTTACCAGAGCTTTATCAGCGCTGTGGAGCGATTTTAAATCAGGCTGTCGGTCGGCAATTAAATTCGGTTGAGTGCTGTTTGTTAATTGACGAAGCTGCGGTAACTATTGTTGCTGGCAATATCCGGAGATCTGCAGGGATGCGTCAGTTCTATGCTGATGATGAATTAGGCGCAAATGCCAAGAATAATCTTTGGCAGCAGGATGAAAATGGTAGCTGGCGCATTGACCCAGAGCGCGATGCTTTGAGAATGGCGAATCATACCCGCGTTTTTCACCATAAGCCAACTTTAGAAGACTGTGTGGAAGCTGTACGTAAGCAATATTACTCTGGTGAAGGGGCAATTCAATGGTCAGGGGAAGCGATCGCGCGGTCTAACTCTGATTTACTGCCAACTCAAAAAATAAAAACTGAATTTTTGCAAGCTTACACTCAAGGTACAGCGAAACAGTGGTTACAGGAACGTTATCCGGAAATGGCGGATACTGAACTGGAACACCGTCTAGCTCGTTATGGTTTGAATCCGTGTGGTAAGTAACTTTGCCTCACGTTAAACATCGGGTAAAAACGGGGAAAGCTGAAATTTAATATTTCGCCAGAAATATTTGCTAATCCCGTGGTAATTAAAGAAATTAACAAATCTTTAACACCGTACAGCGTAGAGAGTGAAACTGCGGTCGCAGAATATAATCTCTCCAAGAGTGCCCGACTGCATAAGTTAAATGTAGAAAATGTACGCGGAGCTACAGGGAATCAGAAACCTGTAGAACTAGAGGATAAAAAGCTTCTAGGTTAACAACACTGGAAATCATCGGTAGCGATTTACACTGCAATCTATCAGAGGTACACCTCAACCAAATTGATCCCCAGAATTATCCAGAACAAGAAGACGCTTTCACGGCTGGGGCATTATCTGTCGCTGGACTCTTGCATCACAAATTTAATGAACCGCGCTATCAAAACAGTCGAGAAATCGACCCGATTATAGGTGTATCCTTTACCGGATTGTTTGATTTCTTTGTTCATGCCTTTGGGGTGGAATGGCTAAATTGGTGGGTAGAAGGACGACCCAACTCGATCGCTGGGTTAAAATTCAAGCAACAGGAGCAAGAATACCTCAGCCGTTGGCAAGAAATTGTACAGCGTGCAGTCGCTGATTATTGCTTACGCCACGGTTTAAAGGTGCCTAATCGCTGTACTACTGTCCAACCTTCAGGGACAAAATCTTTGTTGACCGGCGCATCACCTGGATGGCATCCACCGAAAGCGCAGCGTTTTATCCGCCGGATTACCTTCCGCAAGAACGATCCGGTCGCTTTAGCTTGTATTGACTATGGTTACAGTGTGATTCCTTCGCAATCTGATAAAGATGAAAAAGGCAATCTGCTGGATGATCCTTTTGATGTGAGATGTACGGAATGGTTGGTGGAAATTCCGGTGGCTGTACCTTGGGCTGATTTACCCGGTGCGGATGAAGTTGACATTAGTCAATTGAGTGCGATCGCGCAAATGGATTTTTACATGCAAGTGCAAAAATATTATGTCACCCATAATACTTCCGCGACGATTGAATTACGGGAAGGCGAAGTCGAAGCTTTAGGTACGCGGATTTATGAAGCGATTCGTGATGATGAAGGTTATATCTCAGCTGCTTTATTAGCGCGGTTCGACGATTTGCAATCTTTTCCGCGATTGCCATTTGAGCCAATTTCCCAAGCCCAGTACAATGAATTGTCAAGAGGAGTGCTTTTGCGTCGTGTCACCAATGATTTTAATGCCGCGCTACGTCGGTATGATTCCGGTGAGATGGTCGATGCGGGACCTGCTGGTTGTGACTCAGACAAGTGTTTGTTCTCAGAACAGAAGCCTGCATGAGTTAAGTACCTGCAACAGTAATGTATGGCGCGTTACGATTGAGCCTGAGGCTATTTTAAACACCACAACGCAAGGAAAATCTATGTTCATCGATGAGCTAACCCCCTTATTTAAGCAACTCACCCAGCACCCAGTCTCATTTTTGGGCGGTTTTGCCTCTGGTATGCTGCGACTGAGTATGCATGACGATCCAGTTAAAAGCTGGCTGAACCAACAAGGTTCGACTTACATGCCGACTATTGTCCAAAATGGCAAATCCGCAGGTCCTCAGTCAATTTCCATCGATTAGAATTTCGGGACGCGGTATTGTTGCCGTGTCCCTAAACACATATAAGTAAGGCTGATTCTCAGTTCCGTTGTTTGTAAGATATAAGACTTTTTGTCTACCTGCCAATACGATATGATATGGCGGTAAGTGTAAGTTCAGCCTGACAACTGCCTTGGTTATAGATAGGATGAATGTACCTATACGGTCTTTCTTACGTCTTTACCGGAAGTTGCTGATTAGACAAGATGTTACTTTCACAGGTAACTTATTCGTGTCTAAATTGTTGAGTCGAGCACTTCCTTGTTCAGTCTTACGTGATTCACATGACTATTTACGTTGGAAACCTTTCTTACCGCGCCACTGAAGACGATCTCAAAGCAGTTTTTGCTGAGTATGGCACGGTCAAAAGAGTTGTTTTGCCTACAGATCGCGAAACAGGTCGGATGCGCGGTTTTGCCTTTGTTGACATGAATGAAGATGCCCATGAAGACGTGGCTATCACAGAGCTAGATGGGGCTGAGTGGATGGGACGTCAACTCAGGGTGAATAAAGCTAAGCCTAGAGAAGGTGGTAACGACCGACGCAGTAGCGGACCGAGAAAACCACAAGGCGATGAATAAAGCCGAAACTGAATAATAGCAAATCCCTTTGTTGTAGTCAACCCTTCTATCGGGATAATTTGTCGTCAAATTAAATACTTTAAAATTTATATCTTACTCGCCGACAGATTATCTCAGTATTGTTGCTGTGCTCTGTCGGTTTTATGTTACCTATGCAAAAACTGCACTGATTTCTTTAGTTTATCTAAAGTCTGGTGACACGAGAGAGAATTCCCTTTCTAATATAGAAGCAGAAGCAGGCGTTAATTAACGTTGAGCTGACTCTACAAGGAGGACAAAACTAATGGCTGACACCGGATTGTCGAAAGAATTGATTGACGTCCACTTAGAAGAGTCCTTAGAACGTGATTGCACCACTTTATCACGTCACGTTCTTCAACAGATGCAGATGTCGCCTGAGGCACAGGATCTCAGTGCTTTGATGAATCGCATTGCTTTGGCAGGTAAACTAATTGCCCGCCGTTTGAGTCGGGCGGGATTAATGGCGGGTGTGCTGGGATTTACGGGGGAGACTAATGTCCAAGGAGAATCCGTCAAAAAGATGGATGTTTATGCCAATGATGTGTTTATCTCCGTATTTAAGCAAAGTGGTTTAGTCTGTCGCCTCGCTTCTGAGGAGATGGAACTCCCTTACGAAATTCCAGAAAATTGCCCGATAGGTCGCTATACTCTGCTATATGACCCAATTGATGGCTCTTCTAATACGGATAACAATTTAAGTTTGGGTTCCATATTTGCGATTGGGCAAAATCAAGGCACGGAGGGCGATGCCGACGGGTGGTTACAATCTGGGCGTAAACAAATTGGGGCGGGATACATCCTTTATGGACCTAGCACCATGCTGATATATAGCCTTGGTCAGGGAGTCCACTCTTTTACGCTTGACCCAAGTTTAGGAGAGTTTATCCTCACGGAAGAAAATATTCAAACTCCCAGCCACGGCGCTGTTTACAGCGTTAACGAAGGCAATTTTTGGCAATGGGAAGAGCCATTCCGCGAATATATTCGCTATGTGCATCGCACGGAAGGTTATACCGCTCGCTATAGTGGGGCAATGGTGAGTGATGTTCATCGCATTTTGTTGCAAGGGGGAGTATTCATGTACCCAGGCACCACAAAAAAACCAGAAGGAAAGCTGCGGTTGCTTTACGAGTCGGCTCCTTTAGCTTTTTTAATCGAGCAAGCCGGTGGTCGAGCAACTACGGGAACTCAAGAAATTTTGGATGTGATCCCCGAAAAACTACATCAGCGCACGCCTTTGATTTTAGGTAGCAAAGACGATGTGGCTTTAGTGGAGTCTTTTATTCAAGAACACGCCAAAACCCAAAAAGACCGCAATGAGATCTCGCGATCGCGGAATCCACAGTAAAAAATCAGACAGCGCGAACTTGTTCTACATAAAGGAAAGTTATGACTACCAATCATCTGTTAGAGATTAAGCAATACGGTCAAAGTATCTGGATGGATAATTTGAGCCGCGACATTATCCAGTCAGGCGAACTGAAAGATCTCGTTGAGAATCAAGGAATTTGCGGGATCACCTCCAACCCAGCGATCTTTGAAAAAGCGATCGCCGGTAATGTCATATATGACGCTGACATTGAATCGGGGATTCGCGCCAAGTTACCTACCTACAAAATTTACGAATCGTTAGCATTTAAAGATATCCGTGATGCTTGCGATATCTTGCGTCCCGTGTACGAATCGTCAAATAAACTCGATGGTTATGTCAGTATCGAAGTGCCACCAACTATCGCTCACGATACTGAAGCCACGATTAAAGAGGCTTTCCGCTACTACAAAGAACTAGAGCGGGAAAATGTGATGATTAAAATTCCGGGTACGACTGCGGGTTTACCAGCAGTTGAGAAAGTCATCGCTGCGGGGATCAATGTCAACGTCACTCTGTTATTCTCAGTTCACAGCTACACTGAATCAGCCTGGGCTTATATTCGCGGTTTAGAAGCCAGAGTCGCCGCCGGTGAGGATATTAGCAACATTGCTTCAGTCGCTTCTTTCTTCCTCAGCCGGATTGATAGCAATATTGACGGCAAGATTGACGCCAAAATCAAAAAAGGCATAGATGACATTGCCGTAGAACCAAAGTTGCTGGCCGTGAAAGGAAAAGTAGCGATCGCGAATGCGCGAATTGCCTACCAAGAATATAAAAAGATTTGTGAAAGCGATCGTTGGCAAGCAATAGTTGCAAAAGGCGCGAAAGTGCAACGCCTGCTGTGGGCAAGCACCAGCACCAAAGACCCTAGTTATAGTGATGTCATGTACGTTGATGAGTTGGTTGGTCCTGACACAGTCAATACATTGCCACCAAATACAATTGTCGCTTGCGCTGACCATTGCGACGTTGCCAATCGAATCGAAACCGGCGTTCCCGAAGCTTATAAGCTGATTGAAAGCCTGAAAGATCCAGACATCAACATCAATATCGACCAAGTGATGGATGAATTGTTGGTTGAAGGGATTGATAAATTTGTCAAGCCTTTTGAATCCTTGATGTCATCATTAGAAGATAAAGTCAAGCAACTATCACCTGTCTAAGAATTTTAGATGGGGGCTGGGATTTGAGCGGGGAGATGCGCCGAATTCCAGCTTCCTACTTATCATTGACCTAAAAGCCATTCATCAGTAAAAATATGGTTGCTTTACTAGAAAATCCGTTACGGGTTGGTTTACAGCAAGAACGTTTACCTGAACCGCAGATTATCGTGATCTTCGGCGCTTCTGGAGATTTAACTCAACGGAAGTTGATCCCGGCACTTTACAAATTACGCCGGGAACGTCGCATTCCGCCGGAAACGACTGTTGTTGGTGTTGCCCGTCGGGAATGGAGTGATGACTATTTTCGCGAAAAAATGCGGGAAGGCATCGAGCAATTTTCTGATGGGATCGGTCAGGAAGAACTCTGGAAAGACTTTTCTCAAGGTTTGTTTTATTGTGCCGGTGACATTGACAATCCCGAAAGTTACGCGAAACTCAAACAACTGTTGAGTGAGTTAGACGAGAAGCGAGGAACACGAGGGAACCGAGTTTTTTACCTTTCTGTTGCCCCGAAATTCTTTCCCGAAGCGATTAAGCAGTTGGGATCGCTACAAATGCTGGACGATCCGATTAAGCATCGGTTGATGATTGAAAAACCATTTGGTCGTGACTTGGGAAGTGCCAAGAGTCTCAACCGAATAGTCCAAAAATATTGCCAAGAACAGCAAGTCTACCGGATCGACCATTATCTCGGTAAAGACACAGTTCAAAACCTGTTAGTATTTCGCTTTGCCAACGCGATTTTTGAACCGCTGTGGAATCGCCAATTTGTTGACCACGTCCAAATTACCGTTGCCGAAACTGTCGGCGTTGAAGATCGGGCGGGTTATTATGAAACATCTGGGGCGCTGCGGGATATGTTGCAAAACCACCTGATGCAAACTTTTTGTTTGACAGCGATGGAACCACCCAACGCTTTAGATGCTGACAGTCTCCGCACGGAAAAAGTCAAAGTTCTGCAAGCTACACGTTTAGCTGACATTCATAATTTAGAGCGATCGGCAATACGTGGTCAGTACAGCGCTGGGTGGATGAAAGGGAAACCTGTGGCTGGGTATCGAGAAGAACCAGGCGTTAACCCTAATTCCACAACACCCACCTATGTGGCAATGAAATTTCACGTTGATAACTGGCGATGGCACGGAGTTCCTTTCTATCTGCGGACTGGTAAGCGGATGCCGAAAAAAGTCAGTGAAATTTCGATCCACTTCCGCGAAGTTCCTTCGCGTATCTTCCAATCTGCCGCCCAACAGATGAATGCCAATATTTTGGCAATGCGGATTCAACCGAATGAAGGAATCGCCCTGCGTTTTGAAGTCAAAATGCCGGGATCGCTGGTTTCGACTCGGAGTGTGGATATGGATTTTAGCTACGGTTCTTTTGGCATCCGCGCCACTGGTGATGCTTACGATCGCTTGTTACTAGATTGTATGATGGGCGATCAAAGTTTGTTTACGCGAGCCGACGAAGTGGAAGCGGCTTGGCAAGTGGTCACTCCCGCCCTGACAGTTTGGGATGCACCAGCAGATCCGCTGACGATTCCGCAGTATGAAGCTGGTACTTGGGAACCTCAAGAAGCAGAATCCTTAATCAACCAAGATGGTCGCCGCTGGCGCAGATTGTAAAACTTTGTAGAGACGCTGCGACGCGTCTTTACATGAATGAATTACACAACTCAAAAATATTATGGCAGCCCAAACTCAGACGATTTTTTCAATTCAGGCACCAAAGGACATTTCGCTGACAGAAATTGAATCCGAACTCAGTCAGATTTGGCAGAATTATGGTATAGGAGAGGACGGCGCACTTCCAGCCGCGACACGGGCAACAACATTTACGTTGATTGTGTATGAACCAGAACAAACTCAGTATCTATTGGCGGCTTTAAAACTTTATAGTGGTCCAATTGATGGCATTCCTGGCCCACAAACAGAAGCAGCGCTGCGACAATTTCAAAAAAGCAGCGGATTACCAGTGACTGGTACAGCTAATCCCGAAAGCCTGAGTAAATTGCGGGAAGAAGTTAGCAAGTTGCCTCGCGGTGGTGCAACTGCGGCGGATTTTAGCCTAGATGCCAAAAGCCCTAGACTTGCTGATGAGATTGCACTGCGTAATCCTTGCCGCATTATCGCTTTGTGTCCAGTCAGTGGTGACGATGAAGGCGTGCAGGCTCAAGTCTCTGCCTATTGCCCGATCAAAAAGCAATCTTCGGGTACACTGATTTGCTGCGAATACATTACCCTTACTGGCACCGCTATGGCTCTAGAACGGATAGGCGGGATGCTCCCCGCTTTGTTGATTGGCGGTTTACCGAAGTTTCTCTGGTGGAAAGCCACCCCAGACAGTACTAACAGTCTATTCAAACGACTAGCAGCAGTATGCAATAACGTGATTGTGGACTCTTGTGAGTTTAACGAACCAAGTGTAGATTTGTTAAGCATACAAGCCTTGGTGGAAGATGGCGTGCCGGTGGCTGACCTCAATTGGCGTCGCCTCTCAGCTTGGCAAGAGTTGACGGCGGAAGCTTTTGATCCTCCTCAACGTCGTGCTTCCTTGAAAGATGTTGACAAAGTTACAATTGATTACGAAAAAGGCAACCCAACTCAAGCGCTGATGTTTTTAGGTTGGCTGGCAAGTCGCTTAGATTGGCATCCGACTCAGGTGACACAAGAATCGGGTGATTATGATATCCTCCGGGTTAAATTCCAAAAAGCAGATCAGCAGTTCGTCGATGCTGAGTTAGGCGGAGTTCCTGTCGGCGATCCTGGTGAGATTTACGGAGACTTAATTGCCCTCCGTTTGAGTTCTACCAATCCTGATGCTGATTGTGGGACTGTAATTTGCTCAGAAACCGGCGGTTGTATGCGAATGGAAACTCAGGGTGGTGCTCAATCTGCTGGTTTGTTTCAACAGGTGAGTTCCGTTTCCGAACAAAAGGCGGAAGTTTTGCTGTCTCAACAATTACAGCGTTGGGGACGGGAAGCTCTATATGAAGAAAGTCTGGCTGTGACTGCAGAAATCCTCAAATTAGCGAATACTTAATTTAAACTGGCTCGTAGTTGCGCTGTCTTCGTAGCAAAGGCTCGTAGTTGTGCGAAGTGCTAAAGAACTGATAGTTGTATGGAGTGCGCTGAAGCGCAACTACGAACCTATGATATTTACTTGCGAGTTAGGTCGTCGATTTTGCTGTTCAGATCGCGGATACGTCGTGAGAGCATGCGGATGATATTCACGGCAATTTCTGGTGTGTCTTCAATTGCATCGTAAAGTTGATCCTGAGTGAGAACTAAACAATCACAAGGTTCTAGGGTTGTGATCGATGCGGAACGAGGTTCAGCATCAAATAAAGACATTTCCCCAAAAGACTCTCCAGGGAAAAATTCTGCTAGCTGTTTTTCCCCAATGTGGACTTTGACCTGACCGGAAACGATAATGTATAGCGAATTCCCTTCTTGTCCGCGAGTAAAAATCGTGTGTTTGGCAGGAAAAGATAGTTCATACATAACTGCAGCCAGTCTGACGATAAAATCATCCCGTAATTCCTGAAAAATTGAGACTCGTCGCACAAAGATCAAACGCTCGACGGTGGTTATCATATTTAAGAATTAAAATTTTAGAAATATTAATTTCTCTGCATTTCTAATCTTGCCATCAATCGCTCAACTTGAGCCGTTACGAGTGGATGGGGATCGTCTTGAAGTTGCGGGAGAATTTCCCTGACGACGCGGGGTGAAACTAAAATTAGGTAGCCGATGGCGGCTTCTCTGACAATGCTACTAGGGTGACGTAAACTCGGTAAAATCTGCGTGCTCTTTAGACCAATTCGCGCAGCTTGGGCGTAATAAAAACAACAAGCTAAGCACCAATTGGAAAGACTAGCCGGAAAATTTAGTAAATGGCGCAGACGAGCGTTGGGTTCGAGTTGTTGATGGCTGAGCAATTTTAGCTCTAAAAGACTGTTAAGTTTGTCTTGAAGAGAACGCTGATCTAAGATGGTTAACAAAACTTGCTTACAGCGCAGCTTGAGGGTAACGTCTAAGATTTCTAACCCTCTAGCCAAGTGACTGCGATTGGGCGATCGCAGGTTAGACAAGGCTGCTTGAATATTTTCTACTGGGTAAATCAGCTTCAATAGCAGTAATAACCGCTCGATTGTATCTGTTTGCAAGTCGTACAATGCTTGTTGTAATAAATCTAACATTTGACCTACAGGTTCGGCTGATTCTAGATTCATGCTCATGGGTTGTAGGTCGATACAGGCGGCATAAATTTGACCGAGAGATGCTAACTCCTGTTCGATTAAGTTTTCCACAAAACCATCACCGCAGCGATCAAGCACATCCTCAATGGCTTTTTCTTTGGGCATTTTGAGTAATGTCCGCAGAATATTCCGCCTGGTTGATCCAGAAGATTTTTCTAAGTACTCCC
This sequence comes from Cyanophyceae cyanobacterium, assembly GCA_038214545.1. Classification (GTDB taxonomy): domain Bacteria; phylum Cyanobacteriota; class Cyanobacteriia; order Cyanobacteriales; family Nostocaceae; genus JBBQRU01. Next base: position 34,297 of record JBBQRU010000014.1, on the reverse strand, counting down.
ATAAAGTATCGACGGCTTTGATCGTACCAATGTGCCCAATTACCTGCCATGAGTACATTCGCACTAATTCAGGTTGATAAATATCTGTAGCAACTTCGAGTAAGATTGGCAAAGCTTCATTCTCTAGCTTCACCAGAGACTGAATCGCCGTCCGGCGGGTAGATTTGTAATAAAGTCCTTTAACGAGTGCAGAATAATATTCTTCTAGTTGGGTGGCGGCGATTGTTTCTAAGACAGCGCAGCGGACACCTAATGAGTCATCTTTAAGCAGTTCACGAATATTTAGCCGTAAAGTTTGTAAGTAGACTGCTTGACGCAAAGCTTGCACGGCGCAAACTCGTTCGTATTCTTGTTGATGAGTTAGCATCCGCTGCAGGGTTTTGGTGGCGGTTAATTTATGGATTGGGGTACCTTGGCGCAGTAGTAAAGCAGCTGCGGTACCTCGGATGACGGGGTTGTCTTCTGGGTGGAGATAGTTTTCTAGTTGCTGTAAATCGCCCACGGGATTGTCAAGCCAAAGATAGCGTAAAGCTAGGGCGACGACTTCTGGGGAACTGCGGCGATCATCTAATAAAGCTTGGACTGATGATAAATAAGCTGGATTTGCTCCGCCAACTAAGATGAGTTTTAGGCTCTGTTGCTGTAACTCGGAAGAGAGGGTGGAAAGTAAAGGTGCTAAAACTTCTCCGACTCGATCCGGATCAATTTGGCTCAAAAATCCAATACAAGAGCGTTTATCGTTATCGCTGCTTGGTCGTTGCAGTGCTTCAATCACCGCATATTTTAGTGTCCGCAAATCTACGTTTGTGTTGTTGATCTGTCCGCGTTCGGCACTTAAGACGAGTAGGTCTACATAACGCGATCGCAAGATCCAAATTAAGCCTACACAAGCACAGGCAAAAAAGATCGTTTCTCCTACCAAAATGGCATTTTTGGATATTGGTAGTGAATGAGACAATCGCAATGTAGCTAAAATGATGATCCCGATAATGCCCGTAGAACTAGCTTCAGCGATCGCGGCGGATAATGTTTGCACATGACTGCGAAGGCGATCGGGTATAGGTTGAAACAGTACTGGCCCACTGCTAGTCACAAAGGTATAGCGCAGTAATTCGTCTAAGAATTTGACGAGAATCAAACTCCAAAACAAAGTTTGAGCTTGGGAGATGGGCAATAAATTGATTCCGAGCATGAAGAGTGGGAGCAAACAAGCGACACTTACTGGTAAAATCGCTGCTGTGCGAAACACACCCAAACGCTCTAACACCCGGCTGGAGACAAACCACTGTGTCGCTAGCTCGCACAACCCTAAGATGCCGCCAAATAATCCTAGGAAGCGAGCTATTTCGTGACCATTGAATTTTAACTCTAGCTGACTGAGATATTGGAAATCGATCAGTAAGCCAATTCCTTGCACCAGCGCAAAAAATGCAAACAGCTGCCATACATAATGCTTCAATGGCCCTTTCAGGCGGCGATTAGTCGAGATTGTGTCTTCTACATACCGTCGAGATTGATCGCGAAAGGCTTGCTGGTAGTTATTTGTGAGATACAGCAGAATTGGTGTCCCGAGTAAGATGACTAAACCCGCGACCAAGATGACGTTATGCAACCCCACGGCTTGGAGTAACAGCGGTAAACTGAAGCCACTGATCACATCAGCGACTAACATCCCGCTACTGACTAATGGGTAGGCGCGTTTTATTTCCCGAATGTTAAATAATTGATTCGCAGCGATCGAGGTGTTAAGGTCATTGACGATATAAAGTGCATCTACCCACAGCTTCAGCAGAAAGATGGTGATAATCCCATCTGACACTTCTAATCCCGCACGCAGTAGCAGCAGTGGTAAGACCATACAGGGGGCAATCACCACAATCACCACCCGCAAGGGCAGCATTTTTTGCATCCAGGAGTAAAAAAAGCCTAAAACAGCGCTCATTGCGGCACCGGCGATATAAATCAATGGCAGCGAGTTAGCACCATATTTCCCCAAAAACAGCGCTACTGTACCATCCTCAGCCCAGCGCAAGCCAATGGAGGTAGTTGTATAAAAAGCAAACATCAGCCAAGTTCGTTCACTTTCTTCCGGTCGGAGATTCACCCAGTCCAATATTTGCGGAATCGCACTCCGACTCAGCGCAAACCAGTGTTTCTTCAGTTCCATGCAATCTTATCTGGCAACGTTATCCCGGAAATTACTGAGAGCACAAGTATATATGTTCAGAATTTCCTTTCCTGTGATAACATGCTTTTTTCAGAATTCAGTGGATGTGGGCAGCGCATAGCAAAAGTCCTGAGCAACCGATTAGCATTCAAGCTTCTCAGCAGTCAGGACTTTCATTGGCTAGCAATCTAACCGTCGTTATGAATAGCGTTAGTTATTTTTTGGGTGAGATCAACATCATCATGTTTCGCCCTTCTTTCTTCGGCGCTTGCTGCACCTCGCCAAAAGGATCTAAATCTGTTGCCATCCGCTTGAGGAGTTCCTCTGCTAGGTCGCTGTGCTGAATCTCTCGACCTCGGAACATCACCGTTGCTTTGACCTTATCGCCGTCTTTGAGAAAGCGCTCGGCTTGCTTAACGCGCACATTATAGTCATGTTCTTCAATCTTGTAGCGCATCTTCACTTCTTTCACGTCAGCAGTATGCTGCTTTTTCCGAGCTTCCCGCGCTTTCTTCTCCATCTCGAACTTAAATTTGCCGTAGTCCATGATGCGGCAAACAGGCGGGTCAGCCTTATCACTTAACAGCACTAGGTCTAGCTCTTTTTCCTCTGCGAGCTGAATTGCTTCTTGTGGAGTGATAATTCCTAGCTGCGCTCCATCGGTGTCAATGACCCGAATTTTCGGAAAGCGAATTCGTTCGTTGATTTGGGGTAGGTCGCGAGTTCTTTTTTTCTCAATCACAGGCATTATGATTTGGGGAGCTCTTTATATTGAATTGGGTTTGTGCAATTGGAACGTGTGTTCAGTTATGCTTGTGGCAATAACCGAAACATTTATGTCCGAGGACATGACTAAGAGTGTAAACTAATTTCTAAGATGAGTATTTTTGCTATTGTACTCAGTAATCGGGTGTTTATGCCCATTATTTAAGCTAAATTACACAACAGTCCAACTAAAAAAATTGGAATTGCTGTTAAAGGCAATGTGAGCTTGTTTACATTATAACTTGATCGCCCATCCTGTGCGCTAGTCTAAAGGTAAAGATATATAGCACACAGGAGGTGTATTTTGACGACGATGTTGACTGGGCAACAAAGAGTTGGCAATCAACGAGATTGGATTTGGCGCGGTTGGCAGACTCGCTACACGTATATCCGTCCGCAAAAATCGGACAGCCAGACTCCGTTGATTTTGCTGCATGGATTTGGGGCTTCCATTGGTCACTGGCGGCATAATTTAGAGATTCTGAGTGAGCAGCACACGGTTTATGCCTTGGATCTACTCGGTTTTGGCGCTTCCCAAAAAGCTAATGCGTCTTACAATATAAAGCTTTGGGTACAACAGGTTTACGATTTTTGGAAATTGTTGATCCGGCAGCCGACGATTTTGGTCGGTAATTCGATTGGCTCTTTGGTTTGCTTAGCCGCAGCTGATGCTCATCCGGATATGGTACAAGGAATCGTGATGATGAGTCTGCCTGATCCTTCTTTGGAGCAAGAAGCGATCCCAGCTGTGCTGCAACCTGTCGTGGCGGGAATCAAAAATCTTGTGGCTTCGCCATTGTTACTCAAAACTGTATTTAGTATTCTCCGGCGTCCGAGTGTGTTGCGTAGTTGGTCCCAGCTTGCTTATGCGAACAGAGAGGCGGTAACGGATGAATTGGTGGAAATTTTAGCTCATCCCACGGCGGATCAAGGTTCTGCTATGGCTTTTGCGGCTTTGTTTAAAGCTGTATCGGCTGCGGATTTTGGTCCGAAAGTCAAACTTGTTTTACCTCGGTTGCAGATGCCGATACTTTTGATTTGGGGACAGCAAGACCGGATGGTTCCGCCTAAATTTGCTCAACAATTTGCCAGTTACAATTCTTATGTACAGTTAGTCAGTTTGGAGAATGCTGGACATTGCCCGCATGATGAATGCCCTGTGGCTGTAAATCAAGCAATTTTAGAGTGGATCGAGCGGTGCTTTGGAGTTGCTTGAGGTTAAGAACGCAAAAATATCTCTGGCGATCGCGCTACGTCCGTTACTTCAATGTACAATTTGAGGTTAACGTAGCAATTTTATGTGGTAGTAACTGTAGCGCCGCCACTTGTTGGTGTTTTCTTTGATAAAAGATGCGCTCTTGTACGCCTGTGTTGGTAATGAAACATACTCTTTCTGTTCTCGTTCAAGATGAAGCTGGGGTTCTATCCCGCATTTCTGGTCTGTTTGCCCGTCGTGGTTTTAATATTGAAAGTTTGGCTGTGGGACCGGCTGAGCATTTAGGTGTGTCGCGAATTACTATGGTTGTACCAGGTGATGATCGCGCGATCGAGCAGCTAACGAAACAGCTTTATAAGTTGGTGAATGTCCTCAAAGTGCAAGATGTGACGGAGATTCCGTGTGTGGAACGCGAGTTAATGCTGCTGAAGGTAAATGCCAGTAGTACTAATCGGTCGGAAATTATTGAATTGTCGCAGATTTTCCGGGCGCGGGTTGTAGATGTGGCGGAGGATTCTCTGACTTTAGAAGTTGTGGGCGATCCGGGGAAAATGGTGGCGATTGTTCAGGTACTGCAAAAATTCGGTCTACAGGAAGTCTCTCGCACTGGGAAAATCGCCTTGACTCGCGAGTCGGGTGTCAATACTGAATTGCTGAAGTCTTTAGAAGCAAAGGTATAATTTTTGACTTCAAGCGCAGAGTGAATAATTACTCTTAAGTATTATGAATCATTAAAATAATTTATTTGCAGCGGTAGAATTACCGCTTTTTTGTGGCAATTTTGACTTGATAAATTTGTGTAACTGACATCAGATTAATAAATAGCTGATGTATGCAAAAACGTTAGTTATATAAAATCTGCCAAATTGGCATACCTTCACTCAGTGAAACTGCTAAAAGTATCTCATAGGTAAAGGTTAATAAAAAGTTAATTTACAGATTCACTTAGTCATTTGGCTACCAATCTGCTAGAGGACTTCGACTATTGATAACAAACTTATTTCTATTATCAGTGGATAGTTGAGATTTCAAGTTTAAGCAAATAGACATCTCCCAAAATTTTACTCACACACCTGTTATTAGGGTGCCAACATGCTCGAACATGTAAGCGATGGAGGTTTTTCATGAATATATTATTTATGCTTTCTGATGCAACTACACGAAGAATCACAAATACTCTGTTAACTAAATTACTAAAAATTAGGAATTTTCATTTGCTGATTTGTGATGTGGTTGTATTTTTAATTACACCTGCATTAGCTTTGAGCCTGCGTTTAGATGGACTAGACTTATTTAAATATTTGCCTGGTTTAGCGATCGCTACAGGATTATTCTTAGCGGTCAAATTAACTGTATTTTATTACTTTGGCTTTTACAGACGTTACTGGCGCTATGCAGGTGTTCAAGAACTGACAGACATCGCGACGCTGATGGGGACGGCGGTAGCTTTACAAGTTATTTTAATTGAAATTTTTAAGCGCTTAGTCAGTTCACCGCTGCACGGTCTGCCAGAATCACTTCCTTTCTTGGATGGGTTACTTTCTTGTGTTTTGGTTAGCTCTTTGCGTTTCAGTGTGAGGGCTGTGGAAACTAGCCAAAAACGTTTGGTTGTTGCTGGCGACCGGGTTTTGGTAGTCGGCGCGGGGAATGCCGGAGTTTCACTAGTTGCAGAAATGCAACGCAGTCCAAAATTAGGGCTGCGTCCTGTAGCATTCATTGATGACGATGTGCAAAAAATTAATCATCGGATTCGCGGGATTCCGGTGGTAGGCGATCGCTATCAAATTCCGGCTATGGTGCGATCGCTGAAGATTCGTCGGGTAATTATTGCTATGCCGAGTGCTGCTGGACGAGTGATTCGAGAAATTGCCGAAATTTGCCAAGCAAATGAAATTCAAACTAGCACTTTACCAGGGATACATGAGATCCTCAATGGACGTGTACGAGTAGAAAGCATTCGCGATATTCGGATTGAAGATTTGCTGAGACGCGAACCCGTGCAAACGGATATTCAGCAAGTTTCTCAATTTCTGAATGGCAAGAAAATCTTAATTACAGGTGCAGGCGGGTCAATTGGTAGCGAACTGTGTCGGCAAATTTTAAAATGCGAGCCAGCAGAGATGATGCTTGTGGGACACGGAGAAAATTCTGTGTTTAATATTCAGCAAGAAATAGAGCAGGTTTTGCAAGCACTAAAACATGACGGCGTGCAAGGACGTACACCGCGCCTTTCTACCTTTATTGCGGATATTCGATTTCGCTCTCGACTAGAGTATGCTTTTGAACAATTTCAGCCTGACGTTGTTTTCCATGCCGCAGCTCACAAACATGTTCCATTAATGGAACTAAATTCCGCAGAAGCGATTACCAACAACGTTTTGGGAACAAAAAATTTGCTGGATATGGCGCTGCAATATAATGTTAAACACTTTGTGATGATTTCCACAGATAAGGCTGTTAATCCTACTAGTGTCATGGGAGCAAGTAAAAGAGTCGCCGAAATGCTGGTATTGCAAGCTGCCCGCAAGAGTAGAAAACCTTTTGTAGTGGTGCGTTTTGGTAACGTCCTTGGAAGTCGCGGTAGCGTTGTTCCTACCTTTAGAAAGCAGATTGCTGCGGGAGGACCAATTACTGTTACCCATCCTGATATCTGTCGTTATTTCATGACCATCCCTGAAGCAGTGCAACTGGTTTTGCAAGCTGGGGTAATTGGGAAAAGTGGTGAAGTATTTATGCTCAATATGGGCGAGCCTGTGAAAATTGTTGACTTAGCAAAAGAACTCATCCGACTTTCAGGATATGAAGTCAATAAAGATATTGATATTGTTTTTACAGGGTTGCGACCGGGTGAAAAGCTGTTTGAGGAGCTATTTATTTCTGGTGAAGAATACGAACGCACTCAACACGAGAAACTATTTGTTGTCAAAAATGCCAGCCGAGTTGTACCAGAAAATCTGAATTCCACTGTAGAGGCGCTGTGTAAAGCAGCTAGTGACAATGATGTTAATTTAATTCTGTTTTTGCTGGAAGAATTAATCTTGGAATATACACCGAAATATTTAACAGATGAGCGCCGAACATCTTTGAAGGAAATGTTAAGCGGGTGTTAGTAATTGTTGTTAGTATGGGATTTACTTATGCAAATCAATAGCTATAAGAAATATTTATTTGTAATATTTTTGAGCATAGCGATCGCCTGTCAGGTAGGTGCGACTACAGTGACTGGAATTAACACACTTTACGAAGGTAGTAGCGAAAATTTTCCGAATCCAGAAAGAGGATTTTTTATTCCCTTTGACCCAAGTGGTAATTCAATATCACCTTTGAATCTCACTGATTTGCAAAAAATCAGAACTGATAATAATACTTTGATTAGGCGACTGTATTTATTGTCAGATTTTAGATCTCAGCCGATTTCTGAGTCTTTTTTGCAAATGATATCTGATGACTGCGAAACAGCGCGAAAAGCTGGCATAAAAATGATCCTGCGCTTTTCATATAATTGGTTAGGCGGTGGTGAGGATGCGCCAAAAACTACAATAATTTCCCATCTCGATCAGTTAAAGCCTGTATTACAGAATAACTTCGATGTCATTGCTTATATGGACGCAGGTTTTATTGGTTATTGGGGAGAGTGGAATAAATCTTCCAACGGATTGGATGCTAACAGCGATGCTAAAGGAGAAATTTTACTTAAAGAGTTATCTGTACTACCACCGGAACGGATGATTGCACTACGGTACGCGCCTGATAAAAAGAATGCTTTCAAGAATGAGAACCCGTTAACTGCACAAGAAGCTTTCAGCGGTAAAGATCGAGCTAGAGTTGGTGCCCATAACGATTGCTTTTTAGCAAGTATTGATGATGGTGGGACATACAACAGTACACAACCCGATCTCGTAGAAAAACAAAAGGCATTTTTAAGCCTTGATAATCAGTATGTTGTTCAGGGAGGAGAAATTTGTAGCAATGATACTGAATATGCCAGTTGCACCAATACATTAAATGATTTTGCCCGGATGCATTGGAGTACATTTAATTTTAATCTTGCTGATGGGGCAGCAATAATAAATAATTGGCAGAAACAAGGTTGTTTAGAAAGTATTAAACAGCGTTTAGGCTACCGTTTGCGCCTAGCCAGTGCAATCATTCCCGAAAGGGTAAAAGCAGGAAGCACTTTTTCCATGAGATTGGAAATTATGAATGATGGTTGGGCGAGTCCATATAACCCTCGCAAAGTTGAAGTTATATTACGTAAGCAAGCAACACGAGAAGAGTATGTTTTAACTACAAATCAAGACCCACGCTGGTGGATACCAAATAATACCAATGTCGCCATGATTGAAGGTAGCTTGCCTGCAGATACAATTCCTGGTACATATGATTTATTCTTAAGTTTACCAGATCCAACTCCCAAGTTATATGGTAAGCCCGCATATTCAATTAGATTGGCGAATAAGAATTTGTGGGAAGAATCAACTGGCTATAACTCGCTGTTGAGAAGTGTGATTGTGAGTAATTAAGAAAAGTATTTGAATTGGCTTCCAGCTATCTCTAGAAATAAAGTTGTATGAGATGTATTGAATGAACCAAATAAAAATACTTACTGATTACTGGCAGAAACTGACAAGCGGATCTACAAATCGGCAAATTTTCGGTGCGGCTGTTACGGTGGGGATAGGTACGGGTTTTGTGAAGATAGCGGCGGTAGTTAAAGAGTTGGTTGTCGCCTGGAAGTTTGGCACTACCGATGTTTTAGATGCTTTTTTAATTGCCTTATTAGTGCCTTCTTTTATTATTAATGTCATCGCCGGCTCTTTTAATGCTGCTTTGATCCCTACATACATTCGGGTACGAGAGCAAGAAGGAATCAAGGCGGCGCATAAACTTTTTTCTGGAGCCACAGTCTGGAGTTTGGGACTCCTCTTAATTACAACAATATTAATGTTGATTGCTGCACCGTTATATCTACCAAGGATAGCGGCTGGTTTTAGCGAGCAAAAATTAAACCTGACTTTTGGGTTATTATGGGCGATCGCGCCAATTATTTTACTTTCAGGAGCGATCACTGTCTGGAGCGCTGTTTTAAATGCAGGCGAGAATTTTGCGATCGCGGCGCTTTCGCCAATTATTACTCCTGCGATGACTATAGGATTTTTATTGTTAGTTCATTCTTGGGGTGTTTTTGCTTTGGCGGCGGGATTAGTTGGCGGTGCAGTAGTGGAAATGATTATTTTAGGAATAGCACTACATCGACAAGGTATTTCACTACGTCCAAGATGGTATGGGTTTGACACTCATATGCGCCAGGTAGCTAGCCAATATATCCCCATGATCGGTGGAGCAGTTTTAATATCTAGCGCTGGTCTTGTCGATCAGTCAATGGCAGCAATGTTGTCACCCGGAAGTGTCGCCGCATTCAATTATGGCAATCGAGTAATTGCATTGCCGATTACTCTGCTCACAACAGCATTAAGTACTGCTGTAATTCCCTATTTTTCTAAGATGGTAGCTTATAAAGATTGGCAAGGTATCCGCCAAACACTGAAGCGTTATCTCTGGCTGATTTTTTGTTTTACTATCCCAATAACTGGGTTATTCCTAGTGTTTTCAGAGCAGATAACTCAACTTCTGTTTCAGAGAGGCTCATTTACATCTAGTGACACTTATTTAGTAGCTCAAATTCAATCGTGTTTTGCCTTTCAAATCCCGTTTTATATCGCGAATATTCTGGTTGTGAGATTAATATCGTCCCTACAATTCAATCAAATATTAATGTGGGTTTCCGGCTTTAATTTAATAATTAATGTATTTTTGAATTACTTGTTTATGAGGTGGCTGGGAATTAAAGGTATTGCTTTGTCTACAAGCTGCTTGTATTTATTTTGCTTTACATATTTGCTAATCTTCTGTCAAAATAAATTGCAAAAGGCGGAAAATCATGAATAATCAGAAACACCTCAAGCGTTTAGCATTAGTAATTTCATCTCTTTCCGGTGGCGGTGCTGAACGCTCGATGGTTTTACTGGCTGAAGGTTTTATCAAGCAAGGCTATAAAGTTTCTGTCGTCACAATTTCTGGTGAAGAAACTGATTTTTATCAACTACCAGATGGAGTAGATAGATTAGCCCTAAATATTGCTAAAGATTCGCCAACACTGATTCACAGTTTAACAAATAATTTTCACCGCCTGCGAGTATTAAATCAGGCTATTTGCTCGCTGAAACCTGATATTGTTATTTCATTTTTAGATATCAACAATATATTGACATTAATAGCTTTGATTAATACTAACCTGACAATTCTTGTCAGCGAGCAGAACAATCCTCGAATGCACGCTATCGGGAGGTTTTGGGAGATATTACGCCGACTAAGCTATCCACTAGCTACCAAAGTAGTAAGTTCAAGCCAAGGAGTAGATGATTATTTTGACTGGTTACCTAAGACGAAAAGAGCAGTAATTTATAATCCACTAGCAGCAGTTAATGATAACCAGACCCAAATAGATTTAATCAAAGGATTTAATCTCCAGAAAAAATGGATTGTGGCGATGGGTCGATTAACATATCAAAAAGGTTTTGATATTTTATTAACAGCTTTTCACAAAATTGCTCATAAATATCCTGACTGGCAACTATTGATATTAGGAGAAGGAGAACTCCGTTCAGATTTAGAAAATGAGATCGAAAATTTAAACTTAACTAAGCGAGTTGTTTTGCCTGGGCGGATCGACAATCCTTTCCCTCTGTTAAGGTTATCAAGTTTATTTGTTTTATCTTCGCGTTTTGAAGGTTTTGGAAATGTGTTGATTGAAGCAATGGCTTGTGGTCTGCCAGTTATCTCTACAGATTGTCCTAGTGGGCCCAAAGAAATTATTCGTGAGGGTATAGATGGAATTCTTGTTCCCAATGAAGATGCAACATCATTAGCTACAGCAATGGATGGTTTAATTTCCGATCAAGCCAAACGTCAAAGTTTAGCGAGTCATGCACCAGAAGGCGCGGAACGCTTCAGTTTGGAAAAAATAATCAAGATTTGGGAAAAGTTGTTTGATGAGGTTGAGAAATGAAACATATAGCTTTTTTTCTGCCTAATCTACATGGCGGCGGCGCAGAACGGGTAGCAATTAATTTGCTGCAAGGGATGTCGGAAAAAGATCTCATTTTAGATTTAGTTTTGGCTAGTGCTGAGGGACCTTATTTAAATCAAGTACCGTCTCGGGTGCGGTTAATAGATTTGGCAGCCGGAAGAGTCATAAATTCTCTCGTACCGTTGTCGCATTACTTGCAACACAATCAACCAGATGCCTTATTTTCGCATTTGAGTCATGCAAATGTTGTTGCAGTGCTAGCCAGAAAGTTTGCTCGCACAAAGACCAAGTTAGTTTTAGTAGAACACAACACCTTGTCAGCTGCGAAATCAAAGTTATTCCGCAGTAAGTTTGTACCGCTGTTGATGAAATCACTCTACCCTCAGGCAGATGCGATTGTGGGAGTTTCTCAGGGTTTAGCAACTGATTTGGAATCTCAACTCGGTTTTCCTAAAGGTAGAGTTACTCCCATCTATAACCCTGTTGTCGATTGCCAACTGATGGCTAAAGCCAAAACTCCTTTAAATCACCCTTGGTTTCAGCCAGGAAGTCCACCAGTTTTTTTGGCGGTGGGAAGATTAACACCACAAAAAGATTTTTTAACTTTGATTAACGCTTTTGCTCTTTTGCGAAAAAAGAGATTGGCTCGACTGATGATTCTGGGTGAGGGAGAATCTCGGAGTGAATTGGAGGCAGCGATCGCTATGCTAAAAGTAGCGGAAGATGTTTCCATGCCTGGATTTGTGGAAAATCCTTATGCTTATATGTATAACGCTAGTGCATTTATACTTTCCTCTCGCTGGGAAGGATTACCGACGGTGTTAATTGAAGCAATGGCTTGTGGTTGTCCTGTAGTTGCTACAGATTGTCCTAATGGACCCAGAGAAATTTTATCCGGTGGAAAATATGGCACTTTGACGCCTGTGGGAAATGTTGAAGCATTATCTCTGGCTATGTTTGAGGTGCTGAAGCCGATGAATCGTGAATTATTAATACAGCGAACACTTGATTTTTCTCATGAAAAAGCTGTTTCTAATTATTTAGCCTTGTTGGCATAAAGTCAGGAGGATTTTTATATGTTATCTACTGCTTACTTGTGTTTATCACTTATGATGATCGGTTTTGAAGTTTTGCGTAAAAAAAACCATGTATTTGACTTTTTGACATTATTTAATATAATTTATTGGTTTTTATATCCTGTTCCGGCATTTTTGCTAACATCTAATATCGGAAATTTAAATTCAATCCTTGTAACTGATAGCACCGATTATATAGGTAATATTCAAACTCCCATAGCTATATTTGCTGGATATATTTTCGTAATTTTAGGGTACTATTCTAAGTCATCGCCACAAGTGGCAAAAAATATCTTAATTAAAAGTCGCAGTGACAAAGTTATTTTTGGCTATGCGATTGTTTTGCTTTTATTATCTTGCTTATCAATTCAGATATACAGCTTGCAATATGGAGGTTTTATAGACGCTTTATCACAAACAGCATTGATTCGCTCTAATGCAGTAGAAAGTGGTAGTCTGGTATTTTTTAAGCATTTTATTATGTTTTCGGTTTTTTCTTCGTATATATTAGCTGCTTTTGCTTTTGATACCAGAAATCGGCAACAGAGATTTTTGATTCGTGTAACATTTGGATTTTCAGTAGTTATTTCCATTGTGGGATGTATGTTATCTGCTGGTCGCTTACCTTTAATTTACTATTTCCTGAATTTATATTTTGCTTATGTTTTAAAAACTAAAAAATTCTTATTAGGACTTGTAATTCCTCTACTCGGGTTGATGGTGCTATTTATTTTGTATGGGAAAGCACTGTTCTTTAGTCTGAGTGCTATTCCCGAAGGATTTGATGCCATTAAGATGGCTTTTTCAGAAGCAATAGATTCTCAACAAAGTGATAGTGGAGGGGCGGCTGAATTAATTAGTAATTTTATATTTGCGATCGATTCATTAGATACAGCTTTTAGTAGTCAATATGACTGGCGCTTATTTATAGATTGGTATTACGGCTTTCTGTCTTTTTTACCGGAAAAAGTCGTTGGGATAGCGCATCCTTACTCGGTGACATTTTATAACACCCAATATATTGCCGGAGATGTAGATTATAGTATCCCACCGGGAATACTTGCTTCTGGGATTTACAGTATGTCCTGGCCGGGACTTTTTATTGCTTGCTTTAGTTATGGTTGGATTGGTCGTTACTTACAAACTATATTAAATAATCATATTTCTACGATATTGTGGATGCCATATTTATACGTCGCAACATCCCAAGTATGGGCTGATTTTCAAGTGTCTGGAGATCCGGCAATGTATTTAACAATTAACTTTTGGTTTTTAATCCCATTCTGTCTGCTAATTTTTCCAGTTAATAAAATATCCTTTGACCGACATCACCAAATATCTCAGAAGCAAAGCTATGTACGCTAAAAATATTCCGCAAAAGTTTGTTGTATTGCATATCATTACTGGACTGACAATTGGCGGGGCAGAAAATATGCTTTACAAACTGTTGTCTAAGACAAATCGCAGTCTATTTGAGCCAATTGTAATTTCTTTAATGGATGGCGGTATATTCAGCGATCGCATTCAAGCCTTGGGTATACCTGTTTATAGTATAGGCATGAGTCAGGGAAAGTTTAAACTGGTAGATATCTACCGACTTATCGATAAAGTACATACAATTAAACCGGCTTTAATTCAAGGTTGGATGTATCATGCTAACTTGGCAGCACAATTAGCTAGTATTTTTACCTTCAAACCAATACCTGTAGTGTGGAACATCCGTCATTCTCTTTATTCCTTAAATTACGAAAAACTTAGTACGGCTATTGCAATTAAGGTATTGAATGGATTATCCAGATTTCCCAAAAAAATAGTATATAACTCAAAAATCAGCGCTGAACAACACAAGCAACTTGGTTACAGAATAGCTAAAACCGTTGTAATTCCTAATGGTTTTGATACAGAAATTTTCACGCCATCTATCGAGTCGCGTATTAGCATCCGCACAGAACTTGGTCTGACGGAAGATACCTTTTTGATTGGGCGTATTTGTCGCTACGATCCGATGAAAGATTTTCCTAACTTCCTTCATGCAGCCGCACTCTTGCTCAAAGATTATCCGGATGTGCATTTTATCCTCGCCGGTACGAAAGTTGATTGGGACAACCAAACTTTATGTCAGTTAATCAACGAATTAGGAATTGCTAAAAGTTTACATCTATTTGGTGAGCGGCAAGATCTACCTCGCATCACTGCTGCTTTAGATATAGCTTCTACTTCTTCTGCTTATGGAGAAGCTTTTCCGAATGTGATTGGTGAGGCAATGTCTTGTGGTGTCCCTTGCGTAGTTACAGATGTGGGTGACTCAGCTTGGATTGTCGGTAACACCGGACGAGTTGTTCCGCCAAAAAATTCCCAGGCGTTAACCAATGCTTATAAAGATTTGCTCGTTCTTGGTGCTGAGGGCAGAAGTGCTTTAGGAAAGGCAGCAAGAGCTAGAGTAATGGAAAATTTTTCTTTAGATTTTATTGTAAATCAATATGAAAAATTGTATGAGAAAGTTTTAGTTAAGAATTCAAATTAATCATACTCCTTTCCCATGACTAAAATCTGATAATTCACATTTTGCGAATCGCGCTGGGAATTATGCCAAATTGGCAGATATAAACCAGTTAAAACTTATATAAGTAGAAAGACGCAAAATAATTGGCATGTATTTACACTTCGGTAAATATGTTAAGAAAAAAAATCAATAAGTTTGTTAAACGTTGGCCAATAGTGAAAAGCTCTGCTCTATTAGCAGATGATTTGTTATCGGGTGTTCGCATGGCAACTGGACAGATTAGCTCTAACTCGGGAGCCACTCATGCCAAATTTTCGGAAGAAGAGTCTGTAGATTACATAGAGGAAGTCTTTACAGATTATAAAAAATACGGATTATTAGAGCAGTTTTCTGGTAAAGCTGCGGAAATTGGTCCTGGAGATAATGCTGGTGTTGCTCTTCTGATGCGACTTGATGGATGTACACAAGTAGATTTGATAGATCGTTACTTCACGAATCGTAATGTCGAACAACAAACCAAAATCTATCAAGCACTTGAACGTCGTCATGCACTTTTAGGTTTTAAAAGTCACGATTCTTGCCAAGAACAGGAGTTTCCCGGAATAAGTTGGAAAATCGGTCATCCAGCAGAATTATATTTTCAAAATTGCGCTGAAAATCAAGGTCAAATTTATGACTATATAGTATCGCGGGCAGTTCTAGAACATCTCTTTAATCCGCTAGTTGCTTTACAGCATATGGTGGCTTGTCTCAAGCCTGGTGGAAGAATGTTGCACAAAATTGACTTGCGTGATCATGGAATGTTTACACCAGAACACCATGAGTTAACTTTCTTGGAAATACCGAGTTCTTTCTATCGTTTAATGACCTACAACTCTGGTCGTCCTAACCGTATTCTTGTGAATCATTACCAGAAAACATTAACAGCAATGAAGGATGCTGGATTAATTGATTACACTTTATTAGTTTCCAGTCTGGTAAATGTGGGAAATATTGATCCACATCAGTTATTCACAGAAATTGATAAATGTCAACAAGAGCGAGCATTAACATTTGTCGAGAAACATCGGCAAAACTTTACCAAAGAGTTTTCTCAGGTCTCTAGTCAAGATTTAGCCATCTCCGGCATATTCTTGGTAATTACCAGGAAATGAGGCAAATTTAAAAAATCTGCCAATTTGGCATGATCGCCAGAAACAAATCTGATACAAATAAAATGTCCAAATAAAGTTGGGGCGTTGATAACTAACAAGTTTGTTGTCAACCTAGTTAGGGCTGAAAAACAATAACTAAATGACCGCGCAATTCGCAATTCGCAATTGTGAACAAATTGTTCATTGATTCATTAAGGAAAACATCCGCCCCTAATTTCAATTATGAAAAAACATAAAATACGTAGTGTCAATATTCAACCGAACTCATTGATGCGTGGCGTAAGGAAATTGCGAATTGCGAATTGCGAATTGCGAATTGGTAGCTAAGGTATGAACAAGATTTTGATGGTTACTACCATCCCAGATACACTTAGTGCCTTTCTTCTTCCCTTTGCTTATCACTTTCGATCGCAAGGTTGGCGGGTGGATGCATTGGCTCAAGGAATTTCGGCTAATCCTGAATGCTTGCAAGCTTTTGATCGCGTTTGGGAAGTAGAGTGGTCGCGAAATCCTCTCGATCCGCGTAATCTACTTATTGCACCCCAAGTTATTACAAATTTAATCAAGCAAGAGCAATATGACATAGTTCATGTACACACACCAGTAGCAGCTTTTGTTACACGTTACGCGATCAAAAGTTTACCTTCCCAATCTAAACCGCAAGTAATTTATACAGCACACGGTTTTCATTTCTTTCGCGGCGAGAAACCATTAAAAAATGCGGTATTTCTTTCATTAGAGAAGCTGGCTGGATTTTGGACTGATTATTTAGTTGTGATCAATCAAGAGGATGAAAAAGCAGTAAAGCAGTATTGGCTAGTCCCACCGGAACGGTTGCGTTATATGCCAGGAATTGGCGTAGATCGCTCGTGTTATAGTTCTCAGACTACGAGCGAAGCTGACGTTGAGCGGGTGCGTCAGGAGTTAGAGATAGCACCAGGAACTCCACTATTTTTGTGTGTTGCTGAGTTTATTCAGCGCAAGCGACACCAAGATATTTTAAAGGCTTTTGCACAACTAAAACATACCGCCTGTTTAGCTTTTGCCGGAGATGGTCCGAGGCTGGAGGAGATGCAGCAATTAGCAATTGAACTAGGTATAGAAAAGCAGGTGCGCTTTTTAGGATATCGCCAGGATATTAAAGTTTTGTTGCGTGCTTCGGTAGCTTCTGTGCTGGTTTCCTCGCAAGAAGGACTACCCAGAAGTGTTATGGAATCTTTGTGTTTAGAAACTCCAGCAATCGGTGCGGATATTCGCGGAATCCGAGATTTGCTAACAGAGGATTGCGGTCTTTTAATCAAAGTGGGCGATGTAGAAGGACTGGTGGCAGCATTCACCTGGATATTAGAACATCCTCAGGAAGCGCGAATCATGGGTAAGCGTGGTAGCGATCGCATGGCTACTTACGATTTGCAACAAATTATCAAACTGCATGAAAGTTTATATGCGGACGCTATGCAAACAAAATTTGCCTGCTGTTAAGTCAAATATAGCCGGACAATCTTCTTTCTACTTACAAGCACAATTAAAGCTTTTTGGAGTTAGCTATTTTTTTTACTTATTGAAGAAAGTTCACTTAATTGCCTGGAAAACCTATGAATCATTCTTCATCTTTTAGCCTGAGTCCAAATAAAAAATACAGCAAAATAGTTAAGTCTGTATTTGAGCGAGTTGTCTGCGCGATCGCGTTAATTCTTTTTTCGCCTCTGATGCTGGTAGTTGCGATCGCTATTTACATCAGTATCGGTAAACCAATTGTATTTACCCAACCTCGCCCTGGTCAAGATGGTCGTATCTTCACTTTTTATAAGTTCCGCACCATGAGCGATCGCCGAGACTCTCAAGGTAATCTTCTCCCTGATGAAGAGCGTTTAACAGCGATCGGTCAATTTCTGCGGAAAAGCAGTTTAGATGAGCTTCCGCAACTTTGGAATGTCCTCAAAGGCGATATGAGCTTTGTCGGTCCTCGTCCTTTATTAGTCAAGTATCTCGATCGCTACACTACAGAACAAGCACGTCGTCATGAAGTTAAACCGGGAATTACAGGTTTGGCGCAAGTTAAAGGGCGAAATGCAATTAGTTGGGATCAAAAATTCCAACTTGATGTTTGGTATGTCGATCATTGGAGCTTATGGCTGGACTTAAAAATTCTCTTTTTAACAGTATTCAAAGTTGTGCAACAAGAGGGAATTAACCAAGAAGGCTACGTGACATCAGAAGAATTCAAAGGTCAAATGCGCTCTTAACTACACAACTTACATATTTGTTGAGGTTTGCATGAACGTAATTACTGACAGACTCGTAAAACATCTTTCGCCAGAACAAGTGGCACTTTTACCTACAGAAGCAGATGTGACTTTTTACGAGGAGCACGGCTGGTACATCTCAAAAAAAGTCATCTCCGATGAAATCATTGCCCAAGCAATCGAGGGTAGCGAAAGATACTATCGGGGAGAGCGAGATCTGCGACTACCCATAACTACTGGCTATACCGACTGGAAGCCAGAAGATGGAGATATTGTCAGGAACAACGAGTTTGTCTCTTTACAAAATAGCCAACTACGGCAACTGGGGTTGCATCCAATTATCGGGGCGATCGCTGCGCGTCTGGCGAGAACCCATGAAATTCGTTTGCTAGACGACCAACTTGTCTATAAACCTCCCACTGATGCAGATGGTAGAACGGCGATTGGTTGGCACGCCGATCGCGCTTATTGGGCTACCTGTAGTTCTCACAACTTATTAACTGCGTGGATTCCCTTTCATGACTGCGATGAATTGAGAGGGCCATTAGTTGTGCTTGATGGTAGCCACAAGTGGTCAGGGATGGAAAACACACGATATTTCAATAACTATAAACTCGCAGAAATGGAGCAAACATTTTGTCAAGCCGGACGAGAAGTAGTGAAGGTGCCAATGGAATTAAAAAAAGGTCAGGTTAGCTTTCATCATTGTTGGACAATTCATGGTAGCTATCCTAATCGCAGCGATTCATTCCGTTTAGCAATGGCGGTACATCTTCAAGATCAGAAAAACCACTATCAGCCATTCTGGAATCACAAAGGCGAAGAAATCCATATTGTAGACGAAGCTTTGTGCCGAAAACTACCTAACGGCGAGCCTGATTTTAGCGATCCCGCAGTGTTCCCTGTTTTGTGGAGATCAGACAGCTATTAATATCTAAGGAATTAGCCATGATTATGCATACTCAAATAATTGACACATCCAATAGTTTATGGTCAGAAACCTTACTCAGATTACGGCATGATACTTATCATTTGCCTGAGTATTTTTCTTTAGAAGCTCGAAGAACTAAAACAATTCCCGAAGCGATTTTAATAACTGAAGGCGAAAGCATCTTATTTATACCTTATTTGCTACGTCAGTGTAATGATACATTGACTGAATCAATCTCGCCAGACATTTTTGATATTGTTTCACCCTACGGATATCCAGGTATATTATTGAGTGAAGCAGCCAATGATCGAGGGTTTCTCGATTTAGCGTTTAGTGGACTAAAGAAAGTATTAAGTTCAAAAGGTGTCTGCTCAGCCTTTTTGAGACTTCATCCCATCTTGAATCATAACTTTGACGAAATTTTTCCTGATGATACTTTCACATTTAATGGTGAAACAGTCTCGATCAACTTAAAACTTTCAGTTTCGGAAATTTGGGCACATACGCGCAAAGGGCACCAAAGCACAATTAATAAATGTAAAAGGCTGGGATTTACGGCGAGAATGGTTCCTGTTTGGGAATATTTTGAGCAGTTTTTGGCAATTTACGAACAGACTATGAATAGAGTCGGGGCTAAAGAAGTTTATTATTTTGATAATAATTACTTTGCCGATTTATCAA
This sequence comes from Cyanophyceae cyanobacterium, assembly GCA_038214545.1. Lineage (GTDB taxonomy): Bacteria > Cyanobacteriota > Cyanobacteriia > Cyanobacteriales > Nostocaceae > JBBQRU01. The sequence continues at coordinate 14,468 of JBBQRU010000014.1, read as the reverse complement.
AGTTAGGCGACAAGTTAAGTTTATGTATTGTGGAATTTGAGGGAGAAGTTATCTCTGCTAGTTTGTTTTTTGAATGCTGTGGAATCGTTCAGGCTCATCTAGGAGGAACAAAAACTGAATTTTTAAGCCAATCTCCTTTTAATTTATTACTTGATTATGCTCGTTATTGGGCGAAAGAACGCGGCAATGAATTTTTACACATTGGTGGTGGTATTGGCGGATCAAAAGAAGATAGTCTCTATACTTTTAAATCAGGTTTTTCCAAACAAAGGCATTCTTTCCTGACACTGCGAATGGTTGCTGATGAAGACAAGTATCATGAGTTAATTAGATTACAAGCAAAAAAGCTGAATCTACAAAGCGAAGATTTGCTTAAATCAAATTTCTTCCCTGCCTATAGATTTGAGAATTAATCTTGTGAAGAGTTGATGTTTTTTGTTGGATAAAAATTCCCATCATACATAACAAGTAAAAACTATTAATAAAATCTCACAAAGGAACAAAATAAGTGAATACTCAGGTGATTGACGTAACATGTAGCAATTGGCAAGAGGTATTGCAAAAAATACGTCATGATATTTATCATTTACCTGAGTATTTTTATTTAGAGGCAAAAAGAACTCACACAATTCCTGAAGCAATTTTAATAACTGCAGGAGAGAAATATTTATTTGCACCTTATTTATTACGACAGTGTGATGATATATCGACTGAATCAAATGGGGGAATTTATGATATCATCTCACCTTATGGATATCCCGGAATATTGTTGAGTGAAGCTGCAACTAATAGCTCAGAATTTATTCAGTTAGCAATTCAAGAGTTAAAATCTGTACTTAAAGCTAAAAATGTATGTTCAGCTTTTTTTAGACTGCATCCGATCCTAAACCACCACTTTTTAGATATTTTCCCTCCTGGTACTTTAACCTTGAACGGAGAGACAGTTTCGATTGATTTAAAACTTTCTGAGTCGGACATGTGGAATCATACTAGATGTGGACATCGAAGTACAATTAATAAATGTAAAAGATTAGGCTTGAAAGCAAAAATAGTTCCATTTATTGAATATATTCATGAATTTATCAATATATATGAGGAAACGATGGCGCGTGTAGGTGCTGTAAAAAGTTATTTATCTTTTGATTATAAATATTTTATAGATATGCAAAATATTTTAGGTGAAAAAATTCATTTATGTGTTGTAGAGTCAGAAAATCAAATAGTGTGTGCTGGCTTATACACAGAAGTGTGCGGGATAGTACAGAGTACTTTTGGAGGCACAAAAAATAACTTTGTCAAGCTGTCGCCAGGAAGTTTAGAAACAGATTATGCTCGATTATGGGCGAAAAAACGCGGCAATGAATTTTTACACCTAGGAGGTGGTCTAGGAGGTGGAAAAGATAGTTTATCGACTTTCAAAACAGGATTTTCTCGCCAAAGGCATACTTTCCTGACATTACGGCTGATTACAGATGAAGAAAAATATCGTGATTTAGTGCAATCACGAGCCGAAATGTTAGAGATTCAAGCTGAAGAGTTACTCCTCTCCGATTTTTTCCCGGCTTATCGTTATCTAAACCAAGGTGCAAAATGAGCAAACAAATTCTGCTTTCAACTCCCCACATGAGCGATCGCGAGCTAGAATTCGTCAAAGAAGCTTTTGACACAAACTGGATTGCTCCTGTTGGTCCCCATATAGAAGCTTTCGAGCAAGAATTTTGTCAGGCGATTGGCTCCCAACATGCAGCAGCAGTGAGTTCTGGTACAGCCGCACTACATTTAGCTTTACAATTAGTGGGAGTGGAAGCGGGAGATGAGGTTTTCTGCTCTACCCTCACATTTGTGGCAACTGCTAATCCAATTATCTATCAAGGCGGCATTCCCGTATTTATTGATAGTGATCGCCCAAGTTGGAATATGAATCCTGACTTGTTACGCGAAGCACTCAGCCGTCGATCTCGCTTAGGTAAATTGCCAAAAGCCGTGGTGCTGGTACATCTCTACGGTCAAAGTGCGGATATCGATCCGATTCTCGAAGTTTGCAATCAATATGAAATTCCCCTAATTGAGGATGCTGCTGAATCTTTAGGAGCCACTTACAAAGGACGTTCACCAGGAACCTTTGGAAAAATAGGCATTTTCTCCTTCAACGGCAATAAAATTATCACAACTTCTGGCGGTGGGATGTTGGTATCTGATGATGCCAGCATAGTCGCTAAAGCACGTTTTTTAGCAACTCAAGCCCGCGATCCGGCTCCTCATTACCAACACTCGCAAATTGGTTATAACTATCGCTTGAGTAATGTCTTAGCAGGTATCGGTCGCGGTCAACTTCAAGTTCTTAGCGATCGCGTAGAAGCGAGGCGACACAACTTTGATATTTATCAGCAGGAATTACAACTACCAGGTATAGAATTCATGCCAGAAGCTGATTTTGGACGCGCTACTCGCTGGTTAAGTTGTCTAACCATCGATCCGGTGGCTTTTGGCGCAGATCGAGAACAAGTTCGCCTGGAACTTTTAGCACAGCAGATAGAAGCTCGTCCGGTGTGGAAACCATTGCATTTACAGCCGATATTTGCTGAGTGTGAATTTATTGGCTCCGATATCGCCGAAAAATTGTTTGAGCACGGACTTTGCCTACCTTCAGGCTCGAATCTGACAACAGAAGATAGACAGCGGGTGATGAGAGCGATCGCTACGTATCACGAACTTATGCAAAAGAATACACAGTTACTCCACTTATGAAATATCAATATTCCTCTAGAGTAATCCGCTGATGATTTGTGACTTCTCTTTCTCTGTGTCTCTGCGGTTCCATAAATCAGATAGGATTGTTATAGATATAATAATGATTTCTGCTAACTTCCTTTACCAAACTCATGGAAAATCAATCTTCTGTATATAACAAACTTTGGTTAATAGCTAAGCGCCGCTGGCTACAAGGAACGTTAACATTTATACCAGCCTTTTTAATTTTAGTATTAGCTGTATCTTGGCAAAAGCCTATTTATTTAGCTCAAGGAAAACTCCGCTTCCAGAGAACAAATACTAGCTCTGCGCTAACAGGGGTAAATTCAGAGCTAGGTAAATTAGAACCATTAGTAGAAAAAAGTAATCCTTTAAAAACAGAAGCAGAAGTCTTAAGTTCCACACCGATTATCCAAAAGACAATTACAAAACTCAATTTACAAAACAAGCATGGGGAGATTATCAAGCCAAAAATATTTATCCAAAAATTATCTGTTAAAAATATTCAAGGAACCGACATCTTAGAAGTTGCCTACAAAGACACAAGCCCAGAAATAGCAGCAAAAGTTGTCAATATGCTCATGGAGGTTTATGTAGAACACAATATTACCTCTCAAAGGTCTCAAGCTGTAGCTGCACGAAAATTTTTAGAAGAACAAGTACCAAAAGCCGAATTTGCTGCTCGCCAAACTGAAATAGATTTGCGTCAGTTTCTAGAGAGAAATAATGTTGCCTCTATTCCTGAAGAAGTTACTCAGTCTGCGGCGATGATTACAGACTTACAAAAGCAAATTAATGCGAATGAATCTAAAATTGCCGACTTAAACAGTCAGTCACAAGAACTGCAAAAACAATTAGGCATGTCCTCAAAACATGCACTTATGATTGCATCTTTGAGCCAGTCTTCTGGAGTTCAAGATCTGCTCAAAGAACTTCAACAGCAAGAATCTCAACTTGCGGCTAAACAAACTATTTTCCAAGATATTCACCCTGACGTCAGTAATTTACAAACCAAAGTAGCAGCTTTAAAGAGTTTGCTAAATCAGCGAATCAAACAAGTTGCAGGTTCTCAGCAAATCCAAGGCAGTAACTTACAAATGGGAACAATTCAGCAACAAATGACAGGACGGCTTGTAGAATTAGAAGCAACTCGCCTAGGTTTAATTAGTCAACTAAAGGCTTTATCTAATTTACAAAATGATGCTAAAAAACGATTCAACATCCTGCCTAAATTAGGTGAAGAACAACGCGGATTAGAGCGGAAATTGCAAGCTGCTCAATCAGCACATTCACTTCAAGCACAAAAACTGCAAGAAGTCCGCGTAGCCGAAAACCAAAACCTAGGTAATGTACACATAATTGCCGCATCTGATATTCCCTCAGATCCAGCTAGTTCTCCACAGACTTCTTATGTGGCCGCCGCAATACTTGCGATGATAGCTTCTATGGGGACAATGTATTTTTTAGAATTGAAAGATAAATCTGTAAAGACGATTGACGAAGCGAAAAAAATACTCAACTTAACTTTATTAGGCGTTATTCCTGTTAGCAAGTCAAAAAAATCTTCTCGCAGCAATGAAGATATAGATCGTCAGCCAAAACTGATTGTCAGAGATACTCCTCGTTCTCCAATTAGTGAAGCTTACCGTATGCTCAGGGCAAATTTAAAGTTTATCAGTGCGGATAAAGAGATAAAAGTGATTGTTGTTACTAGTTCAGTCGCTAAAGAAGGCAAGTCAACAGTCTGCGCTAATTTAGCGGTATCGATGGCGCAGATCGAGCATAATGTTTTACTAATAGACGCAGATCTCCATTCTCCAGTACAACATCAAATTTGGGATCTCCATAATGATATCGGTTTGAGCAATACACTAGTAGGACAAGCACAACTTAAAACAGCGATCAAAAAAGTTATGCCTAACCTAGATGTGCTGACCTCTGGAGTGATGCCTCCTAGCCCCGCCGCCCTCCTCGATTCTAAACGGATGGCAGCATTGATTGAAACTTTAGCCGCTAACTACGATTTGATTATTATTGACACTCCGCCCTTGAATATTGCGGCTGACGCAGCTAGTATTGGTCAAATAGCTGATGGTGTTTTGTTGGTAGTTCGACCGGGAGTTGTCGATTCTGTCAGTGCTACTTTTGCCAAAGAACTTTTGGAAAAATCTGGTCAAAATGTGCTGGGTCAGGTTGTAAATGGCGTGATTCCTGACAACGAACCTCATAGCTATCATTATTTTGCTGATGAGTATTCTGGAGGAGATGGGGCTGTGGAGGAGGATAAGGGGGTCACGCATCAGCGTAGCGAAGCCCAATAGGGCGTTAGCGCGATAGCGTTGCGTCAGCGCAGCACAAGCGTTGCGAAGCCGTTAGCGTAGCGAAGCCGTTAGGCGTTAGCCGTTAGCGTAGTGAAGCCGTTAGCGAAGCGAAGCCGTTAGGCGTTAGGCGTTAGGCGTTAGACGCAAAGGTCTAGAGGTGTAAAGGTGGTAGGAAGGGTTGGGAGGGTTTGGATGTAGTTTTTTAATGGTGGATCGCAGTCTAGTTTTGTTAAATTGTTTAAATACTCACTCTGAGGGCATCAGTACACAGAGATGATAAGCATCGCAGTAATTGGGCTGGGCTATGTGGGTTTACCTGTAGCTTTAGCATTCGCTAAAAAGTTTCCTAACACAATTGGATTTGATATCGACTGTGAGAGGGTTGCCGCATTAAATCAAGGTATTGACTATACGGAAGCTGTTTCTCCTGAGGAGTTAAAAACCTCTACTCTCAAAATTAGTGCCGATTTAGTTGATTTAGCAGACATAAATTTTTTTGTGATTGCGGTTCCTACCCCAATTGACTGCAACCGTTGTCCAGACTTGAATCCGTTGATTAAAGCTTCGGAAATTGTTGGTAAGGTGCTGCAATCGGGTGCGGTGATCGTTTACGAGTCCACTGTTTATCCTGGAGTTACAGAAGAGATCTGTGGTCCAATTCTGGCAAAAGTATCCGGTTTAAGGCAGGGAATTGATTTTAAGCTGGGCTATTCACCAGAACGGATTAATCCAGGTGATAAAGCTCATACTTTGGAAAAAATTGTCAAAGTGGTATCAGGAGAAGATGCTGAGACCTTAAAATTAGTGAAGAGCGTTTATGGAGCCATTATCGATGCTGGTGTTTATCCTGCGGCATCGATCAAGGTTGCTGAGGCGGCAAAAGTCATCGAAAATACTCAGCGAGACTTGAATGTTGCTTTAATGAACGAGTTCGCAATGATTTTTGATCGCTTAGGAATTCGGACTCGTGATGTTTTAGCCGCAGCTAGCACAAAATGGAACTTTTTACCATTTACCCCAGGATTAGTTGGTGGTCATTGTATCGGTGTAGATCCTTACTACTTGACAACTAAAGCTCAAGAAGTAGGATACTATCCCCAAGTCATTCTGGCGGGAAGAAGGATCAATGACACTATGGGTAAGTATATTGGCGAACGCTTAGTCAAGCTGTTAATTCAAGCTGATATCCCAATTAAAGGCGCACGAGTCGCCATTCTCGGACTTACATTTAAAGAAAATGTGCCAGACCTGCGTAATAGTCGTGTACCAGATATTGTTGCTGAGTTGCAGCAATTCGGCATTGAGCCTTTAGTTCACGATCCTTTAATTACAAGTGAACAAGCACAGCACGAATACGGAATCGAACTGGTAGATTGGCAGGATTTAGGCGATTTAGATGGTTTAGTCTTTGCTGTCAGCCATCAAAAGTATACCGATATGCCTCCAGAAAAAATACTGGCGAGTATTCGTCCAGGAGGAGTTCTGGTGGATGTAAAATCTATCTTTGACCCAGCAACTTTACCAGCAAATTTGAATTACTGGAGTCTGTAAATATGACTAAAATTCTAGTCACAGGTGCGGCTGGTTTTATTGGTTTTCATCTCAGTCAGCGGCTACTAGATAGAGGCGATGAGGTGATTGGTTTAGACAACCTGAATGATTACTATGATGTTTTCTTGAAAAAAGATAGGTTAAATCAACTGCAAGCTAAATCAAACTTTAAATTTCATCAACTAGATTTAGCAGACAATCAAGGTATTGCCGAACTGTTTGCCGAGTATCGCTTTGATCAAGTAGTCAATCTAGCAGCTCAAGCCGGTGTCCGTTACTCCCTAAAAAATCCTCAGGCTTATATAAATAGCAATATCGTTGGTTTTACCAATATTTTAGAAGGTTGCCGTCATACAGGTGTACAGCATTTAGTATTTGCTTCTTCTAGTTCGGTTTACGGTGCTAATACCAAAATTCCTTTCTCTGTACACGATAATATCGACCATCCCATTAGTTTATATGCGGCTACCAAGAAGGCGAATGAACTAATGGCGCATACATACAGCCATTTGTATCGTCTTCCAACAACGGGACTCCGTTTCTTTACTGTTTATGGTCCTTGGGGTCGTCCAGATATGGCACTATTTATTTTTACCAAAGCCATCTTAGCTGGACAATCAATTGATGTATTCAATTATGGAAAAATGCAGCGAGATTTTACTTATATTGATGACATAATCGAAGGAGTAGTGCGAGTGCTGGATAAAATTCCTACACCTAATCCTCACTGGTCGGCAAATCTCCCAGATCCAGCGACAAGCAACGCTCCATATCAAATTTATAACATTGGCAATAATCAACCAACCGAATTAATGCACTTTATCGAAGTAATAGAAGATTGCCTAGGCATGAAAGCCCAAAAAAATTTATTACCCATGCAATTAGGCGATGTACCAATAACCTACGCTAATGTTGACGATTTAATCAAAGATGTCGGCTTTAAACCCAATACATCAATTGAAGTCGGAATCGAAAATTCTATTAGGTGGTATCGAAATTATTACCATCCCCGCTAAATTTTTCTTCGCGTCTAACCCCTAACGCCTAACGGCTTCGCTTCGCTAACGGCTTCGCTGCGCTGACGCTGCGCTGGTGCGACTTTGCGTGAGCCAACAAAAACTAAAATTATTTTAAGTAAATTAACAAATTGACTCCCGGAATTGTCCGCGAAAGAGTCCACAACAGCATGGTAATGTAAAGTAATCCTAACCCCCATTGGTACCACGCTAACGTAGTAATAATACCCGGTAAATGTTCGTCACGCAGACGAATATCATTAAAACCTAATCTAAGTAAATTGTTAAGACTAAAGTCGTAATAATTCAGCCAATTCCAGCGGCGGTTCCATAAGATAGGTGGATAGCGCTCGCGGAATAACGGATAGCGGGGAATTACTGGTAAACGACCAATTAGTAGTCGTAACTGGCGCAGTGTGCCATCTTCTGTAAAGTAAGATACGTCCATTAAGTCGTGATAGCGACCGAGTTGGTACAGTCTGATTAAGAGGGTTGCGGGGATTGGGAAGATAAAAAGTACTAAACAACCTAATGTGAGCCAAGGTTGTTCCGCAGTCCGAAATATGGCAATTAATCCTAGTAACGAAAGGATGCTAAAACTAGCGATCATGCAGACAGTTTCGTAGGTTGTGGGGATAATTCGTGGATGCAGGCGGCGAAAACGATCGACTAACCAAAACACGCAGCCAAAATAAGCGATCGCAATCATTCCTACGCCAAACACTAGCCAAACACTTGTACCACAGCGACTCAGCAGTAGCAGTAAAGTTAATGCTAGCCAGTCCCAAGCTTGCAATAACCATGTTGTTGGGGAGATTTCTGTACTATCTACATCCAGCAGACAAAGTTGCAATTTTTCGAGGCGTAATCGCTGAGACATGTATTTAAGTTGATTAGCGTCAGGAATTTGCTGTAAGGAGCGGAAATTTTGCACCAAATTACGCAGCACATTTTCATTCCCTTGTAAAGTCGGTACTGTCAATACTTTGCCAATCTTCCCAGTATTACCTAAAATTTTGGCTTTATCGGAGTTGAAGTTCAAAGCAGATACATTAACATTTGCTGCAGTCGCAAACCGCGCATCACTAAAGTCGGCTTGACTGAGGATTCGCGCACCTTGTAAATTCACTGATTGATTAAACTGCGCTTCGCGAAAGGTGACAGCTTGCTCAAAAGCTGTTTCGATAAATAACGCAAACTGTTGAAAGCTGGCTTTCGCAAATAGCGCCTGATCGGTAAAACGGGCTGAAGAGAAGTCTGTTTTACCTTGCCATTGGACATAATTAAAGTTGGCTGCTTGTTTGAAATTTGTTTGTAGAAAATTAGTCGTATCGGCAAAAGTACTATTTTGAAAATAAGCGTCGCTAAATGATGTTTGATTAAAATCAGCTTTGGCAAAAAAGATACTGCCTTGAAACCGGGCATCTTGACGAAAGCTGGCTCCAGAAAAGTTAACTTTCTCGCTGAATCTGGTCTCATTCCAACCACTCTGCTGGGTAAAAATTGCGCCTTGGGCTTCAACTGGTTGGAGAAAGAATGTATTGTTAAATTGCACTTCTCCGTTAAAGCGAGTTTGCACCAACCTCAAAGCACCACGAAAAACTGTAATCTCTGTTGGTGAAAGAATTCTTGCTTGTTTGCGCGGAAGGCGATCGCGTTCTATTTGTTCTTGTTCAGTTGGGGTAAAAATTGGGGCGAGTGCTTGACCATAGGACGGTGTTCGCAATCCCAAATCGCTACCAATCAGATCTCCTTGGATCAGAGAATTACTCAAGTCCAACCCTAAGGGTTTAGATCCCGCCCGTTGCAGTTCTTTCCGTAACAACTGATAAAAGGTATCACGAAATTCAGCATTTTCTGGTCGCAAATTAATTGCCAGTTCCCGTAAATCTACGGTTAGATTACCTTCCAGATTTGTCGGTGTATGCAGTCTCTCTTGCAATAATTCTAAAGTTAAAACCGGACGCTCAACTTGTGGTGATACAGCCCATGCTGGAAGTGGGAGTAACAATAGCCACACAATTATCACACTCAACAAAATCACTTGTTGAAACCAACTCGGAAATTTTTTTTCCCAATTTAACAATTTAGTCAAATTAACCTGCGATCGCACTCCCCTTCAGAAAGACAATTTTACCTGCGTTTGACCAAGTTTTTTGCAGAAAGCGAAATGCTAGACTAAATTCACCATTAAGGTAGAGGTTGAGCCACCGAATATACTTCTATATTGGGTCATGTTGAGCGAAATATAGGGCGTTTATTCAATATCTACACCTTAAAGGATAGAGAGTTCATCTGTTGCGATCGCTCTCTCTACCATCCCGAACTCAGATCACCGAAAGTGGACAAGAACCGGCATATATTGCAATCTATAAAGCAGGATTTTTATAAATATGGATACCAGTTTGCTACTTGTGTTACCCGTGCCATTTCGCCTAGTAGATGGGCGGTATGGACTCGATGAACAAACCTGCGACGGCTTGATTCGCTGGGTCGAACATTTTGATCGAATTGTCATGGCGGCTCCAGTTTTAGCGGACGACCAAGCGAAAGAACTCTCAACCACTGAAACCTGGAGAGCAATTGAGGAGCTTCCCTGTGCCAATCAGCTCGAATTGGTTCCCCTGCCGTATGCGTATAAACCTGCAATGTACTTGCGCCACTACGATACAGTGCGGAGGCTGTTGAGCGCCAAGATTCAGGAGTGTGACTATCTCTGTTTTGCGCCTGCAGTCTGGATTGGGGATTGGGCGAGTGTGGCGTGTTTAGAAGCGATTAAACTCAAGCGTTCTTATGCGATGTGGGCAGATCGGGTTGAGTATGAGGTGATTCGGCGATTGCTCACAGAAAAAAATTCACTAAAAACTCATATTAAGAAGTTGATCCTCCCGACGGTCAAGCGCCACATTCATCACCTAATTCGCCAGAGTCAAGTGGGACTTTTTCAGGGTCAAGACTGCTATACCGCTTATGCGCCCTTTAGTCGGAATCCGCAATGTGTGTATGACATTCATACTCAGAAATCGGATCAAATCAGTGCCTACAGCTTAACCGCAAAGCTTGATCGCTTAATCAAAGGCGAACCGCTTAAACTCTGTTACGTCGGGCGGGCTGTAGAAATGAAAGGCGCAATCGATTGGATTGAAATCATTCATCAATTGCAGCAACGCGGAATTAAGCTGACAGCAACTTGGTTAGGAGATGGGCATTTGCTGAGTGAGATGAAGCAATTAGCCGCAAAGCTAGGAATTGCAGATTCGATCACCTTTGGCGGATTTGTGAGCGATCGCACTCAGATGCTCCTGACAATGCAGCAACAGGATGTGTTTATGTTCTGCCACAAAACGCCAGAATCACCGAGATGTTTGGTTGAAGCACTAGTGTCTGGATTGCCAATCGTCGGATATGATAGTGCGTATCCGCGTGGACTGGTGGCGCAATATGGCGGCGGAGTTTTTACACCGTTGAGCGAAAAGACAGCATTAGTCGATCAAATTGTGGCGTTGGATCGCGATCGGGCAACACTCTGCAATCTGACTCAACAAGCGGCGGAATCTGGCAAACTCTACGATGAGGAAACCGTGTTTAAGCATCGCAGTGAGTTGATCAAAAAATTCGTGATTCCCAAAGCGAGTATTGCTGAAACGCATCTGCTCCATAACTAATGTACACGTTTACTAGAGTAGGAATCCAAATAAAACTGCTCAAAAGAAATTTATGACTCAACTTCCCGTCGAAGAAATGCTTTACTTGCTGTACGCAGTTGCCTACTCAAACGAGGGTACGGTGACGCAAGGTCTTGTCAAGGAGCATTTATCTAAAGAACATCAGAAGAATGCCGAGCAGATCTATAAAAGTCTAGAGCAACAAAAGTTAATAGAATCTCCTAAAAGAAGTCGGTTTTCAGTTACAGATCACGGAAAAAAAGTGCTAGTTGCCAATCTACAAATTACAGATTATGAATTCGACACTTCTAAAGGGCAAAGGGTTCTCAATGCTCTTCTATATTGCTTTAAGCTAACCTCTCCTAAAGACCATGTCTCTACTGCGTCTATTGAAGATATGGAATTTGATACATTTGTAGAAAAGTTTAAAAAACTCTACTTTGAAGACAGAAAGCAACAAGAGCTACGTGGAGTGGTTGCTATTCGCAGTCACGATATTTGCCAGAAGTTCATGGAACACAATCTTATCTCTCGCTCTCAGTTGGATAGATATTTCGGACAACTTAAATCGAATGGTTTAATAATTGCTGTTACCGAAAAAGACGATGAATTAATCCGGTGGGTAGAATAATTAATGCCAGAAGACGCAGGAAAGAAAATACCTGTAAGTGCAATGGGGGTCATGGCGTTCGGGTTGCAAGACTCTACTTATAATCCCGCCTCTTTCGTAGCCAGACGTGCGCCTGACAATGCACTGTCAAGTTATAATAAATTTATGCTATGGTTTAAATTATTTATATGTTAAAGCACCTGACCATTACAGAAGCCAGACAACAATTGCTAGATTTGCCAGATGAGTTAAAGGATGAGCCAGTAATTATCACTAAACACGGTAAGCCTGTGATGGCTGCAATTAGCTTTGAGCAATTTGAATCTCTATTAGAAACCCTATCAATTCTCTCTGATCAGGAGTTTTCTCATCAGCTACAAGAAAGCATAGCTCAGGGGGAACGCGGAGAAACTATTAGCTGGGAAGAAGCAAAAGGTAAACTTGGACTTTAATACTCCACCACCTTCTAATACAGAGTATGAAATTCAACTGACATCGCTGGCCTTGAAAATGCTAGCTGATGTCAAAGATCAGCGTCAACAAAAATCTTTAAGAGATCGCATTGATAAGCTGAAGACAGAGCCAGAAAAGCAGGGTAAAGCTTTAATTGATAATCTTAAGGGATATGTCAGTGTTAGATCTGTAGGTCAACGTTACAGAATTATTTATAAAGTAGAGGTTGACAAAGTACTGGTTTTAGTAGTTGGCATGGGATTGAGGAAAGAGGGTAACAAAGGGGATATTTACGCACTGATGCAAAAGTGGTTAGAGGAATAAGTGATTGGAATAAATGTTATAACGTTTCCTGGTCTTCCTCTTCCAATGTTAGATTGGCGCGATGTACTAAATCTTGAGCAAGAGCGATAGCTTGTTCGTTTTCTAATTCTGTAGTAATCGCTTTTGACTGATACTTAGCTGATAATTGACCGTAGGATTCGGCTTTAAAGATTTTGCGGCTATTTACGTGCATCTTACTTTGTTCTTGGTTATTTGATGTCAGTATCAAATGCCACGTCTTCATACAAAAGACCAACAGCAAAACTAAAGTTTATACTTGTTAAGCTAACCTCAATTTGATCTACTTCTGCATTTATTACTTTTATTGTTTCATCAATAGTATCATCAATTAAATAGGATGTGAGTTCCCATTTACCGTTTTCGTTAATACGGTAACACTCTACACATACATTTTCGGCATCAATCAAAACATATTCTTTGAGTGTTTTGATCCGGCGATAATGCTTAAATTTATCCCCACGGTCAAAGGCTTCAGTACCTGAAGAGAGAACTTCAACTATTAAGCAAGGAAATTGGACAATTTTACGCGATGTTAAATCCCGTTGATCGCAAGTCACCATTACATCAGGATAATGATAGGGACCTTTATCCGATATACCCAACTTCGCATCTGCCATAAAAACTTTACACCCTTTACCTCGAAGATGATTTTTCAAAGCAGATGCCAAATTTAAGCCTACAGAATTATGAGGTAGAGTCCCTCCTGTCATCGCCAAAACTTCCCCATTGACATATTCGTATTTAATGGGTTGCTGTTCCTCCCATTTTAAATATTCCTGAGGAGACATCGGGATGAAGTTAGTGCTAGCAATCATATGTACATCGTACTTGCTTATTCAATTATAATAGCTGTTACCGAAAAATATATCGCATTAGCAAAGCTCATTCTGCATCTAATGCAAACGGATTCAGCAACTGAATTTGCTCAATCCACTGAAAATCATCTGTATTTCGTGTCACCAGTGTCAAATTATGAACGAGAGATGTTCCAGCGATGATCGAATCTCCAAGAGACATTCTGCGAATTTGTCTGAGTGCTACAGCTTGTTCCAGAACAGGCTGAGAAATCGGTAACATTTGAGCGATCTGAAAATATTGCTCTAAATTGTTTCGATCTGCTTCAGTTAAGCGATGGTAGCCGAGTACCTCAACATAACTTAGCGCAGATACAGCAGAGGTATGGTCGGCAATGAACTGCCGAAGTTGAGCATTTTCAGGCTGAATCGCGTAAATGATGATATTGCTATCGAGAAGCATTATTCGTCTCGACCTGGAATAGAGCGATCGTGACGCACCTCGCGCTGCCAAACTACGGGATCAACGTCTGAAAAGGTACGAGTCGCCGCAAGCTTCTCCAGCACTTCAGCCATTCTTTGACCACGAGTGGCAGAGTCTAAGCCGTCGTTTTCTTCTAATACAGTGATGTGAACTGCGATCGACTGATTCCCTAACTCAGGGGCATCGTCGAGCCACTCGATCGAGTTTCCTTTCAGAATTGCCCTAAATGTTTGTAGCATGGCAACGACTGTGATTCTTTATTTTGTATTATCTCGCAAAATCTCCAAACTGATCGCACCAATGGTGTAGATACTGAGTCACTTTTGACCGTTATTCGTATTTAATGGGTTGCTGTTCCTCCCATTTTAAATATTCCTGAGGAGACATCGGGATGAAGTTAGTGCTAGCAATCATAGTGCTTTATCTCCAACAAAATTCAAAGAAAAGATTTTATCTAGCTAGGTAAATAAGGTTTCAT